>CBFHPF010000090.1:0-5913 GCA_965657665.1 Alphaproteobacteria bacterium | reverse complement strand
TGCTGCAGACTTTATTGCCTCTGATACCCGCTTATTGCTGGCCGGTCTGATTGTCGGCATTGGCACGGCTATTGGAGCGGGTTGCACATCGGGTCATGGCATTTGCGGGCTGGCGCGCTTGTCGCCTCGCTCCTTGACAGCCGTTCTGACATTTATGACGACCGGCTTTATCAGCACTTTTCTACTCAACCATATGTGAGGCCGTCATGCGTATTATAAGTATTTTTATCTGTGGCCTGATTTTCGGCTTAGGGCTTGCCATATCAGGCATGCTGAACCCGTCCAAAGTCAGCGCCTTTCTCGATTTAGCTGGCATGTGGGACCCTAGCCTAGCATTTGTGATGGGCGGCGGCTTGGCGGTCAATTTGGTGTTTTTCCATTTTCTGAAACGCCCGTCACCCTATTTCGCTGACAGTTTTGCCTTGCCGCGTTTAACTCAACTCGATAAGCCGTTGCTCGTCGGCTCTGCACTTTTCGGCATTGGCTGGGCCTTAGGTGGCCTATGTCCCGGTCCAGCCATTGCCAGTCTGGCTTATGGCTCAAGCGAAGCTATCTTCTTTTTCATCGCTATGGCAACCGGCTTGCTTATCGGCCGTTCGGTAAAAGGGTGGTTTTAAAACGCAGTATTGCCGGTAATTTAATGGGGTGTCGCAGCTGAATAAAACGCCTATTGGGCGCGCAACTATCTGAGGATTGCCAATAAAACCGCTTTTGCGGCTATACCGCTTCGGTATAGGCTGAGGCATAGCAATCGAGGGGCCTGCCATGAAATTTTATCCGCCGCTTATGGTTTTGACCGGCATTATCATTCAATTGATTATTGCGTATTTCGCGCCGGTTGAGCCGCTTTTAGACCCGAATTTTCAATATATCGGTGTGGCGCTGATGTTTATCTGTTTTGTCGGTGTGGTGCTGATGGCGCGCAAGTTTTCGCGCACTGAGACGACTATTTTGCCTGACGGCAAACCGCAAGTTTTGATGGAAGACGGCTTGTTTGCCTATTCGCGTAACCCGATTTATGTCGCTATGGCGCTTCTGCTTGTCGGCAGCGGTTTGGCGAGCGGTCAAATATCGGCACTTTTGGTGGTGCCGGTTTTTGTGGTGCTTGTGCAGCAAATATGGATTGTTCACGAAGAAGAAAATTTGGAAGCCGCATTTGGGCAGATATATCGCAATTATAAAATGCGGGTGCGGCGCTGGCTTTAGGTCGCACGGCGCCAGCGTTACGAAGCACGCTAGATAGATGTCAGCAAAATAAAGCCGCTAAAGGCGAATAGAAGCGCAACAATGGTGAGCAAGATTAATTGCACAGCGTTGAGCAAATCGACCGGCTGGCGGTACACATCACCGTCTTGTGAATATTCCTCGAGCTCTTCTTCGTCGACATCATCCCATTGGGTCAGTGCGTCTTGTGAGGTCTGCGGCGTCTCTTCTGGTGCTTGTACGAAAGCGGGGGACGGCGCTTCTGGCTGTATTTTTGGCTCTACCTCTAAACCTGCCTCTACATCTGTTTGATATGAAGCTGTCTGAGGTGCGGGCATTTGCGGCGGCGCGCTATCGCTAATCTCTAACGGCTCATCCTCCGCTTCTGCGATTGCCACCGGCTCATTATCGTCTGTCAGTACATCGCTTATATCATCTCCGGCATCTTGGTCGTCATTGGTAGATATATTAGATGCTTCATCATCCGCTTCATCATCTGCTTCATCATTCGCCGAGATGTCTTCTTGCGGCTCAGTTGTCGCGCTTTTGGTGGGCTCGGATTTCTTCTCCGGCGGGCGCAGCCAAGCCGGTAAGGCCCCGGCATTATCGTTTTCATCTTGCGCGGCGGCTGTCTCGTTATTTTTTGAAATGGCCGCATCGGCAGCCTGCCAATTGGCTTTCAGCGCATCGATAATAGCGTCATCACTCTCGCCATTATCACTCTCGCCGTTTTCGCTTTTGCCATTATCGCTGGCTTCTTCGGCCATGGCTGTATAGGTCGCGAGCGGTGAAAATTTAGTCGGGCAATTCGTGCAGCTGATGCGCACATCATCGGTTTCCGATAGGGCATTTTGCAACACCGGTGTCGGCACAGACCCGCGCTGCCCGCAATCGGGGCATTCAAATAAAGTTGTTTCGTCGTCTTGCTTTACCAGCACGAGCCTACCCCGTTTCATTTCGATTATTGTATCGCTGTGTTGCTTGCCAATTCAATGTTTAACCGCGCGCGCCGTGCAAAATGTTGAAGAGGGTTATTTTGGGCGATTTAAGCGGTGTGACATTCACCGCAACGAACCTATATCAATCCCATGAGATATTTGCTTTCGTTCTTGCTGGCCTTTTTTGCCGCCCCCGCTTTGGCGTCTGATGCGGTCGCCGCGCCTGAAGGTGGGGGTAAATCCGCTTATGATTTTGTTTTGCCATCGATTGATGGCGGCGAGCTGGCCTTGTCGCAATATCAGGGTAAGGCCATTTTGCTGGTCAATACGGCCAGCTATTGCGGCTTTACCAAGCAATATGATGGCTTGCAGGCTTTGTGGGATGATTATCGCGCGCGCGGCCTGGTGGTATTGGGTGTGCCGAGCAATGATTTCGGCAATCAAGAGCCGGGCACTAACGGGCAGATTAAAGAATTTTGTGAGGTCAATTTCGCCATTAATTTTCCAATGAGCGACAAATTAACCGTTAAAGGCGAGGCGGCGCATCCGCTTTATAAATGGCTGAAGGCTGAAACCGGTGCCACGCCGCGCTGGAATTTTTATAAGTTTTTGATAAATGGCGATGGTGTGCCGGTGACATATTTTTCGTCCATGACCAAGCCGCAATCAAAAAAATTAAAACGCGCTGTTGAGGCGGCCCTTCCGAACTAATGTTCAATCAAGTCGCTTAAGGGCGAATTAAGGGCGACCATCGAACAAAAATGCGTTCTTCTTGGCTTTGTTCCAATATTTGAAAAACCGCCGCAATTCAGGCACGGCATCCATTTGCACAAAGGGCGTGTCGGCAATGGCGGTTAGTTTTTTATCGCCGCGCGCATCATCCATGATTTGTTTCAATGCCGGATTGGGTGTTTTGCCGGTGAAAATCTCATCGGCCTCAAAGTGCTGCGCCAAAGCGGTGAGGGTTTCAGCCGTCGCACCGCGATAAATTTCAACCGGCAATTCCAGCAAGGTCTCATAAATAAACACCCGCCGTTTCAGCCCATAGCCCATTGCCGTCAGATATGCGTCATCCCAAATGAACACGGCGCGCGCGGCCTTATCATTGGCGGCGGCAAACAGTGGATGGTCAGCGCGCAGGCAATCTTCGTGTAGCCAAATAAGACGGCTCATAACGCCTCCATATGCGGAAACAGGCGCATCGCCAAATCATCATAGCTTCCGCCAAAACATTTATTATCGTGATATTTGCAAGGCGCATGCATGCCGGCAAATTTCTCGAGATTTTCGAGATTGAAAAAATACGGCTTATTGGAAAAAGTGCTGGCGACCCACTGAAAGCTCAAATTATTTGACGCTGCATCGCCATCCAGCAAATGGGCGAGGAAAAATTTTGCGCCCGCCTGCCATTTTACGCGCCGCCAATGCACAATATAAGCAGCCAAATACATGCGCGCATGATTGTGCAAATAGCCGGTGGTTTTCAACTCATTGATAAAATGGTTCATCGCCGCGCTGTCTGTCTCGGCGGCTAAAATATCCTGCGGCAGCTCATCGGCATAATCATCAGCTGAAAAGCCGGTTTTATAAGCCTCGACATCGTGCCAAATCCATTCAGGGTTTTGTTTATAAACACGCTGCCAGAAATCGCGCCAGCCCAATTCTTGAATGAATTTTTCAATTGCTTTGCCGTCGCCGCTTTCAAGCGCCAGATTGCGGACTTCATTAAGGCTGACAATGGCATGGCGAATATAAGGCGACAGCCGCGTTACCGCGCCATCGAGAAAATTGCGCGAGCGCCCGTAAGCAATCGGGTCAACGGCTTTGAGGCGCGCCTCTCCCGCTTGCCGTCCACCAATTATGGGGCTGGCTTGCTCACGAGCATCCAGTTCGGGAGATAGTGATTTCACATGCGCAATCAGCGCATCGCGGTCGGTAAATTGTTTCGGTTCGGCTTGCATGAGGGGTCAGTTAAATCGCCCTTGCTATAAAGCAAGTGAATAGAAAAATCTTTTCTATCGTTTAAAAACTGCTAATCAAGCCGCATGGGAAACGCACTAGTTCAGGCCATCGGGGTTATTTTTCCGGTCATTGCCGTCATCGCTGTCGGCTATGTCAGTGGGCGGCGCGGTGTGTTGTCGTTAGACAATGTGCTGACGCTTAACCGCTTTGTTTTTGTCATGGCGGCACCGGCGTTACTGTTTCGCAATGTCGCGCTGACCGAGTTTCCTGAAATTATTCCTTGGGGGCTGTGGCTGTCTTATTATGGCGCCATGTTGGCAGCGATGGCTTTGTCGATAATTGTCGCCTTTTTGGTGTTTTCGCGCACCAGCAGTGCTGAGAAAGTCATTATCGGTTTTGGCAGTGCGTTTTCCAATACGGTGATGTTGGGCATTCCCATTATTTTGACGGCATTTGGTATGCAAGCCGGTTTACCATTGTTTCTGATATTGGCTTTTCATGGCTTACTGATTTTTACGGTCGCTTTAACCGGTCTTGAAGTGACAACCAACCCACAATTGAAATGGCGCGAGTTTGTGCCAAAATTGGGCCGCGCCATGCGTGATCAGCATGTGATGATTGCGCTGGCCGCCGGTGTGATTTGGAATTTCAGCGGATTTGGCTTGGCCGCGCCGATTGACCGATTTTTGGATTTATTGGGCAGTGCCGCTATTCCGGTCGCGCTGGTGGCAGTCGGCGGGCGATTGGCGTTTATTCGCTGGCGTGCCAGCCTTGGTCCTTCGCTTTACATCGGTGTGTTTAAATTGGGCGTGCATCCGCTTTTGGTGTTTTTATGCGCCCATTATCTATTCGCCTTGCCGCCGCTTTTTACCGCCACCATCACGGTTTTGGCGGCTATGCCGACGGGTGTATTCACAGCTGTTTTTGCCGAGCAATATAAGACAGCCGAAGACACCGCCTCCAGCGCCATTGTCGTGACAACAGTGCTGGGTGCGGTGAGCATCGCTTTATGGCTCAGCGTGTTTGCCGAGCTATTGGTTGATTAGAACGCTTTATTGTAATTTATGCTCAAGCCGATTGTGGTCTTGTCATTAATAAAGTCGGTAAAGTTCGAATCCGTTTCGCTATAGCCATAGTTCAACGAAAAGCGCATATCAGAAAGCATGTCAGACACATTGGCGCCGCTAACGGAATAGCTGGCATTATATCTGATAGTGTCGTCTTCGCGTTTCTTACCATCGGAATTTTGCCCGATAGAAGCTGAGTAAATATTCGCATGTTCGGATGAGCCGCTTTGATAAGACAGGTTCAAAACATGCCCGCCAGCCGGCACAATTGTCACCGAGCCGCCGTAATTCATTACTTCCTTGGTCAAATCCTTATTGGTCTCGCCGGTGACATCTTGGAAATTGGCCGATAGGCCGACCCGCATACGCGGCAGCACTTGATAGCTGCCTTGCAGCGTATAACTCAGCGTATCACCATCATTGCTGTCTTTGTCGCCCTCATAGGCGCGCACGGATTGAGCGGCTGACAGGCCGACATCAATTTTGGCCCCAAATTTGCGATTAATAGCCAGATTATAATTGGTGATGGACAGATTGCCCAAGCTGTCCAAGTCGTTTTCAATATCGGAATAGCTGATATAGGGCTGGACGAAAAACGCACCGACAATAAAGCGCATGCCGCCGGACAGATTATTGGATTTATAATCCAAATAACCAGTATCGCCCTGCGATGAATTATTATGCGCCAGATTGAAGAAAATCTGATCGAAAACCTGACTATTGGTTTTGTAAATCGAATTTAA
>CBFHPF010000089.1:0-5989 GCA_965657665.1 Alphaproteobacteria bacterium | reverse complement strand
TATGTGCGCGACCCGGACGGCAATAAGCTGTGCTTTTATAAAATGGGTGGCTAATCCCATTTTGAAAATACGGGGGCCTTTCGGGCCATAAAGAAAAAACGGGATGCGCTTTTATCGGCGCGTCCCGTTTATTTTTCGCCTATTTCTTGCTCGCGACATCGCCAGGGGCCGGCTTATTGGGCGAGGCATAGTTTTCAGGCCGCAAGCCGCCAAACTGGTCATAAAACGCATAAATTTCCGCCATATCGGCTTCCAAATCGCCACTCGGATATAAAAACCGCTCAATACCAACCGTTTTGGTTTTTTCATCCACCGCTGCCATCAGAATCGGCACATTGGCTTCCATAGCGATTTGATAAAATCCGGTCTTCCAATGGGTGCGCGGGCTGCGCGTGCCTTCCGGTGTCACCAATAAATGGAAAAAATCGCGCTCTTCAAATTGCCGCGCCAATATTTTGACGTAGTTTTTTGACGAACGACGATCGACCGGTATGCCCCCGCAATAGCGCAAAAACCATCCGACTGGCGGCCAAAATAAACTGTGCTTAATCAGCACGCGAAGCCGCAAGCGCAGAACAAAAACAATTGGCAAAAACAGCGCAAAATCCCAATAGCTGGTATGCGGCGCGACAATAATCACGCATTTTTTCATTTCAACCGGCACGCTGGCGCGCGGCCGCCAGCCGATAAGCAGCAACACCAGCCATGACAAAAACCGCAAGAAGGGACTGAGCAGCGGGGTTGTGAAAATCGACATCAGACCACCTTTTTGCCGATAGTGCGTTTTGGCAATTCAGCAAAATCTCCGGGCCGTTTTTCGGCGCGCGCCTGCATCGCTTCCATAATCTCATCATTATGCAGCATGGACGCATTCCACAGGCCAATCCAATCAAGGCCTTCTTGCGTGGTGTGGTCGCGCGCATACGTAATGGCGCGCTTACAGCCATGCACAGCCAGCGGCGCATTGGCGGCAATCTCACGGGCAATTTCCATCACCCCGTCCAGCATGGCCTTATGGTCGTCAAACACCCGATTGATAAGGCCGATATTGGCCGCCTCATCGGCCGCCATGCGCCGTCCGGTATAGGCCAGCTCGCGCACAATGCCTTCGGGTATCAGTTTGACAATGCGCGGAAATGTGCCGACATCGGCTGTCATGCCAATTTTGGTTTCATAAATCGTCACAAACGCGTCTTTGGTTGCATAGCGCATATCAGCCGCGGTGATTAAGTCGACCCCGCCGCCAATGCAGCCACCTTGAATCGCCACCAAAACCGGCAAGCGGCACGCCTCTAAAACAGAAAAGCTGTGTTGCATGCGCTCAACCGTATCGAGAAACTCTAACGCCCGCGTCCGCTTGGCATGCGGCGCAGGCGCGTTTTGTGCCTCGCCATCGCTGAACATAGAAACGTCAATACCGCCGCAAAAATGCGGGCCGGTTGACGATAAAACAATCACCCGCGCCTCCGCATCGGCATCTAATTTTTCAATAAGCTCAGGCAATTCGCGCCAAAAAGCACGGTTCATATTATTGCGCTTTTCCGGACGGTTCATGACGATATGGGCAATGCCTGCCTCAATCGACACATCAAAACATTCATAGCTCATTTCAAATTCCCTCTTTTGGCGACCGCGCTTAAAGCGGCGCAAAACCTGCGTTTTAACTATCTGCGCCCTAAATTAATGATAGCGCATCCAGATGCAAGGCCTGTTGGCCGGAGCGTTCAGCCATCACGGCGAACATTTCATCGCCGCGCTCGGTGCGCTCAACAATCATTGACGAAATAACCGCCATAATAAAACCCGAAAAAGCAGCGCGGCGATAATCATGCCAAGCTTGTTCGAAATCATAAGCGCCGACACAATCGCCCAAAGCGGCAAAATAATCGCTGACCAAAGCTTCTTCATGCGCGGCGCGCGCGGCGGCATCTTTCAGGCTTGTCGCAATACAATAGGCAATATCTGCCATAGGCGATCCGGCTGAGGCGGTTTGCCAATCCAGCAAAATCGCCCGCCCTTTAGCGTCGGAAAATAAAATATTATCCAAGCGCAAATCGCCATGGGTTAGCACTTGCGGGCCATCACGCGGCTGTAAATAAGTGTTAAACTGCGCCGACAGCTTTTCGCCCATATCAAGAATATCTTTGTCCAAACGGGTCGCATAACGGGCGCGCCATTCAGGATAAACCGCAGGCAATAGACCGGCAATAAAGGCACGGCGCTCTTCTTGTTGGCTATAGGTCAAAAATCCAAATTGCGTGAGGCTTTCATCATTCCAATGGCTTTTATGCAAAAGCGCAGCTTCCGCCAAAACCGCGCGCAATTGGTCGAGCGCGCAGCCATCCATTTGAGCAATTTGCGCCGCCGGTGACATGTCTTCGAACAGCAAAAGACCGTCGCCACTGGCGGCATCATAATCCGTCACATAAACATGCGGCACGCGCGCGCCGCAGCTTGCGCCAAAGTGGCGATAAAACTGCGTTTCAATTTCATACAGATTGAGATTGCGCGCCGTCTCGCGGCTCACCGCATCTGCGGCCGGGCATTTAGCGACAATTGTCGCGGGAAGCGCGTCGGTTTTATCCGCCCAATCCAAACTGAGGCGAAAACTGTCCCCGACTTGGCCGGTGCCAACCGGCGCATATGAAAAGCCGGTTAATGCGTCCGCCTCTTGGCCGAATATGGCAGCCAAAAACGCAGCGTCAAAGCTGTCGGGATGGTCGCGCAAGCTCATGTCATAATCCGGTCGAGAAGGTCGTTAAAACCACTGGGCGCATGCGGGCCGATGAATAATTGCTCAATCACACCATGTCCTTCGTGCGTTGTACCGGCAGTTTCCAACCGCACGGCGGACAGCGTTTGCACATGCAGATTTTCCATTTTACCGGCTTTCAGCGCGGCTTCCGCCTCATCCAGCTCGATAACATCATGCGCGACATGCAGCGCGCCATGATGCGTGCCATGGTTCCATTGCGGATGGATATAGCCCAACCCTTGCATATAAAACATCCGCGCCAAGGGCGTGAACTGCACAGCCAAATCGGGCGCGCTAATTTCCAACCCGCTTATGCGGCGCGTCTTGTCATGATATTGCGCGGCGAATTCCAGTCGGTCGATTTCAAGTTTTTGCTGTTTGGCAAAATCATGCAGCACGGCTTTGCGATTCCAATGCACACCCTCACCATCATCATTGGTATGGGCAAAAAATGCCAATTGCTCAAAATTGACAGGTGTCCAAAGCCAATAAAATTGCTGCGGGGCGGGCGGCACAGGTGCTTGTGCATCGGCAGCGCCAATTTGGCGAATGCCCCAGCTGCGATCGCGCGTGCCGCGACATGCGCCGACATCCAACTTATTGCCGTTAAGGCTCACCTGCCCCTGCCAGCTGATATTTTGCGTGGCCCGCGTCAAATCCATCATCAGCCGCGTGCCTTGGCGGCGGGTGAAGCGAGGTTCCTCAATCGGGAAATGCCGACCGATGGCGACAATATCAGCCGCCAGCCCGCTTTCATTATCGCTTATGATGATGCGGGTTTTCTCGAGCGGCTTAACAATTTCCAGCTTTATCGGCCCGATGGCGAGGTCAAGCCGGTCGCCCAGCATTTCCTTGGAGGCGCGCAAATTATATTGCCGCCCCTCATAAGACAGCGCGAAGCTGGCATCCATAATATTGAGCTGCGGATAAACCCCCAACGCCAACGCAAAGAAAATTGACCCGTCCGCGCTATAACCGTTAAAGAAAAACCGGTCATAAAAATTGCGGTCACTGCCCGCATAAGCCAGCGGCTCGGGCGTTTGATGCAGCGGATAATCATCGGCCGGTGTCAGCATGTGCGCCTCCTGAAATTATCGGGCAGAAATGCCGCCATCGAGCTTTATCTCGGCACCGGTCATGAACTTGCTTTCATCGCTGGCCAGATAAACCACCGCATGCGCGACATCATCAGGGTCACCGACTTCGCCCAAAGGCACTTGCCGCGCCAATTTTTCCTTTAACTCATCGCGGCTCATCGCGCCGCCCATGCCGTCCAAAATCGGCGTGTCGATGAAAGTCGGGTGAATGGAATTGGAGCGGATTTTATAGCCGCGATTGGCGCAATGCAGCGCAACTGATTTTGACAACAGCCACACACCGGCTTTGGCCGAATTATATGCCGCCATATTATGGCCGGCGATAAGACCGGCAATGGATGAAATGTTAATGATGGAGCCCGGCGCATGCGGCGCCATCAGCGGAATGGCATATTTACAGCCGAGGAAAACACTATCCGTATCAACCGCATGCACCCGCTTCCAGGTTTCAAAATCGGTATCTTCAACGGTTGTGCCGCCGCCAATGCCGGCATTATTGAGCAGCACATTGAGCCCGCCCATATCTTCATGCGCGGCGGCCAGCGCGGCCTGCCAGTTTTCTTCGCTGGTGACATCGAGGTGATAGGCGAAGGCGCGGTCCGGATAAAGCGCGTTCACCTCATCGGCGACGGCTTTGGCACCGTCATCATTAATATCGCTAATGGCGACTTTGGCGCCTTCTTTGGCCAGCATTAAAGCCGAAGCGCGGCCCAAGCCTTGCGCGCCGCCTGTGATGAAGGCCATTTTTCCGTCTACCCGCATGATTGTCTCCCGTTCATGTCTATTTGGTTTTGTTGAAAACGGCGCGCACCGCCGCTTTGTTTTCATCCGAGCCGGTCAGCAGCGCATATTGCTCGCGATCCATAAAACTCGATAAATGATTGAGCGCATTGGCTTGCGCGTTAATCGCTTGTTTGCTCATACGCACCGGAATAGGCGGCAGGGCGATGATTTTCTCAGCCCATTTTTGCGCCATCGCGGCGGTTTCGCCAGGCGCGACCAGCGCATCGACCAGCCCCCATGCCTCGGCTTTTTCGGGGGCGAGGCTTTCGCCCAAAATTATCAATTGCTTGGCGCGCGACGGCCCCAGCAACACAGTGAGGCGCGGATTGGCCTGCCATGACATATTAATGCCGAGTGGCACTTCGGGCAGGCGGATATCGCAATCGGCTGAGGCGATGCGCCAATCGCATGATGCCGCCAAGGCGAGGCCGCCGCCAATGCAGTATTTTTCCATCGCGCAAATGGTGATTTGTTCCAGCGCCTCCCAAGCGGCGCACATATCCGGCCCGAGCAGTAATTTTTGCCGCTGCTCCAGCTTCGGCAAATCATGCGTATGCATGTCCGGATCTTTTAAATCGGCACCGATGGAAAAGACGCGCGCGCCGCGCAAAATCACGCAATGCACGCTGATATCATCTTTCAAGAGACGCGCTGCATCGCGCAAGCCTTCCATGGCTTCGGCTGAAAGCGGGTTCATGCCGCCGCCATAATCAACGCCGCGGTCGAGGGTGACGGTGGCGATGGCGCCGTCGCGTGTGATGGTGACGCAATCGGGCAATTGCACGTGCTGCATGAAAGCCTCCCTCTGTTTCTCTATCCCTCGGTTCGTGCCGTTTATCGTAGAGGGGCGGCGGTTTTTTGCAAGAGGGATGGCGGCATAAGGCGCGCAAAAAGGGCGGCCCATCGGACCGCCCTTAAATGAGTTCGCCGATTATTTGTCGGCGGACTTTACCTGCTCAACTAACGACCAAGTCGGCGGACGTTATCTGCCTAGTCGGCGGACGTTAGCCGGTGTGTAGTAATTCGGTGTCAGACGGTCGAGGCCTGTCACCACATTGGCCGGACGACCTGATTTAAGCTGCAAGGCGATATAACGACCGGCCAGCAAGTCATAAATCCACTCGCCGCCTGTGGTCCAGCAGGTCATCGCTTCGGGGCGATAATCCGGCGCTTGTCCGACTTCTTGCACGCGCCATAATTCGCCGCGTCCGTCATACATTTCACCACCGGTGATTTGCCAGCTATCCTCATCAAAGCGCAGCACACGCTTGGCATAAATATGCCGTGCGCTGTTTTTCAGATTGCCCTCAACCACCCATTGACGACGCAATTCATAGCGTATCGGTTCAGGGTT
>CBFHPF010000088.1:3354-6001 GCA_965657665.1 Alphaproteobacteria bacterium | reverse complement strand
TGTTCTTTTGGCACCCGGCGTGAATATCAAGCGCAACCCGCTATGCGGGCGCAATTTTGAATATTATTCGGAAGACCCGTATCAGGCCGGTGAAATGGCGGCGGCTTTTGTTGGCGGTGTGCAATCGGTCGGCATTGGCACGAGTGTGAAGCATTTCGCGGTGAATAATCAGGAAGCGCAACGCATGGTGGTGGACACGCTGGTTGACCGCCGCAGCCTGTTTGAGATTTATCTTCCGGCTTTTGAGGCGACGGTTCATCAAGCCATGCCGTGGACGTTGATGTGCGCCTATAACCGGTTTGACGGCGTGTATTGTTCCGAGCATGAAGAATTGCTGACGGCTATTTTGCGCGATCGCTGGGGCTTTAAGGGCTTGGTAGTGACCGATTGGGGCGCGGTTAATGACCGCCCGCGTGGTGTTGCTGCCGGTTTGGAAGTAGAAATGCCAAGCACGGGCGGGGCGAATGATGCGCTGGTCGCCAAGGCAGTGGCGAATGGTACATTATCTGAAAGCCATCTCGACCGCGCTGCTTGCCGCGTGACAGAATTGATTTTGGCGGCACAGAATAACCGCGAAAGCACTGAAGTAGATTTTGACGCGCATCACGCTTTGGCGCGCCGTGCGGCGGCAGAGGGCGCGGTGCTGCTCAAAAACGCGGATGCTGTTCTGCCGCTTGATGACACGAAATCGGTTGCGCTTATTGGCGCGTTTGCCGAGATGCCGCGCTTTCAAGGTGCCGGTTCATCGCAAGTCAATCCAACCCGTTTGGATACGCCACTGGCGGCATTGCAGGAAAAGCTCAGCGCGGGTCGGGTCGCCTATGCTGTCGGCTTTGACCATGAGTTGGCTGAGGAAAATGAGGCGATGATTGGCGAGGCCGTGGCGATTGCCAAGGCGGCGGATGTGGCGGTTATTCTCGCCGGATTGCCGCCCTTATTTGAGGCTGAAGGTTTTGATCGGGCGCATTTGCGCCAGCCCGCGCAAATCGAGGCGTTGATAGAAGCGGTGGCGGCCGCCAATCCGAATTGTGTGGTGGTGCTGTCTAATGGCGCGCCGATTGAGATGCCTTGGGTCGCGAAAGTGCCGGCTATTTTGGAGATTTATCTGGCCGGTCAGGCCGGTGCCGGTGCGCTGGTTGACTTGCTGTATGGCACGGTTAATCCGAGCGGCAAGTTAGCGGAAACATTTCCGCTCGCCTTAAGCGATTGCCCAAGCCAAGAAAATTTTGCCAGCCATCCGCGCCAATTGATTTATCGCGAAGGGCTGAATGTCGGCTATCGCCATTTCACCACGCATGACAAGCAGGTGCTGTTCGCTTTCGGGCATGGCCTCAGCTATACGCAATTTACCTATAGCGCGGCGCGTGTGGTGACTGACTGGCGCGACGATAGCGAGACGTTGCAAGTCGCTGTTACCGTGACCAATACGGGCGCGTGTGCGGGGGCTGAAATCGTTCAGCTTTATGTCCGCGATATCGAAAGCACGGCCTATCGGCCTGACCGCGAATTAAAAGCGTTTGAAAAAGTTTTTCTCGCGCCGAATGAATCTCGTGAGCTGGTTTTTACCTTAACGAAACGCGCTTTCGCTTATTTCGATGTGGTGTTGGATGATTGGGATGTTGAGGCGGGCGCGTTTGAAATTCTGTTCGCCGCCTCCAGTATCGATATTCGCGACGCCGTGCGGGTCAGTTTGCCGTCGGGTTGTCAGCGCAATAGCGCGCCGCTATCTGAGGCGCCTTATGTGCTGATGTCGGATGCGCAACTGACGGCATTGGGGTTGAACATCACCGCGCCCGAAAGCATCAAGCCATATCATGCCAACTCAACTTTGGCCGATATTAGCCACCATTGGCTCGGCAAGCGCATTGCGGCATCCGCTTTAGAAATGGCGGGGCAGGCGATGGGTAAAACCAAGGAAACCGCTGTCGCCCAAAAAATGCGCGAAGAAATGATTATGTCTTTACGCCTGACGACTGTCGCCAATATGTCGCGCGGAGCGTTGGCGGGTAAGCGGTTTGATTTGGTTTTGCACGCGCTGAATAATCGCTGGTTACGATTTATCTGGCGTTTGTTACGCCCGTAAATCCAGCCAATCAATTTGCGCTTGTGACAAATTGATTTGCGCTGCCGCCACGCTGTCTTGCATTTGCATTGGGTTACGCGGGCCGATAATCGCACAGCACGGGAAGGGCTGGTTGACCACATAGGCGAGGGCGATTTGCAACGCACTCACGCCCAATTCATCGGCCAGTTGAAAGGCCCGATTGCGCCGCTCCATATTTTCAGTTGAGCCCCAAACGCGCTGCATTTCTTCATCAGTCGGGTCCGCGCCATGGCGGGTTGCCGCCAGACCTGTGCCATCCCAATCAAGAAAAAAGCCGCGCGCTTGTGCTGACCAAGGCAGCAACGGAAACGCATTTTCTGTGTGCCAGTCGCGGAAATTATCTGTCGAGCTGGCAAGACAGCCCGGCCAAACCGGGTCTTCCATGCGGGCCAATGAGAAATTATTCGACAATAGCGAAAAGCCTTGCAGCCCATTGGCACTTGCATAGGCATTGGCTTCGTCAATGCGTTCGGCTGTCCAGTTCGAGCCACCAAATTGATTGATGCGTCCGGCACTGACTTCGCGGTTCAGCGCGTCTATCCA
>CBFHPF010000088.1:0-3094 GCA_965657665.1 Alphaproteobacteria bacterium | reverse complement strand
CATCAGCCATTGCTGCCATGGTTGGCGCGTCGATTTGATTGTCTGTGCCGAGCACGAGTTTTGACACTTCTTTATCCAGCCCGCCGACCTTCGCTGTCGGTAACGTGCTATGCGCGCCAAGCTTGACTGCCGCGCCGTGAAAGCCGGTTGCGCCGAGTGTGTCGGCGGCGTAGCGCACCTCACCGGCTTCGCGCCAGCGGTCCAGCCAATAGGCGGTGTTGATGGAGAAATCCGGTGTCACCAAATCAGAGCTTTGCGCGCCGCGCTGTATCAACTCACCGATATGGTCAGCTTCAATGGCATAAAGCGGGCGTTGGTCGTCGCTTTGATGCACGCTCTCGCCGCCGTCATTATCGGTGATAAGAATATGATTATTTTCCGGTCCCGGATGCCAAGGTTGGCTGATTTTCAGCGTGGCCTTTTTGCCCTCAACCGTGATGTGCCAGTCAAATTCAGTATCAATGGCGCAATGCAAATGCGCGTCAAAGCCGTCATAATTGAGCGTCGCTTTGGCTTCGGCATCGGCACCTGATGGCGCGAGGCGAGCTTCGCCGCTCAGCCCGTTCGGCTCGCCAATGAGATAACGCGCAGCAGTTAGCGGATAAATACCGATATCAAGAATGCCACCACCGGCGCGGTCAATATTATACAGCCGATGGTCATTATTGAACGGAAAGGCAAAACCGAAGGCAGATGAAAAGCCGGTTACGTCGCCAATAGCACCCTCATTAATCAGTTTTTTGGCAAGGTGCATGCGCGGATGCATGAGATACATTAACGCCTCGACCAGCAGCACATTGCGCCGCGCCGCTTCGCCGTAAAGATGCAGCACTTCGCCCTGATTTAGCCCAAGCGGTTTTTCACACAAAACCGCTTTACCGGCGGCCATTGCGGCATTTGCCCAATGCACATGACTGTCATGCGGTGTGGCGATGTAAACCGCGTCGATATCATCACGCGCCAAAAGAGATTGGTAATCACCCATGGCGTCGCCGCCATGTTCGGCACAAAACGCTTCCGCTTTGGCAATGTCACGACTGGCAGCCGCCACCAATACGCCGCTATGGCTGTGTTTTAAATCGGTGGCGAATTGCGCGGCAATATTGCCTGTGGCGAGAATGCCCCAGCGAATTTTATCAGACACGAAGAACTCCTGTTAACGGCGGGTAACTTTTACCTGCATGTCGGTATAGCCGTTAACGAAGTTTGATTTCAAGCGCACAGGTTCTTCAACAATTTCAATCTTCTCGAATTTCTCGAGGATTTGTTGCCACAAAATGCGCAATTGCAATTCAGCAACCCGCAGGCCCATGCAACGGTGAATACCGAAGCCGAATGACAAATGATTATTGCCGTTCGGGCGGTCGAATTTAATCGTCCGCGGGTCTCCAAACACGTCTTCATCGTGATTGCCGGAATAATACCACATCACGACTTTGTCGCCTTTTTTGATGGTCTTACCGCCCAGCTCGACATCTTCAAGCGCGGTGCGGCGCATATGCGAAAGCGGCGTCTGCCAGCGAATAACTTCGGCAACCATATTGTCAATCAATGACGGGTCATCGCGCAGCTTGGCAAACTCATCGGGGAATTTGTTCCAAGCGTTAATACTGGCTGACATAGAGTTGCGCGTTGTGTCATTGCCGCCAACAATCAGTAGTAGCAAATTGCCGAGGAAGTTCATCGCATCCATATCTTTGGTGTTCGGGTCGCGCGCCATCATCGACACCAAGTCAAAACTCGGTGCGCCATTGGCGCGTTTCTCACGCAACTCTGTGAAATAATTGAGGCAATCCATCAAATGCTGAACCCGCTCCTCTTGACCGGGGAAATGGTCGGAGCCTTCGGTCGCTGTTGTCATGTCTGACCAAAAAGTCAGCAGGTGGCGGTCTTCGAAGGGGAAATCGAACAAAGTAGCAAGCATTTGCGTGGTTAACTCAATCGATACTTCGTCTACCCAGTTGAAAGTTTCACCCTCGGGCAGAGCGTCGAGCACATTATTTGTACGTTCCCAAATCAAATCTTTAAAGCTGTCGAGAGCCGGCGGCGAGGCAATTGGCTGAACTGACTTTCGAATGGGCGCATGATGCGGCTGGTCTTTAGTGATGAAGGCCGAAATCTCGACACCTTCAACAGGCGGGCGGACAATGTTGTCATCAATTTGAATGCCGCCAAATTGGTCAGATGATGAAAAACGTTTGTGGTCTGTATCAACCGCGACACAATCTTTGTAGCGAGTAATGTGCCACATCGGGCCGAAATGTTTGTTTTCGGCGAAGTGCACCGGATCGTTTTCGCGCAAGAGTTTAAATTGCTCTAAAACATCTTCGCTGGCGTAGAGTTCCGGACGTGCCATATCAAAGCCGTTATCCGGCATTTCAAAAGTTTTTTCTGCTGCACTCATTTTGCCCTCCCAAGCATTTTTAATAGCTTGGCCTAAATGTCGCAGGCTGGCAAGTCGCCGGATAAATTTTTAGTGGGCGTGTTCGCGGTCCAAAATATCGCAATTGCGCGCTTCCAAAATCGGATAAAGCTCGCGCAAAGCAACCGGCGTTTTATCGAGCGGAATGCGCGGGTGCAAATGATGCACAATATGCGCCGTCATGCCGAGTGAACTCCAAACACCAAGCCAGCTTTTAAAGCCGCGTGTGTTTTTATAGCGGCTGGTTTCATTGCCCGGATAATGCGGCAACCATGACAGATAAATGCGCAGATAAATGACGCCCAGCTTCAATGGCAACCACCATAAAAGCAGCGCTTCAAGCGCATATCCATAGGCCGCGCAGGTGAAAAAGACCGCCATTTGCGCGAGCAAAATACCGATTTGCGTCAGATAGGCATTTTGCGCTTCTTTTGTGCCCAAGCGTTGCAGCGTATTGGCATAAGATTGCGCGGCTTTTGAGGCCGGTTGAAAGCTATCAATATTGGCTTTAATCGTCTCCCACAGATTTTTGCCATTATTGTAAATCTGGTCGGGGTCAAGCTCCGGCGTATTGGCGTTTTTATGATGTTCCAAATGCGTCAGCTTCAACACTTTATAGCTATAAGCCAAGGGAATAACGGACAGATGGCCGATAGCTTCGTTAAGCCAGCG
>CBFHPF010000087.1:0-6069 GCA_965657665.1 Alphaproteobacteria bacterium | reverse complement strand
CAAGCGTACCGACAACACCGATACTGGCACCGGTGATAAAAAACACCCGCATAATCATACCGCGTCCCGCGCCCATAGAGCGCAACACAGCGATATCGCGGCCTTTATCGCGCACCAGCATCACCAGACCGGAAATAATATTCAGCGCGGCGACCAGCAAAATCATCGTCAGAATGAGAAACATCACATTGCGTTCGACTTCCAACGCGCCGGCCAGTGTGCGATTGCTCTGCTTCCAATCAATCAGATAATGCCGCTCGCCAATGCGGTCGCGCAAATCATCGGCGTAAACGTCAATTTTATCGGGGTCGTCGAGAATAATATCAATCGCCCCATGATTGTCGCCCAGCCCGAAAAAATCGGCCGCTGCTGCCATTGGCACGAAGGTAAAGTTTAAATCATATTCAGACAGGCCGACGCGAAAAATCGCCACCACTTTGAACTGCTTCAGGCGCGGTGCTGTGCCGAAAGGCGTTACCGTGCCGCGCGGTGAAATCAGCGAGATTTTATCTCCGATAGAAAAGCGATAACGTTCCGCCAGTCGCGCCCCAATGGCAATGCTGGCACGGCCGGTCAAATCATCCAGAGACCCGTCAATAATATTGCCGTCAAGGCTGGGCAATTGCTTCAGCTTATCGAGCGGCAATCCGCGCACCAACACGCCGCGCGCGGCATCACCTGATGACAACATCGCCTGCCCGTCAATCAACGGCGTTGCCAGCACAACGCCCTCAGCTTTTTGCAAATCAACAACCAAGCCGTCGCGGTTTTGAAACTGCGTGTCATAGCTGCGCACAGTCGCGTGGCCGTTAACACCCAAAATACGGTCGAGCAAGTCAGCCCGAAAGCCGGTCATCACCGCCATCACAACAATCAGCGTGGCGACGCCCAGCATAATGCCGAGAAACGAAATACCGGCAATCACCGAAATAAAGCTCTCGCGGCGGCGAGCCCGTAAATACCGCCCGGCAATCTGCCATTCCAATGCGCTGAAAGCTCTCATGCGGTGTGCGTCCTATCGCGCCCTATTGGGGCGGTGCTGAAAGCAGCTTTAGCGCAGCCTCCAGCGACATGGTTTGTTTCTCACCGGTGGCACGATTTTTAATCTCCACCTCACCGGCATCTGCCCCGCGTGGACCAATGACGGCTTGCCACGGCAAACCGATTAAATCCATTGTCGAGAACTTCGCTCCGGCGCGTTCATCTCTATCATCGTATAAAACATCAAGGCCGTTTTGTGTCAGCGCGTCATATAATTGCCCGCACATGGCATCGCAGCCCTCATGCCCGACCTTCAAATTGATAAGGCCGACATGAAACGGCGCGACAGCCCATGGCCACACAATGCCGTCATCATCATGGCTGGCTTCAATAATGCCGCCAACCAAACGCGACACGCCAATGCCGTAAGAGCCGCTATGCAAGGCCACCGGCTTGCCATCCGGCCCATCAACCGTTGCTTTCATCGGTTCAGAATATTTAGTGCCGAAATAGAAAATATGACCGACCTCGATACCGCGCGCCACAACTTGCTTGTCGCTTGGCACTTCGGCGGCAAATTTATCGGCATCGTGCAATTCATCCGAGCGCGCATAATGAGCGGTAAACGGCTCAACCAAGGCTGACAAATCGCTGCCATGTTCAGCCGCATCGGCATCGGGTATCGGCAAATCAAGAATATCGGCATGACAGAAAATCTCAGACTCGCCGGTCTCTGCCAAAATAATAAATTCATGGCTCAAATCGCCGCCAATCGGGCCGGTATCAGCCGCCACCGGCATCGCTTTAAGCCCCATGCGACGAAAGCTGCGCAAATAGGCCAGAAACATTTTGAAATAGGCATTACGCGCCGCGGTCTCATCAATATCGAAGCTATAGCCGTCTTTCATCAAAAACTCGCGACCGCGCATCACGCCAAAGCGCGGGCGAATCTCATCGCGGAACTTCCATTGAATATGATAGAGATTTTTTGGCAAATCCTTGTAGCTGACAACATTGTCGCGGAAAATTTGCGTAATCAATTCTTCATTGGTCGGCCCATACAGCAAGTCGCGCTCATGACGATCGGTAATGCGCAACATTTCCTTGCCATAATCATCATAGCGACCCGACTCGCGCCAAATATCAGCCGGCTGCAAAGTCGGCATCAGCACTTCAACCGCGCCTGCTCTATTTTGCTCATCGCGCACAATGTTTTCGATTTTCCGCAACACCCGAAGCCCAAGCGGCAGCCAGCTATAAATACCCGCCGCGCTTTGGCGCACCATACCGGCGCGCAACATCAGCCGATGCGAAACGATTTGAGCTTCCGCCGGATTCTCTTTCAGTGTGGGCAGGAAATATGACGATAAACGCATGAATCTTTCCTTCTAAAGGCTTTATTTGAATTAACTCTTAACATGACCGGCTTAACGCGCAAGTAATTGTCACAAATATGTAAAAATTGAGTGACAGCGAAAAAAAATCTGGTTAACTTTTCTAACTGTGGATGAGGACATTGTCCTCGGGTTTTGGGAGGAACCTTTCGGGATTACCCGAAGCACATTTTGCGGAGCCGGTGCCATGCATCGGCTCCGTTTTTTTATCATGCTAACCCTGCTGCAACCCGTTGCGATAATCCGGCAAAAACGGAATATCCGCATTTGCCAAAACGCCACTGGTCAGCAGCCAATAGACCAATAGATAGAACACGCTGGCGATGACGGTTGTGATAGCCAGCTTCTTATAAATTTTGGCTTGTGCCGGTGCACCGCTTTCAGAGCCTGGCACAATCTCTCCGCTCTCATGCTGAGAGCGCACGCCAAATGGCAACACCATGAACAGCGTCAAAAACCAAACAATGCCGTAAATGGCAAAACCGAAAATAAAACTGATTTCCATAAACCTGCCCTACACTTCTATAAAACTGACAATGACCATAGGCTTTTTGCCCCAGCGTTGCGCCATCACGCGCCGCGTCGCTGCTTTAAAATCTTGCTCGGCGCGCTCTAGCGTCAGGCGACCATTGGAGGGAATTTTGCGCTCAACCGCATCAATCACCCAATCCTCAAGTTTCACTGTGCCATCATCAAGCGGCACGCCCAGCATCTCAACCTCAATATGACCGGCCAAACGATGCGCCGCATCAACCGGAACAATAATAAACACCGCGCCACTGAACGAAGCCTTGCGGCGTTCGCGGGTCGCATGTGACTCGGCATCGGTTAAAATCTGCCCGTCCAGATAAAGACGTCCGGTTTTAACCACATCAATCACTTCGCCATCACCCGGCGCAATGCGCACCAAATCGCCATTGTGAATGCGCAAAGGTTGCGGCACACCCAACTCACCTGCCAGCTTGGCATGAGCTATCAAATGGCGATGCTCGCCATGCACCGGAATAGCGCAACGCGGCCGCGCCCAGCTATACATATCTTCCAACTCGTCACGACACGGATGACCGGATACATGAATATCGGTCCCATTCGGTGTGATAATCTCGACATCGAGTTGCGCCAGACGGTTTTGCAGCGCGAGAATTTCTTTTTCGTTGCCCGGTATCATCTTGGACGAGAAAATAACACTGTCGCCCGCCTCAAGCGTCAATTCCGGATGCTGCCCTCTGGCCATTCGGCCCAAAGCTGCATTGGCTTCACCCTGACTTCCGGTGCAGCAAATCAACACGCGCTCCGGCGGCAAATAGCCGACATCGCTATCCTCAACCAAGTCAGGAAAGTTTTTCATATAACCGGTGTTGCGCGCCGCTTGATAAATCTTATGCATGCCGCGTCCGGCCAAACACAAATGCCGACCGGTATTGACGGCCACTTGAGCGATGCTGGTCATGCGCGCCACATTAGAGGCAAACGTTGTAATCACTACGCGACCGGTGCTTTCGGCAACCACCTCTTCCAGCATTGTCGCCACATCTGCCTCAGAGCCGGAGCGGCCGGGCGACAATACATTGGTACTGTCACAAATAATTGCATCAATGCCTTCATCGCCGAGTTGTTTGAGGCGCTCGACCTCGGTCAATTTGCCGATAACCGGATCAGGGTCAATCTTCCAATCACCTGTATGCAAAGCGCGATAGCCATTCGCTTCAATCGCCAATGCGCTCGGCTCAGCGATAGAGTGTGTGAGGCAAATATAGTCGATTGAAAACGGCCCCAATTCGAGATGCGCGTCCGTATCGATAATGTGCAGCGGCGCGATATCAAGAAGCCCGCGCTCAGCCAGCTTGCCCTTGACCAATTCAGCCGTGAACGGCGTGGCATAAATCGGGCATTTGAGGCGCGGCCATAAATGCGCCACTGCACCGATATGGTCTTCGTGACCATGCGTCAGCAGCAGCCCCAACAGCTTGTCTTTGTGCTGTTCGATAAAGCTGATATCGGGGGTGATTAAATCAATGCCCGGCTCTTCATGGCGGCCAAAAGTAACCCCCAAATCAACCATAATCCAGCGACGGTCGCCACGCGGGCCATAGCCGTAGAGATTGCAATTCATGCCAATCTCTCCGGTGCCGCCTAGAGGCAAAAAAACCAATTCAGCCGTTTTATCCGTCATTCAACTTCCTAATTTAACCATCTTGCGGAAAGAACACATCGCCCGCCTCAATAGTATGCGTCGTGCCGCTCGCATCTTTCAGCAACAAAGCACCATCATCATTTATGTCGAGGAAGATACCCTCAATCTCTCTGTTTTCCAGCCGTGCGACCATCGGCCCGCCTATCCCATGCGCCACCAATCGCCATGCGGCCAGCATTGGTTCAAAACCGCCCATCTGCCACTGCCGATATAAGGTATCGAAAGCGGCGGCCAGAATTTCCAGTGCTTCCAAATTTTGCGGCGGCATTTTTGTATAAGCAGAAATATTCGTCGCCGGATAAGGCGTGTCGTCCGGATGCGCAGCAAGATTAAGCCCCAGCCCGATAGCCAGCCAACTGACTTTATTTTCACGCATGGCACTTTCCAGCAATATGCCGGATGCTTTTTTGCCGTCAATCAGCACATCATTCGGCCATTTGAGAGAGACAGCCGCCTGCGTGCCGATAAAATGGCGTACCGTTGTTTCAAGCGCCAGACCGGCGACAAATGCCAACTGCCCTGCCTGATTGGGCTTCACATCAACCGACGGTAAATACAGCGTTGTCATTAAATTGCCGCTTGGTGACGACCAACTGCGCCCACGACGACCACGCCCTGCTGTTTGAACATCGGCAACAATCCAGTGCGGCGCTGATATTTGTTCGGCGGCCATGCGGCGCGCTTCTTCATTGGTGCTGTCAACTTCGCGCAAATGGCGAAGCAAATAGCCATTTGGAAGCGTTATCAACGCATCAAAACCGCGCCGGCCATATTGGAAAGCTCAACCAATGGCGCCGGATAGATGAAGAACAGCAGTGTAAACCCTGCCATGCCGCCAGCTAAAATTGCCAGCTCGCGCGGCATTGGTTCATTAACCTCTTCAGACGGGGCGTCGAGATACATGATTTTAACAATGCGCAAATAATAATAAGCGCCGACAACACTGGCCAGCACACCCAAAATGGAGAGCGCATAAAGGTCGGCATCAATGGCGGCGCGGAAGACAAACAACTTGCCGAAGAAACCGGCCATTGGCGGAATACCGGCCAGCGAGAACATTAAGATGGCCAAGCAAGCTGCCATGAACGGGCGGGTTTGGCTGAGCCCTGCCAAATCATCAATTTTCTCAACCGGCCCGCTATCGCGACGCATCGACAAAATGCACGCGAATGTGCCGAGCGTCATAATCGCATAAAGCGCCATATATAAAATAACGCCGGAAATACCGGCCGGTGTCGCGGCGGCAAAGCCGACCAAAGCAAAGCCCATATGACCGATAGATGAATAAGCCATCAGACGCTTGATATTGGTTTGCCCGATAGCCGCAAATGCGCCAAGCGCCATGCTGGCAACCGCCATCAAAATAATGATTTGCTGCCAAGCCACCAAAGCGTCTGTGAACCCTGTCATCATAATGCGTAGGAAAATCGCCATGCCGGCCAATTTAGGCGCAGCGGCGAAAAACGCCGTCACTGAGGTTGGTGCGCCTTCATAAACATC
>CBFHPF010000086.1:0-6099 GCA_965657665.1 Alphaproteobacteria bacterium | reverse complement strand
CCAACAGCGCCCAAGGGGCATGCTCGCGACTGGAACCGCAGCCGAAATTATCACCGGCGACAAGAATTTGCGCTTCGCGATAAGCCGCTTGATTGAGCACGAAATCGGCAATCTCTTGGCCTTCAGGCGTATAGCGCATTTCATCAAACAGGTTTTTACCCAAGCCCGAACGCTGGATGGTTTTCAAAAACTGCTTCGGGATAATCATATCCGTATCGACATTGAGAATATCGAGCGGGGCGGCAATGCCTGTTAATTTGGTAAATTTTTCCATCTGTCCAGCTCCGCTTAAAAGTCACGAATATCGGCGAACCGACCGGTGACAGCTGCCGCAGCAGCCATTTCAGGCGACACCAAATGGGTACGCCCGCCGCGCCCTTGGCGGCCTTCAAAATTGCGATTGGATGTTGACGCACAACGCTCACCCGGCTGCAATTTATCGGCATTCATCGCCAGACACATAGAGCACCCCGGCTCGCGCCATTCAAAACCGGCCTCAATGAAAATCTTATCCAGTCCCTCAGCTTCTGCCTGCTGCTTAATCAAGCCAGAGCCCGGCACAACCATGGCCGAGACGCGCTCAGCGACTTTGCGGCCTTCGGCAATTTTGGCCGCCGCGCGCAAATCTTCGATGCGGCTATTGGTGCATGAGCCGATAAACACGCGGTCAATCTCAACCTCTTGCATTTTTGTGCCTGCAGCCAGCCCCATATAATCAAGCGCACGCTCGGTGGCTTTGCGGCGAGCTTCATCTGAAATCGCAGCCGGGTCCGGCACTTCGCCCTCAATCGACACCACGTCTTGCGGGCTGGTGCCCCATGTGACCAATGGCGGTAAATTAGACGCATCAATGGTAATTTCTTTGTCAAACACCGCATCATCATCTGACTTTAATGTTTGCCAATAGGCGACGGCCTTATCCCAAGCTTCGCCCTCGGGCGCTTTGGCGCGGCCTTTCAAAAAGGCGAAGGTTTTTTCATCCGGCGCGATTAATCCGGCGCGCGCACCAGCCTCGATAGACATATTGCATAAGGTCATGCGGCCTTCGACCGACAGCGCTTCAATGGCTTCACCGGCATATTCCAGCACATAGCCGGTGCCACCGGCTGTGCCTATTTCGCCAATAATCGCCAGCGCGATATCTTTCGCCGTGACATGTGCCGGTGCTTTGCCGGTCACATTAATGCGGAAGTTTTTAGCTTTTGACTGGATAAGCGTTTGCGTGGCCAGCACATGCTCAACTTCGGATGTGCCAATGCCATGCGCCAGCGCGCCAAACGCCCCATGGGTTGAGGTGTGGCTATCGCCGCAAACAATCGTCAGACCCGGCAAAGTAAAGCCCTGTTCAGGGCCGGTCACATGCACAATGCCTTGGCGAATATCATCCATCGCGACATATTCAATACCGAACTCGGCACAGTTTTTTTCCAAGGTTTGAATTTGCAATTTGCTTTCCGGATCAGCAATCGCATCGACCCCGCCGCTACGGTCTGTGGTCGGAATATTGTGGTCAGCCAAAGCCAGTGTTTTTTGCGGCGCGCGCACTTGGCGACCGGCCATGCGCAATCCTTCAAAGGCTTGCGGGCTGGTAACTTCATGCACCAAATGGCGGTCAATATAAAGCAGGCAATTGCCGTCTTCTTGCGCCTCGACCAAATGGGCGTTCCAGATTTTGTCGTAAAGTGTGGTCCCAGCACCTGAGTTTGTCATTGCTTCAGCCTTTTCGTTCCATGGGCCCCGAAATAATCACCGGCCCGTTTCGGGCGGCTCGGGGAGGAATTTAGGCGTCGGCTTCGACGCTGGGTTCCTCCTGAGCCGCTGCTTGCGGTTTAATGTCTGTTGCTTTTGCTTTCGCATCGGCTTTGCTGACTTTGCTGCGCTTTTCAGCAATACGGGCCGCCTTACCGGTCAGGCCACGCAGATAATACAGCTTGGCGCGGCGCACACGGCCACGACGGACCAGCTCAATTGAACCGACCAAAGGTGAGTAAATCGGGAATACACGCTCGACACCCTCACCATAAGAAATTTTCCGCACAGTGAAATTTTCATTCAAGCCGCCACCGGCGCGCGCAATGCACACACCTTCAAAAGCCTGCAAGCGCTCGCGTGAGCCCTCGATAACTTTTACATTCACCTTAACCGTATCGCCCGGCTGAAAATCGGGAACCGATTTTTCCGCTGCCAATTCGGCCATGTGTTCGCGTTCAAGCTCTTCAATCAAATTCATTGTCTTATCCCCCTTTGGGGTCACTTAACTCATGCAGAAAGCGGTGGGCATTCCCCACCGGATGGGGCGATTTAGCATGCGCTTAGGGGCTTGTCACCCTTTTTTGCGCAATGCTCTTACTTTTTTCTGGGCGTGGTATCGCCTTGATACGCCGCCCATAAATCAGCACGGCGTTTTTGCGTCACGCTTTGTGATTGCGCGCGCCGCCATGCAGCCAGTTTTTCATGGTCACCGCTCGTGACAACATCAGGAATGGCGCGGCCTTCCCACTCTTGCGGGCGGGTATAATGCGGATATTCCAGCAAGCCGTCATTTTGCGGCGAAAAGCTCTCATCCGCGCCGCTTTCCAACTTGCCCATAATGCCGGGTACCAGACGCAAAACTGCCTCCAGCATCACCATCGCCGCAATCTCGCCACCGGCCAGCACATAATCACCCAGCGATACTTCAAGCGGTTGGCGCGCCTCAATAAAACGCTCATCCACCCCTTCAAAGCGATTGCACAGAAAAATCAGCCCGTCTTGTTGCGCCCATTGGCTTGCCAGTGCTTGCGAAAACGGCACGCCGCGTGGGCTTGGCAAAATGACCGGCAATTTATCAGCGGTTTTTTGGGCGGTGACGCTATCAAGAGCGGCAGCGGCCACATCAGCCCGCAGCACCATGCCCGGCCCGCCACCGGCCGGAGTATCGTCGATATTTTTATGTTTGCCGTCACCGAACTGGCGCAAATCATGCGTCGTTAAATGCCACAAGCCATCGTCCAAAGCGCGCCCGCTCAAGCTCTCGCCCAAAGGTCCGGGAAACATGTGCGGATAGGCAGTGATGATATGCGCGGCAAAGCTCATTTTTCATCTGCTTTATTTTGCGGCTGATTTTCAGCCATTTGTTCGGCTAATTGTTCAGGAGGCCGCGCTTCATCTTCTTTTGGCGGCAATAAAACCAATTGCCCTGCCGCGATATTAATCTCCGGCACCACGGCTTTGGTGAACGGATAAAACGCATTTTTCTTGTCTTTGGTGACTTCCAATAAATCACCGGCGCCGAAATTATAAACGCCGGTTACCGCGCCCAAAGACGCGCCGCTTTCGGACACAACCTCGAGGCCGATAAGGTCATCGTGATAAAAATCATCTTCATCATCAAGGGGCGGCAGCTTTTCGCGCGCCACATAAAGCGCCATACCGCGCAAGGCCTGCGCATCTGAGCGGTCATTAACGCCTTTAATCGTAATGCGCGCGCCGATTTTATCAGGCTTAACGGAAGTGATTTTAAACTCTTGCCCGCCCACATCTTGCAACGCGCCATAAGCGGTCAGCGCTTGCGGGTCATCGGTGAAGCATTTGGCCTTCACCGCCCCGCGCACGCCATGCGGCGGCCCGATAACACACAGACAAACAAAGCCCTCACGTGTTTCCACCGCTTTGCTGTCACGTGCCGTATCGGGCCGCGCACGCATTTACTCGGCCTTATCTTCCTCAGAAGCTTCCTCTTCGGCAGGAGCTTCCTCAGCAGGAGCCTCTTCAGCAGGTGCTTCTTCGGCAGGTGCTTCTTCGGCAGGAGCTTCTTCAGCAGGAGCTTCCTCGGCAGGGGCTTCTTCGGCAGGAGCGGCTGCTGCTTCGGCTTCGGCGGCTGCGGCTTCTTCAGCAGCGCGTTTAGCTTCTTCTTCAGCCTCTTTTTGGGCTTCCAGACGTTCTTGCGCTTTCAGACCCGGCTTGGCTTTTTCCGGATTATTGCGGGCTTCGCGTTTCCACAGGCCTGCATCGTCCAGAAAACGAGATACGCGGTCAGACGGCTTGGCGCCTTGGTCCAGCCAATGCTTGGCGCGTTCAGTGTCCAGCTTAACCCGCTCGCCACCATCTTTCGGCAACATTGGGTTATACGTGCCAAGACGCTCAATAAAGCGACCGTCACGCGGCATGCGGCTGTCAGCCACAACGATACGGTAAAACGGGCGTTTTTTTGAACCGCCACGCGACATACGAATTTTCAGTGCCATTTTAATTTCCTTTCATCAAACAGCGAATTAAGCGGGTCTTAACTATTTCTTTTTCGACCCGTCATCAGTTGGTAGGCCGAGGCCTTTCAAAAAATCGGGGGACGGTGCGCCACCCGGTTTGCTCAAATTGGATAATTGCGTTGGGTCAGGCATGTTTGGCATTCCACCACCCATACCACTTGGCATTCCACCACCCATACCACCGGGCATGCCACCACCTAAGGCGCCGCCCAACATACCGGCCAGGCCCTTCATGCCGCCCTTGCCGAGTTTTTTCATCATATCGGCCATTTGGCGATGCATTTTCAGCACCTTATTCACCTCTTGCACGCTGGTGCCCGACCCTGCCGCCACGCGCCGCTTGCGAGAGGCATTCATGACTTTCGGATTGTCGCGCTCGGCCAGCGTCATAGAAGAAACAATCGCCGCTTGGCGCAATAATTCGCGCTCATCCATGCCCATAGCAGCGATTTGTTTTTTCATTTTGCCCATACCCGGCATCATGCCCAACACACCGCTCATGCCACCCATGGCTTGCATTTGCTTTAATTGCTCGGCCATATCATCCAGCGTGAACTGGCCTTTTTTCATGCGGGCGGCAATTTTTTCAGCCTTTTCCGCATCCATGGTCTCGGCAGCTTTCTCCACCAAACCGACTACATCGCCCATGCCGAGAATACGATTGGCGAGGCGTTGCGGGTCAAATATTTCCAGCTTGTCGAGCGCTTCACCGACACCCAGGAATTTAATCGGTACACCGGTGACATGGCGCATTGAGAGAGCCGCACCACCGCGACCATCGCCATCAGCGCGGGTCAGCACGATACCGCTCAAGCCAACCCTTGAGGCAAATTGACCAGCAATGGTTACCGCTTCTTGACCTGTCAGCGCATCGGCGACCAGCAAAGTTTCTTTCGGCGCAGCGGCTTTTTCAATCGCCGCCATTTCAGCCATTAACGCCTCATCGGCATTGGTACGCCCTGCCGTATCAAGCATGACGACATCAAAGCCACCCAGCTTGCCCGCTTGCACGGCGCGCTTGGCGATATCCACCGGGCTTTGCCCGTCGACTATCGGCAGCGTGTCAATTTCAGTTTGTGTGCCCAGCACGGCCAATTGCTGCATGGCGGCGGGGCGTTGCGTATCCAACGACGCCATCAGCACTTTGCGCTTATTTTGCGTGCTGATAAATTTTGCCAGCTTGGCGGTCGAGGTGGTTTTACCCGAGCCTTGCAGACCGACCATCATAATGACCACAGGCGGCACAGCATCGAAAGAAAGCGGAGCGGCCTCGCCCAGCATTTCAATCAGCGCATCATTGACGATTTTGACAACTTGCTGGCCGGGGGTCACCGATTTCAAAACATCGGCGCCAACAGCCAATGGGCGCACTTTATCGAGGAAAGACCGCGCCACCGGCAAGGCGACATCGGCCTCAAGCAAGGCAGTGCGAATTTCGCCCAGCGCTGCGTCGACGTCTTTTTCAGACAACGCACCGCGGCCGCGCAAGCGGTCAAAAATCGACCCTAAATTATCGCTCAGCGTGTCAAACATGACGCCCTATTCGCTCTCAACCAAAATTGCACCCGCGGGCAAATCTTGCTGGCGGGTGGCGATGTCGCGCCTCATAACGGGCCCTGACACCAATTCAAATCTCGCTTCATTTCAGAAGTGGCGGCAAATTAAGGCGACAAGGGCGATAAGTCAAGCAGCAACACAAGTGATAAGAGCAGTGATAAGAGAGGCCACAAGAGAGAGTGCGCGCTTTGATATCTGGTGTTTATCGGGCCAAACGCCTATATAGGCACAATGAGTGAGACAAGCACCATCGCCTTTACCCGCATGAATGGGCTGGGCAATGATTTCGTCATTA
>CBFHPF010000085.1:0-6176 GCA_965657665.1 Alphaproteobacteria bacterium | reverse complement strand
TTGCAATTACGCAATTTTTGGATACATTATGCGCTGAGGGATGAGCAGACCGCTTGTCAACACTTTGAGGAGCATTCAATGGGACAGTCTTCAACAACTAAAATTTTATTATCGCTGGCTTTGTCCGGCTTTGTACTGGCCGGTTGTGCCTCCACAACCGAAGGGACGTCTTCGTCTTCTTCTTCATCATCAAGCTCATCTGCCGCGTCTTCAAGCAGTTCAGCAAATGCAACCAAAGCTTATTTGGTTGAAAATGTTGGTGACCGCGTATTCTTTTCTACCGACCAAGCCAGCCTGTCAGGCACGGCGCGCGCGACACTGCGCAATCAAGCCGCTTGGTTGAGCCAAAACCCGAATGTACGCTTGACCATTGAAGGTCATGCTGATGAGCGTGGCACACGTGATTACAACTTGGCACTGGGCGCCCGCCGCGCAAACGCGGTTCGCGACTTCTTGATGAGCCAAGGTGTTTCAGGTTCGCGTCTGCAAACCATTTCATATGGTAAAGAGCGTCCGGTTTCATTGTGCTCAGAAGAGTCATGCTGGTCGAAAAACCGTCGTACGGTTGCGACCATCCGCTAAGCGGATTGCATATGCAGTTTCAAGGGCACCTTCGGGTGCCCTTTTTTCTGCCTCAATTTTGCCGATTTCTGGCAGGATAAAGACGGTATGAAAAATCTGACGCATGTTTTGAAGTTTGTGACGATATCTGTCGCGATGCTGCCGCTTAGTGGCGGCGTGGCGCAAGCACAATATATCACCAGTCCGGTAACCGAAGCCGCGCGCAATGCGCCGACCGGCGCTCTGACCCCTGAAGTGTCCGGCCCTGTCGCCGGTGATCGTATCGAGGCGCTGGAATTGCGTTTGGCGCGAATGGAACAATTGCTGGAAGCGCAGCGCACATTGCAGGCGCGGCAAAATCGTAATCAGGCGTTGAAAATGAAGCAGCGTCTCGACCAATTGGAAACCCAACTAACTGGCATGTCGGCTGTTGCCGCGGGCGATGCGGCGGTTTCAGGGGCGCAGAATGCGGGTGCATCGGCATCATCTGCCGTTCAGCCAAACAATCTATCCGCCGCGCCGCTATTGGGTAATGATGTACAAACGCGACTGAATGATGTCACGGAAGCCTTGCGCATGTTGCAAGCGCAAACTGACGAATTGATGATTGAGATGCGCGGCTTATCTCAGCGCGTAACGCGCGGTCAGGCTGATAGCGAGTTTCGTTTTCAGGCCTTGGAAAGCGGTGTAAGACGCGCCACGGCCGGCATTTCATCGGTTTCTGATGAGCCGGAGGTTATCGGTTTCGTCAAACGCGCCGCGCCGGTTCAGGGGCTGGAATCTGCTTCCGCCACTCAATCCGCATCGGATGCGGTCGATGTGGCGACGACCAAGCTGGTCGGGGAAGGTGATTTATCCGTGTTGACCGGTTTTGGCTCTTCAGGGCGTGCACCCTTGGATGACCCGAAAAAACTGTATCAGCGTGGTTTGAAGGATTTACAGGCCGGTAATTATGGCGGTGCGCAAATTGACTTTGGGCAAATGCTGGAAAAATTTCCAAGCCATGCTTTGGCCGGTAATGCGCAATATTGGCTTGGCGAAACTTTTTACGTGCGGCGGCAATATAAGCAGGCGGCGCAGGCATTTTTGGCCGGTTACACAACTTATGCGGAAAGCGCAAAGGCGCCGGATAGTTTGTTGAAATTGGGCATGACACTGACCGCGCTGGGCGAAAAGAAAACCGGATGCGATGCGTTTGCCGAACTGGGTGCTAAATTTCCCGACGCGCCTAATGCGGTGACCAAACGGGCGCAAATTGAGCGCAAACGCGCCGGTTGCGCTTCTTGATGCTAACCATGTCGGTTTCACCAGTGACAGCAGTGACACCAGCGACCCAACTTGCCGAAAGCTTTTTATCTCATGTGCTTGCCGAAAGCTTTTTATCTCATGTGAACGATAATGCGGGGGGTGAAGCCGCGCCTCATATTGCTCTGGCTGTCTCAGGCGGTGGCGATTCCATGGGGCTTTTGGCGCTGGCAGCAAAATGCGTTGCGATGTATTCCAACAGTCCGCAATTTACCGTGTTGAGCGTTAATCATGGCTTACGGCCTGAGGCGGCGGATGAGATTGCCAATGTTGCGACAGCGTGTGCCGAGGTTGGGATAGCGCATCATGTGCTGACTGCCGACCATGCGTTATCTGATAGTGATGTGCAGCAGCAGGCGCGCCGTTTGCGCTATCGGCTAATGGCCGAATTTTGCGCCACCCATCAAGTGGATGCGCTGGTAACGGCGCATCATATGCAAGACCAAGCAGAGACCGTATTGATGCGTTTGGCGCGCGGTAGCGGCGTTACCGGATTGGGTGGCATGGCGCGAAAACAAGTTTTGCAAACCGAGGCGGGCGCGGTGCAGATTTTACGCCCGCTTTTGAGCTATCGGCCTGAGACACTGCACAAACTGGCGATAGAGGCGGGGTTTACGCTCGCGCAAGACCCAAGCAATGATGATACGCGTTTTGAGCGTGTGCGCTGGCGGCAGCATTTGCCGCATTTGGCCGCTTGTGGTTTGACCATTGATGCATTGGTCGGTTTGGCTGATGACATGCGCGCCATTCGTCACGCGATGGATGGGCGTTTGCTGGCTTGGCTTGCTGAGACTGCGACATGGCATGATTATGGCGTTTTGCGCCTTAATCGCGGGGCTTATTTGGCCTTACCGATTGATATGCGTGGCCGGCTGATGAGCGCATTTGTCAGCTATATTGGTGGCTTGGCCTATCCGCCAAAGCGCAGCGCGCTTGCGCCTTTTGCAGCAGCACCCTGTGAGGCCGAAAGCGGCGCGGCGACTTTGGGCGGCACGCAATTGCGCTGGCGCAGCAAAGAAATCTTCCTTGGCCGCGAGACGGCGGCTTGTCCGTCTTCTGTTGCATTTAAGCTCAATGCCGCAACTCAAAGCGGCATGTTTTGGGATAGGCGGGTAAAAATTTGCACTGCATCGGTTGCAACAACCCCATTGCCGACACGTCGCGGTCTAAATGTCGCGCCCCTTGGCGCACAAGGTGTGCAGAGCTTGCGCGATAGAGGGCTGGTTTTCGATGACGCGGTGCCAAGCTGCTATCATACTGCTTTAGCTGGTATTTTTGACGGCGATGTTTTGATGGCCTGCCCTCAATTGGAAGATGCGACAGGCTTTCGTGCCGAAAGCGTTCTATCTGATGACTTGTTTGGCACCGTTTTGAGCGGTGGGCAGGACTGGTAATGTGGTCTTCGTGACCCTATATTGAAAGCAGAAATCCGCGAGGTCACTGAGAGACCCGCATAACGAAAAGGTGATGCCGTGAATGGTATGCGAAATATAGCAGTTTGGTTGGTTGTCGGCTTGATGCTGATTACACTGTTCAATGTGTTTCAAGGGCCCGGCACGGAAAATTCCGGCCGCAATATTAATTTCACGCAATTTATTGCTGAGGTTGATGCCGGCTCAATTGCCAGCGTCACCATTGAGGGCGACTCAATTTCAGGCAATTATTCCGATGGCACGGCGTTTTCAACCTATGCCCCACCCAATGACCCGACTTTGGTCCAGCGCTTGCAAGAGCGCGGCGTGTCTATCACCGCCAAGCCGGATAGCACCGGCTCACCGACATTACTGGGTGTGCTGATTTCATGGTTCCCGATGCTGCTGCTCATCGGTGTGTGGATTTTCTTCATGCGCCAGATGCAAGGCGGTGGTCGCGGCGCAATGGGTTTTGGTAAATCAAAAGCCAAGCTGCTGACCGAAGCGCATGGCCGCGTGATGTTTGACGATGTTGCCGGTATTGATGAAGCCAAAGATGACTTGCAAGAAATTGTCGAGTTTTTGAAAGACCCGACCAAATTTCAACGTCTCGGCGGTCGTATCCCTAAAGGCGCATTGCTGGTTGGCCCTCCGGGCACAGGTAAAACCTTGCTGGCAAAAGCTATTGCCGGTGAAGCCAATGTACCGTTTTTCTCAATTTCAGGCTCTGATTTCGTCGAAATGTTTGTCGGCGTCGGCGCCAGCCGTGTGCGCGACATGTTCGAGCAAGCCAAAGCCAATGCGCCTTGCATTATTTTTATCGATGAGATTGACGCGGTCGGTCGTCATCGTGGTGCCGGTCTTGGTGGCGGTAATGATGAACGCGAGCAGACACTGAACCAATTGCTGGTTGAGATGGACGGCTTTGAGGCCAATGAGAGCATTATTCTAATCGCCGCAACCAACCGTCCGGATGTGTTGGACCCGGCTCTGTTGCGCCCGGGTCGGTTTGACCGTCAGGTTGTTGTGCCCAATCCGGATATTATTGGCCGCGAGAAAATTCTCAAAGTGCATATGAAAAAAACACCGCTGTCTTCCGACGTTGATGCGCGCACCATTGCGCGTGGCACGCCGGGTTTCTCCGGTGCCGACCTCGCCAATTTGGTTAATGAGGCGGCCTTGCTGGCGGCGCGTCGCGCCAAGCGTTTGGTGTCGATGCAAGAATTTGAAGATGCCAAAGACAAAGTTATGATGGGCGCAGAACGCCGCTCCATGGTGATGACGGATGAGGAAAAACGCCTCACGGCCTATCACGAGGGCGGTCATGCGCTGGTGGCTTTGAATATGGAAGCGTCAGACCCGGTGCATAAAGCGACCATTATTCCGCGCGGTCGTGCGCTGGGTATGGTTATGCGCTTGCCCGAACGCGATCAAGTGTCGATTACGCGCGGCAAAATGAAGGCTGATTTGGCGGTTGCCATGGGTGGTCGTATCGCCGAAGAGCTGATTTTCGGTCATGAAAAAGTAACCTCGGGCGCATCATCTGATATTCAAATGGCGACCAATATGGCCAAAGCCATGGTTACTCAATACGGCATGAGCGAAGAAATGGGCCCGCTTGCCTATGGCGAAAACGAGCAAGAAGTTTTCCTCGGCCATAGTGTGGCGCGTCAGCAAAACATGTCGGAAGAGACCCAAAAGAAAATCGATGCCGAGGTGCGCAAGCTGGTGGAAGAGGGCTATGAGATGGCCCGCAAAATCTGCAATGACAAAATGGATGATTTGCACACCATCGCCAAAGGCTTGCTGGAATATGAAACACTGAGCGGCGACGAAATTATCGGCTTGCTGAAAGGCCAGTTGCCGCATCGTCCGGAAGATGACAACACACCGCAAAGCGGTGGTCCGGCATCGCCTTTCCCGACGACCGGTAGCGCCGGTGTTGGCGGTCCGGAACCGCAAGGCACGTAAAGCAAAATGGCGTCCGCTCAGACGCAGATTTTCGGAATTTTAAATATCACCGCCGACAGTTTTTCTGACGGCGGTGATTTTCTAGCGCCCGATAAAGCACTTTCTCACGCGCAAAAGCTGGTCAATGACGGCGCGCATGTGCTGGATGTTGGACCGGCCTCAAGCCATCCCGATGCCGGTCATGTGTCGGCAGCGCAAGAAATTGAGCGATTAAACGCGGTTTGGGATGGGCTGAAAGCCACTGGCTCGCCGATTTCTATCGATAGTTTTCAACCCGAGACGCAACGCTGGGCGATGGCGCAGGGGGCCGATTGGCTTAATGATGTGAACGGTTTTGCCGAGCCGTCTCTGTATGACGAGCTGGCTGATTATGATGGGGGGCTGGTTATCATGCATGCCATTCAGGCCAAGGGCATCGCCACAAGAGACGCGCCGCCGGATGGTGATATTTGGGCGCATATTTTACGGTTTTTTGAGCAGCGTCTAACGGCTTTCGAAAAAGCAGGCATTGACCGCAAGCGCGTGGTGCTTGACCCCGGCATGGGTTTTTTTCTTGGCAATAAGCCCGAGACGTCGCTGACTGTCTTGGCCGGACTGGAACGCCTAAAGGCCGCGTTTGATATGCCGCTTCTTGTATGTGTATCGCGCAAAAGTTTTTTGCGCGCTTTGGTTGATGTGGATGTTGCCGATAGCGGCGCGATTTCTTTGGCAGCTGAATTGCAGGCGATAGCTCAAGGTGTTGCCTATATTCGCACGCATGATGCCAAGCAGCTTGCTGATGCCATTAAGCTGCACGACGCAATAAGCACACATCGCTAAAAAGTAATAAATTGCAACAGCTTGTGATTTGCGTCGTAACAACGGTTTTGCGCATATAGTCGCATGAATAGAAAATATTTCGGAACAGACGGCATTCGTGGCCGGGTG
>CBFHPF010000084.1:0-6293 GCA_965657665.1 Alphaproteobacteria bacterium | reverse complement strand
GTCGATTATCTCTGGCATATTTTTCTGCCGGTTTTGGCACTGTCGATTTCCGGTTTTGCCACCACATCTTTGCTGACAAAAAATGCGTTTCTGGATGAAATTCGCAAACAATATGTTGTCACGGCACGCGCCAAAGGGCTGGCTGAAAACCGCGTGCTTTACGGCCATGTGTTTCGCAACGCCATGTTGATCGTGATTGCCGGTTTTCCGGGGGCGTTTATCGGCGCGTTTTTTACCGGCTCTTTATTGATTGAGACAATTTTCTCACTCGATGGCTTGGGGCTATTGTCTTATGAGAGCATTATCAATCGCGATTATCCGGTGGTTTTTGCCAGCCTGTATATTTTCGGGCTTATCGGCCTGTTGGTGACGCTTATCTCAGACCTGACCTATATGTGGGTCGACCCGCGCATTGATTTTGCCGCGCGCAGGCAAGGTTAGGGTGCAGCCATGATGAGCAAAGCTTCTCTCTCGCCGCTAAACCAAAGACGCTGGCGCAATTTCAAAGCCAATCGGCGCGGCTATATTTCGCTCTGGCTATTCGGCGCGCTGTTTTTCGTCACATTATTTGCCGAGTTTTTGGCCAATGACAAACCGCTAATGATTTGGCATGAGGGGGCGATTTACACGCCGGTTTTCGAAACCTATGCGGAAACCGAGTTCGGCGGCGACTTCGCAACTGAAGCCGATTATCGCGACCCGTTTGTTGTTGAACTGATTGTAGGCGCAAACGGCGATAAGGGCGGTTTCATTATTTGGCCGCCTTTGCGTTATAGCTATGACACGATAAACCTCGATCTCAACCGCCCCGCGCCCGCGCCGCCCAGTGCCGATAATTGGCTCGGCACAGATGACCAAGGCCGCGATGTGCTGGCGCGGCTGATTTACGGCTTTCGTATTTCGGTTTTATTCGGGCTGGTGTTAACGCTGGCTTCCTCGATTATCGGCATTGCGGCGGGTGCCGTGCAGGGCTATTTCGGCGGCTGGACTGATTTGCTGCTGCAGCGTTTTATCGAAATATGGACCTCTGTGCCGTCGCTTTATTTGCTGATTATCATGGCGGCGGTGATTGAGCCAAGCTTTTGGGTTTTATTAGGTATTTTGCTGCTGTTTTCATGGGTCGCGCTGGTTGGTGTGGTGCGCGCCGAGTTTTTGCGGGCGCGCAATTTTGAATATGTCGAAGCCGCGCGCGCTTTGGGTGTATCCAACGCCACCATTATGCGGCGACATTTATTGCCCAATGCCATGGTCGCTACCCTTACCTTTATGCCGTTTATCTTAAACGCCTCCATCACCACCCTCACCTCACTGGATTTTCTGGGTTTCGGCTTGCCGCCCGGTTCGCCCTCATTGGGCGAATTGCTGGCGCAAGGCAAAGCTAATTTGCAAGCTCCATGGCTTGGGCTGTCGGGCTTTTTCACCATTGCCGTCATGCTCAGCCTGTTAATCTTTATCGGCGAAGCCGTGCGCGATGCGTTCGACCCGCGCAAGACGATGATGTAGTGGGTAAAGAGAGAAGAATAAAATGAGCGCACTTTTAAGAGTTGAAGATTTATCGGTCGGCTTCGTCTCAGACGGGCAAAAAAGCCAAGCCGTCAATAAAGTCTCGTTTCATATAAAACATGGCGAGACCGTTGGTCTTGTCGGCGAAAGCGGCTCGGGTAAATCGGTCAGCGCGCTGTCCATATTGCGGCTGCTGCCCTATCCGACTGCGTTTCATGATAGCGGCGCGGTTTTTTTTGACGATGTCGACCTCATGCAGCAAAGCGAAAACATCATGCGCTCGGTGCGTGGCAATCGCATTTCAATGATTTTCCAAGAGCCGATGAGCAGCCTCAATCCACTACATTCGATTGAAAAACAAATCTCGGAAATTGTTGAAATTCACCAAGGCCGCACCCGCCAAGAAGCGCGCGCCGAAGCCTTGCGCCTTTTACAGCGCGTCGGTATTCCCGATGCCGAAAAACGCTTGAGCGCCCTGCCGCATGAATTATCAGGCGGCCAAAGACAACGCGTGATGATTGCCATGGCACTGGCCAATCAGCCTGATTTGCTGATTGCCGATGAACCGACAACGGCGTTGGATGTGACCATTCAAAAGCAAATCCTCGACCTGTTGAAAGAACTGCAAGCCGAATATGGCATGTCGGTTTTGCTCATCACTCATGATTTGGGTGTCGTGAAAAAAATGGCGGACCGGATTTATGTCATGCAAAATGGCGATATTGTGGAAGACGGCGCGGTGGATGATATTTTCGCCGCCCCGCAACACGCCTATACCCAACAGCTGATAAATGCCGAACCGCACGGCACGGCCCAGCCGGTTGACGCGGCGAGTGAGGTTTTGGTGCGCGGCGAAGATTTGCGCGTTTGGTTTCCCATGAAGCGCGGGTTTTTCCAGCGCACTTATGACCATGTCAAAGCAGTTAATGATATTTCCTTCGATATACGCCGTGGCGAGACGCTGGGTATTGTCGGTGAAAGCGGCTCGGGCAAAACCACTTTGGGGCGCGCGCTTCTAGGATTGCAGCAAGCCCAAGGCACAGCCCTTTTGGGTGATGAAGATATTTTGACCGCCAATAAAGCGCGCCGCCGCGCCTTGCGCAAAAATATGCAAATCGTTTTTCAAGACCCGTTTGGTGCGCTCAGCCCGCGCATGGCGGTTGGTGAGATTGTTACGGAAGGGTTGAAACTGCATGCGCCCTCACTGACGGATGGCGAGATTGATGAAAAACTGCGCGCCATATTAACCGAAGTTGAACTGGACCCCGATACCGCACAGCGCTATCCGCATGAGTTTTCTGGCGGCCAGAGACAGCGCATTGCCATTGCCCGCGCGCTGATTTTGGAGCCGCAATTTCTTGTGCTGGATGAGCCGACCAGCGCGCTTGACCGCTCGGTGCAAGCGCAAATTATCGCCATGCTGCGCCGTTTGCAGGCCGATAAGGGCCTGACTTATTTATTTATCAGCCATGATTTGAAAGTCGTGCGCGCGCTATCACATAAGGTGATGGTGATGCAAAACGGGCAATGCGTTGAAGCCGGTACGGCGCAAGATATTTTTGATGCGCCGCAAGAAAATTACACCAAGGCGCTATTGGCTGCCGCGCTTGATTAAGCGGATTACCAACCAGTCTAAAGCCGCTTAATGGCGGTTACCGGCCCGCCGCCGCTTGCTTCAATGCGCGCGCAAGCCGCGGTGAAAGCTTCTTCAACCACCGCCATATGATACGCATTGGCGTGAAGCAATTTATCATCGCCCGATATAAAGCCGACATGGCCTTTCCAAAAAACCAAATCGCCGGTTTCGGCCGTCTCAACATTTTGCCCCAAAGCAGCCTTTTGCATATCGCTGTCACGCGGACAGGCGAGACCGCAAGCGTTCAACGCCAATTGCACCAGTGCCGAACAATCGAGACCCGATGCTTCGCGCCCGCCCCAAAAATACGGCGCACCGATAAAGCGCCGCGCGACCTCAATATAGCTCGTCTCATAATCATCAAGCGCCGCCAAATGCGCGGCATAAATAAAGCCGCCGGTTTTAAGCGCGGCAAATTTATCGCCGATTTCTTGGCCAATGTCTTCGACAGCCAATTGCGCGCCAAATGAAATGCCGCAAAGCGGACGAGTTTTAATATCGGCTTCGCGATAGATAAAACTGCGCTGGGCAGTGAGCTTATGCGTCGCGGCACAAGGCGCAGCCAAATCTTCGAGCAGCACATAACCGACATAATCATCTTGGCGACTTTGTCCCCATGCCCATCCGTTTTTAACGTCGTAAACATCAAAATCTTCACCGAATAAAAGCTGGCTATCTTGCAACGCCCCATCAGCCGGATTACGGCGCAAAGCCGTTACCGGCGCGCATATTTGGCGGTGTTCGGCTTCGGCATATTTCGGCGCGTCAACCTCACCGCGCAAATGCGCCGCCGCCAAATCATCGCGCCACGCATTAAGGCGAGGGTCGGGTTTAGGAGGCGTCGCCATAGCGGGTTTCCAAATAATCATAAAGCGCGCGCAAGGCTTGCGCCTCGCCGCCAACCGGTCGACCGGCCCGTGATTTCAAATTCCACGCATAAACATCGCAATGCATCCAATTTTCGCATTGCTCAACAAAACGGGCGAGAAACAAAGCTGCGGTAATCGAACCGGCTTGCGGTCCGGCAGAAATATGGCTGATGTCGGCGATTTGACTGTCCAGCCAGCCATCATAACCGGCCCAAAGCGGCATGCGCCACATCGGGTCATGGCACGCCTCAGCCGCCGCCGTCACCGCGCCCGCCAGCGCATTGCTTTTGGTATAAAACGGCACGACTTCAGGCCCCATGGCGACCCGCGCCGCGCCCGTCAAAGTGGCGAAATCAATCATCACATCAGGCGCTTCGCTATCGCCTTCAGCCAACATATCGGCCAATATCAACCGCCCTTCGGCATCAGTATTGCCGATCTCGACACTGAGCCCTTTGCGGCTGGCCAACACATCGCCTGGCCGAAAAGCGTCGGGGCCAATGGCGTTTTCAACCGCGCCAACCAACAGCCGCAAGCGAATGGGCAAACCCGCATCCATCAGCGCATCAGCCAGCGCAATAGCAATTGCCGCGCCGCCCATGTCTTTTTTCATCAAATCCATATAAGCGCCGGGCTTCAAATTAAGACCGCCCGTATCAAAACACACACCCTTGCCGATAAGCGTCACTTTCGCGCCTTCATCAGGCCCCCAAGTCAAATCAAGCAGACGCGGTGCCTCATTGGCGGCGCGGCCCACAGCATGAACCATTGGATAATTTTCGGCCAAAAGCGCATCGCCTGTGATGATATTGAGCTTGGCTTTATGGCGCTTGGCTAAATTTTCCATCACCGCTTGCAATGCGTCCGGCCCCATATCAGCAGCCGGAGTGTTGATGAGATGACGCGTCGCATAAACCGCCCGATTGAGCCGCTCAATGCGCGCCCTATCGAGGCTTTTATCCAGCACGAGTTGCGGCCAGCTTTTCTCACGCGGTTTTGATTTATAAGCGTCAAAACGATAGCAGCCCATCGCCCATGCCAAAGGCGCCATCGCGACAATCTCAGCCGGCGCGGCAGGATCCAATCGATAAGCCCCTTGTGGCAATTTATTCGGCAAAGCAGCCAAGGCCAAAGGGTCCGGCCTTGCGCCCAGCCCCAATAATACGCCGTCCAGCCCGCCCGCACTATCGGGCAAAAGCAGAACTTCACCGGCTGAAGCGGCAAAATGATTTTGCTCCATCCACACCAAATGCGGGCCTGATAAATCAGCCTGCCATGCCGCCAGCATATCGGGCGTTAAGGCGCGTATCAGACAGGCCGGTTTGCCTTTATCTTGAATGTAAATATCATCCGGCGCGGCCGGAAAGATGGCTTCAATCGACATGGGTTACCTATCCGCGAAAATACTCGTTAGGCGGCGAGACTATCCCGCCGACAAGCCGTAATCAATCACCAGCTCCGTGCCATTAACATAAGATGAGGCATCAGACGCCAAATAGACAATGCCATTAGCGATATCTAGCGGCACGCCCGGCTTGCCCATCGGCACAGAAGCCATCGCGACCAAATCAATATTAATGGCATTGCCGCCTTCATTCATCAGCTCGGGATTGTTCTCAGCCATACCGGCAATCTCGCGACCCCAAATCTCGGTGTCGATAATGCCCGGATGCACGCTATTGCAGCGAATGGGCAATTCGCCTGCCGCGCATTCACGCGCCACAGCTTTTGAAAACAGCCGCACGCCGCCTTTTGTAGCGCAATATCCGGCCAGGCCCGCCGCGCCTTGCAAACCGGCAACTGACGAAAGATTGATAATGGAAGACGGGCCGGTTTCACCCATCAGTGGAATGGCGTATTTGCAACCCAGAAAAACGCCGTCCAGATTAATCGCGGTTTGGCGCTGCCAATCAGCCAGCGACATATCGACAATAGACACGCCAATGGCGATACCAGCATTATTGACCAGCACGTTCAGCCCGCCTTCTTGCTGCTTTATGGAGGCGATAAGCTCTTGCCAACCGGCCTCGCTGACCACATCTTGCACGGCAGCGCGCGCTTGACCGCCCGCCTCATTAATCAGCTTGGCGGTTTGATTGACCCGCTCTTCGTCAATATCAGTAACAATAAGACGCGCACCGGCCTCGGCCAAAGCCATGGCAGCAGCGCGACCAATGCCGGTGGCAGCGCCGGTAACCAGCGCCACCTTACCTGAACAATCATTTAACATGGTCAAATCCTAATCGCGGCAGATGACGTTCATTTTGGTATAGCCTTTAACAAAG
>CBFHPF010000083.1:0-6322 GCA_965657665.1 Alphaproteobacteria bacterium | reverse complement strand
CACATAAATATAGGCGGCTAAACATAATGCGCCGAAAACAAATCCTGCCGTGACATCGCCCAAATCATGCACGCCGAGATAGAGCCGCGAGAAGGCTTGCAGAAAAATGAAAATGCCTGCCGCCCAATAGGCCCAATTGCGCCCGACCGAATAGGCGAGATAGCCCCATAAAACCACGGCAACTTGTGTGTGACCGCTGGGCCAGCCATAGCTGTCACCGACCCGCCCATCCAGCGCGAAGCTGGCGGCAGGTCGCGGGTCTTGGCCGAAATCTTTCAACCACGTGTTCAATAAGCCGGTCAAAATCAGCAAAATAGAGGTGTGATAAAATCGCTTGGAGCCAAGGGCGAAATAGCCGAAGCACAAGAACAATATCAAAAATAGCGGATAGCCGGCCAGTGTCACCAGCTCAAAAAACATATTGAAAAATGGTGTGCGCAAGCCCGGTACCCATTCCATATTATTCCAAACTGACATTGAAACAGCCCCCACCGCTATTGATAGTTAACGCTTAATTTTTGGCAAAAAAGCCGCGCGCCATTTGTGCGGCAATATACAGCGTGACAAATGCGGCGATAACGGCGACCAGATAGCCGATAGTGCCGAGGAAATTGCTCATGCCTTGCGCGTTGTCAGTGAATGACAAAGCCCGATTGGCGGACGCATTGCCGAACCAATAAAACGCCGTATTGGCCCAAGCGGCGAAAATAATGCCCTTGGCAAACAGTGCGGCGCGTTCCATCGCCAAGCCGCAATGCGGCAGTGCGAAAGCAAAAGCCACCATCATCAGCGCATTGGTAATGCCGCCCGTGTGGGCGCGCGCCCAACCTTCGGTCGTGCCGAAAACCGGAATGCCGACAAATATGGTCGGCAAAATTTCCAAGCCACCGATAAGGCTGAAAGCCAGCATAAAGCCGCCCAGCAAAGCGATAATCAGCACCACCATTGCGTGGCCCAGCATATTCTTTTGATAAAGTTCCATCTCATCCCCCCAGATTAAGATTTAAAATTCGATGAGCCTTAAAAGGCGCGTCAGATTTGCATGATGCGCGCCATCTCATCGCGATCAATCGCCAACACATTACCGTCGGCTTGTGCATGTTTACGCCACGCTACAGCAACCGGACTTTGCTTATCCGTCACCAAAGGATGGTTGCGCGGATTATAATTTTTGCGGAAGACGGGCAGGGTTTGCCATGCCATATCGCCCAGTGTTTTGAACAAAAATCCATAAGCTTTTAGCGCGCGCCATGGGCTGCGCCGCCAGCCTTCTTGTCTCATCATGCTTTTCATCATGCAGTGAAACGCTTTGATGGTTTCCTTGGCGATATGCAATCCGGCAACCGCCACCATATATTTGCGATACCATTCATCCGCGCCATATAATTCGCGATACACATCATGCGCGACCGAGCCATGCTCGACCTCTTCAACCTGATGCCATACCCAAAGCGCCTTCATGACCGGATGACTGTCGGCCAGCCATTTATCGTAATTCTTCAAAATAATCAGACCGGCGAGAAAGGTGAATGTCTCATATCCGGCAGTAAAAGCGACCTTGCGGCGGCGGCTATCGGTTTTTTGCGCTTGCTTGAACCAGCTTTTCGCGTGCGCATCAATGTCGCCCAGCCCGTCATAATGGCCGGTCATCAAATCATTAAAGGCGATAAAATTGCGCGCATGATGGCCCTCTTGGCCGGTCAGCGCCACCATATCGCGGCGCAGTTTTTCATCCGCCACATCGTGCTTCACCGTGTTCATGGTGTGAATGAGGTACCGCTCAAAATACGGCACATGCAGCCCCAGCGCGTTGATATAGACGGCGAAAAGCGGCGATGAACGGCTCCAAACAATATCGTCTGCTTGCACATCTGACATATCAAAATCGAGCGGACGCACCGGAAAATCATCCATTGGGTGAGTAGGTGGATGAACAGGTGGTTGAACAGGCGAATACTGCGTGTCAGCGCTATTATTTTGGTTTTTCAAGCTCATATGAAATTATGAGCCTTGCAGCCTCGCAAAGTCAAGCTATCGCAAATCGGCTTAAGGCAGATTGACCGAAAGCATCAGTCGTTTATGCGCCGGGTTTTGCGCGACCAGCGCGCGCCAGTTTCCATAAAATCATAAATTTCAGTGCGGTGGCGTTTGGTCAGGCCGCATTTGCGAATGGCGGCTTCCATCGCCACGGTTTTATTATAGCCGCGAAAATTCACCAGCTTTCCGGTCACATCATGGGCGAGAATATCTTCCCACCGAATTTCGGTGCGCTTGCCGTGTTCTTTCAGCCGCTTCAACGACATGATGATGAGCTTCTCAGACATGAGAAAACTATAAAAGAGGCGGGCGCATTTGCCCAGCTTTATTGGAAATATCATATGCTGTAGGTTTAGACTTTAAATCGCGTCTCGGATGTTTTACTTCGCAAAACACCCTCGCTTGCGGAGGCTATAAACACTTGGCGAATTTATTCGCCTTAGTGTGCCTTGCCCCTTTGGAAGCGGGCGGAGTTTGCCCGATGGGCAAGCGGGCGCTTTTACCGCGTCTCGGATGTTTTACTTCGCAAAACACCCTCGCTTGCGCTAAGCGGGCTGGGGCGGCAAAGCCGCCTAGCCCTTCTAGCGCCACGCTCCTTTCAGGACCGCGACCGAAATAATGCCTGCATAAAGAGCCAGTGCGATGACAGTGGTGATGAACACCGCATTGAGGCCGAAGTCGAACTGATGCACCAGCAGCGATGCCCCGCCGACCGACAACACAAAGCGCAAAATTTGCGCCCGTATCGGCCAGGTCATGGTGCCTGCGCCTTGGCTGGCGAAATATAACACCAGCCCAATGCCGAGAAACGCATAAGCCGGCCCGACAATGCGAATATAATCGCGCGCAATGGCGAAGGCCGCCGCATCATCGGTGAAAATCGGTATCCAGCTATTCGGAAACAGGGCCAATAAACCGCCCGCCGTGCCGCATAAAATGGCCGAGCACGCGACGCCATAAAAACCGGCTGCTTCGGCGCGGTCATAATTTCCTGCCCCGATATTTGTGCCGACAATCGTCGTCAGCGCCGTGCCGAAAGCAAAAATAACCGGCAGCATGATGAACTCAATGCGTGTGCCAATGCCATATCCGGCCAGTGCATGCGGGCCGAAACTGCCAACCAAAGCCGTCAGCCCCAAAATCGTGCCGACATTCATGAGCGGGTTGAGGCTGGCGGGGCGGGCGACTTTTAAAATATCGGCCGCCAAATCGCGTCGCCAAGCGGCGAATTTTGGCCGCAGGGTGAGGGCGCGCTTGCCGCGCCACAACACCAGCAGCAAAATTGAGGTCATCATCGCGCCGACAATAATGCTTGAGGCCGCCGCACCGGCGACCCCCAAAGCGGGAAAGCCAAACAAGCCGAACACCAAAGTGGCGGTCAACGGCACTTGCAACAGGGCAGAAATAAGCATCAGCCGCGCCGGAAACGCCATATCACCGGCACCGCGATAGGCCGCGCCGACTGAACTGCCGAGCCAAATCACAATGCCGCCGCTAAACAGCACCCAGCAATAGGTCATCGCCATGTCAAGAATAACGCCTTCGCCGCCCAGCAACATCAGCAATTGGCGACCAAACAGCGCGAACAAAATAAAGAAAACCGCCGCGCCGATAAGCCCGCCATAAATCGCGTGCCACACAAACCGTTCGGCATTTTCGCGATTGCCCGTGCCAAGCGCACGCGCGATGGACGCTGTTATCGCGCCGCCCAATGGTCCGCCGGACATGGTTTGCGTCAAGATTAACAAAGGAAACACCAACGCAATGGCTGCCAACGCCTCAGTGCCGAGGCGACCGATCATGTAAATTTCAGCCAGATTAACCACGGCTTGCAGCGAAAAGGCCAGCGTGTTCGGGCCGGTCATTTGCAAAAGCAAACGCAGCGGCGGTTCGGTTAAAAGCGCTTTAGTGCGGTCAATCATGTTGTTACTCGCTCAATTTGCCATCAGCATAGGCACAATTGGCGGCACTGCAATGGATATTGACGGGCTAATTCAAAGCTGTATCAGCGCGGCAAATCTAATAAACTATTTTTGCTTCATCGGCTTACTCAGGCCGCATGTTTTATATCGTATCAGGAGAGACCAATGGACCGCCTCGCAATCATGAAATGGGCCGGCACCGGCCTTGTGTTAAGTGGCATTTTGCTGACAAACCTCAATATTTATCCGCTCAATATCTTTGTTCACGGCTCCGGCTCGCTGATTTGGACAGCCGCCGGATATATCAGCAAAGACCGCGCTTTGATGACCAATTTCGGTTTGCAATTGCCGCTTTTCGCCACCGGCGTGGCGCGCGCTATGGGTTGGTTCTAATCCGTTGCCGGTTTTGTTGTCATTGAACTGATGCACAAATCAACGCATGGTAAAATGGTAATTAGGGAGAAAGTTTATGCGTCATCTGTTTCTCAGTCTTTGTTTGGTTGCGCTCAGCCTGACCGCGCAACCGATTGTAAGCCCGGCGCAAGCCGCCGAACTGCCCAAATGCCGCAATGTAGCCGGTTATGAACCCAAAGCCGTATGCGCGGCGCGCAATCAGCGGGCGCAATGGCAAGCCGAATATACCGCCAAAGTGACGGCGCAACTGATGGCAGATGTTATCGCCGAGCAAGCCGCCGCAGCCAAAGCCAATGAAACGAGTTTCATGGATACGGTGAACGGTATTGTGAAAGGCTTCGTCGATACGGTTCAGGGGTTTTTCTAGGCTAATATCACAAGCCGGTAATTAGCCGTCTTCACTGCTGCCAGCATCGACCCGCCGCAATTCATCCGCCGCGAGTTTATCGGCCAAATCATGCGCCAGCAGCGCATCAAAACTGGCTTTCAAAGTCGCGCGCTTCATCAGCTTACGCAATTTCTTGGCCGGCCAAGCGACCAATATGCTGCCCGCATGCGCCGCAACTGTTGCCGTGGTCGGCACATTTTGGGTGAAGGAAATCTCGCCGATGAGCACATTATCGCCGACCTCAATCTCATTGCTGTTTTTATTGACCGTCGCGCCGCCCGCCACAATATAATACAGCGCATCGGCATGTTGGCCCTGCGTGGTTAATTGTTTCTCGGCATCGAGCGTCTGCCAATCAGCAATTTTCATCAGGCGACGAAAATCACCGGGCGAAAATTCCGGCAATTCTTGCGCCAGCGCTTTTTCCTCATCCGATAAAGGCGTGGTGAAGCGGTCGGCGACATGACGCCAAATCACCAGCAAATTGATGAGCAGCGCGGCAAACGCCCAGATGAGCGCGGCAAAACTGCCATCACCGGCGGCGATGCCATAAATCAACAGCGCGGCAGCGAAGGCAAACATCGCCCGCGACATAACCAAATCAGTGACGACAAAACCGACGAGAAAGACCGCCGCCCCCAAATAAGCCAGATAACTCATATCCATAAAACCGTCCTTCTCTTTCAGCTCAGTCGCTTATCAATTCAGCATGAGATGGTGTAAGGTGACGCAATGTCGCCTTTGAGTGACCAGAATCATATCATAGCTTGGCGAGGTTAATCCATCTTCGTCATTGCAGGAGGCAGAAATGACAATTGCAGCGCCACTACCGGCAGAGTTGTTGACCCATTATCGTAATTGGAAGCAGGGCGATTTTGCCGCCAAGGCAGATCGCTTTGCCACATTGGCGGGCGGGCAAAGCCCGATGGCGATGGTTATCTCGTGCTGCGATAGCCGCGTGCAATCAACCGAGATTTTCGGCGTGGAGGCGGGCACGTTTTTCATTCACCGCAATATCGCCAATCTGGTGCCGCCTTATGCGCCGGGCGGCGAAGCCGCGAGTGCTGCGAATAATACGGCTTCGGCGCTGGAATATGCGGTGAAGGCGCTGGCTGTGCCGCACCTCATTATTATGGGTCACTCGGCCTGCGGCGGTGTGCAGGCCTGTTATGATATGTGCGAAAATGATGTCGCCGCCGCCGATGCCGGTTTTGAGTTTGTCGGTCATTGGTTGGAGACGCTGCGTCCGGCGCATCGGCGCGTCAGTGGCGAAGGTGATGATAGTCGCGTCATTTCCATGGGCCATCAGGGGGTCATTGGCTCGCTGGAAAATCTGATGGGCTATCCATTTATCGCCGAGGCGGTGACTGCCGGTAACTTGCAGTTGCACGGCCTGTGGCACGATATCGGCTCGGGCACGCTTTACGCTTATAATGCTGAAAGCGGCAGCTTCGACGCGCAATAAATCAGAACCGAAAAGCAAAAAGGGCCACCGGCATAGCGGCAGCCCTTCTCATGCTTATGGGGTAACGCCTAGAATTTATGGCGCACACCAACCTTA
>CBFHPF010000082.1:0-6326 GCA_965657665.1 Alphaproteobacteria bacterium | reverse complement strand
TGGGTTAGTTGCACCCGCTGGCCTACGAAGAACGAAGCCATATTTCAAATTTGACTAAAAAAAGATATCGCCGTGTTCCCTATCATTGATTTCCATGACAAAGGAATCCGGAATACGCATACTCTCTATTTCATGCGTATCGTTCCGGAATTTATCCGTTCCCTTTTTGATTACAATTTCGACCGGTATTTCATAATCCCAATTTTCGTTAATCCATTCAGAACTCAGGGTATGGCCGCTCGGGGTTGAGTAGAGCAAATCCGCTATTACTTCGAATGATGCATCCAAATTTACTTGAATAGTAATCGTTTCAATTGTCTCTTCTAAAACCCTGATATTTTTTTCCGATATATTTTCAGCTAATTCTTCAAACGAAATATCTTTAATACTACCTTCAGCACTTATCTGCCCTTCCGAGAATTCGCCCTCCAAAACAAAACTTTCCTCCATCAAAAAATCAATGAGCGACACTTTCAAACTCTCTGAGGTAGAATTTAAGTATGCTGATATTTTTTTCCTCTTCTCTTTCGAATTCTCCTGCATCTGATCTAACGCATCCGCCAAATTATCGACGCAGTTTAGATGGTCACTCGAAGCACAAAAGTCATGCCAATCCTTGTCGCTGCTTACACAAAGCAAGAATTGATCATTTTTCTTGGCCCAGTTCTCCAGCGACCTTAACGCTATAGCATCGGGAAATTCGTGCTTCTTGCTTCCAGCGTCTGCGAAGGGCGGAATGCCATCGAAATAATCGTCTACAACGCTTTCAAAAGAAACTTCGGCGAAACCTATCTCTTCAACACCATAGTCATTTTTGAACTTTACTAATCTTTGGTCCGTGCACTGGTCTGCACTTTTCATTCCACTGATTATGGACACAAAAGTAGCTTGTTCATCTTCTTTAATCAGCCCATCTTTGAGTGAATATTTAGCTACATCATTTAGCTTTTGACGACGCGAGCGCAGTGTATCGAAAAGTTTTTGGCGAATTTCTCTCAAAATGATGGTTGACATAACTATATTCGTGGGGCTGTCTTTGAATTGCTTCAAACGAATAATTAATTCACTATCTAGCGTTAAACCCTCTTCAATTAAGATACTAGAGTCTAAGGTTAATGCAGTATAATTCATGTTACATTACCTCCACGACTACAAATTTTATTGAAGCCTTGTTGCATTGAAAACGCATTTAACTTGATACTTAGGAAAGCTCAGCATCTATTTCCTCACAAAAGACTTCAATATTCGGTCCAAGAATAGAGCCGTCATCTTCACACTCAAAAAACTCTCCTGTCTGAAGGTCGATAACAATCGTCCCAGCGGAACTCGGTAATTCGTGGCTCATTCCAACTAACGCGGCTATGAACTCGGCTTTTTTCTTATTCAAACGTGTCTCGTCCATTTTATCCTGATAAAATGCTACAGACACCCTACCCCTAGGAACATTCCAGACAACATCAGGACCAACAGAAATTTTGAAGTTTCTTCTATTCACATAACGCTTAGGTGTTATTCTGGCGTCAATAACGCCAAACTTTCCTCGCACACTTAGATATTTATTGGCCGCGTTGATTAAATCATCTTTCTGATGTTTTAATTTCGGATTCTTATATTTGGCCGAATTCATTTGGTCTGGAAGGTCAAATATCGAGAGGCCTCCAACACCAGTTTCGCATCTTAAAATTCTAGATTCCAAAATTGTATAGTAATTACCCCCGCCTGTTCCAACATAGCGCAAAGCACTTACAATACGTTTGCGATACTTACTTCTTGTCGCATAAATCGAAAATCGTGTTTTCGAAAGATTGCCCATATTGAAACCTCTATCCAGAGCAGCAGCAAACCAATTTTGCCTCATGAATTCGCCAAAAAAATATGCTTCTCCTATTTGGACCACAACTCAACACCCTTATTTTTCTTTATTTACTTCCATTTAACTTATTGAAATTAACCCCCTTTCCCTATGTTTTCGGAAGTGGCAGTGTGGATGTGTTGTGGCGCGAACGGTGCTGCAATGGGGCTTCGTAACCCCGATGTAAGCGGCAGGAAAACGCCGCGCTCGGCTGCTTTGACTGTCATTCTTTTTGCCAAAATTATGAATCAAAGCAGGCCTCGCACGGCATTAAATTGAGGCTTAACGCTTTAATAATGTGCCTGTCGGAAAATCCGTTCCTCGGCCCATGGTCGGGGTGGCGGTGGAATATAATACGCTTCGGTGAAATACACCGCAGCCATTCTTATGTCTGGTTACGAACCCCCGGCACTCGCTCGATGCGAGTGCCGTTTTCGCTTGTTTAACAAGAAGAAAGGGGCAAGCCATGATTTCCATTCAAGTTGCAGGTGCAGTCTATATCGCCGCGTTGAGCGGTTGTTACGATGGCGACACATGCAAAGTTCGCTTTTATAATTTTCCCGAATTGGTGCAGGAACAGAGCTTGCGTTTTGAAGGCTTTGATACGCCTGAACGCAGCCGCCCAAAATGCTCTGACGAAAAAGCCAAAGCGCGGCAAGCCCGCGCTGTGACATTGGCCTATATGCAAGGCGAAGTCAGACTAGAAGCGAGTGGTAATTTTGACCGCTATGGTCGCCTATTGGTGCGTGCGCCCGAATTGCAGAAACAACTTATTGCTGAGGGGCTAGCCAAGCCCGCCCCCGACGGGCGACGCAAAGACTGGTGCAAGTGAGCGTCATTGCTCTTTCATCAGCCTAGATTTTTGCCGTTCCCAGTCGCGTTTTTTCTCAACATCGCGGCGGTCGGCTTTTTTGCGGCCTTTGGCAAGGCCAAGCAGAAGTTTGGCGCGGCCTTGCTCGTTAAAATACAGTTTCAGCGGCACAATCGTCATGCCGTCGCGCTGCACCGCCGCCATCAGCTTATTAATCTCGCGCCGATGCAATAGCAGCTTGCGCTGGCGCGTCGCCTTGTGGTTGTTGCGGTTGCCTTGGGTATATTCGGGAATATCGGCATTGATGAGAAACGCCTCGCCGTCTTGCACATTGGCATAGCTATGCGCCAGATTAGCCGTGCCTTGGCGCAGGCTTTTCACCTCAGTGCCCATCAGCATCAGTCCGGCTTCCATTGTGTCGGCAATCTCAAAATCGCGCCGCGCGCGGCGGTTTTCCGCAATAGTGCCGTCTCCGGCGGCGGATTTTTTGCGGCCACCGCTTTTCGAAGACATGACTAGAGCCCCAACCCGTCCATCGCGGCATCAACCTGCGCGCGCGCCGCCGCGCTGGCTGGCAGCAATGGCAAACGGATTTCTTCTTCGCAATGGCCCAAACGCGCCATCGCATATTTGGCCGGTGATGGGCTGGTTTCGCAAAACAGCGCATCCATAAGCGGCAGCAATTTTTTCAATAGCGCATCAGCCGAAGCAAAATCGCCGTTCAACGCGGCCTCTTGCATGGCGGCGCATAATTTCGGTGCCACATTCGAACAAACGGAAATGCAGCCATGCCCGCCCTGCTTGATGAACTCAACGGCGGTCGCATCCTCGCCCGAAAGCTGCAAAAAGCCCTCCCCGCAAGCTGCTTCTTGCTGTGCCACTCGGCCCAAATCGGCCGTCGCGTCTTTCACGCCGACAATATTGTCCAGCGCCGCCAAACGCCCCATCGTCTCGGGCGTCATGTCGACAATCGAGCGACCGGGAATATTGTAAATGATAATCGGCAGCGCCGTGGCTTGGCTGATGGCCTCAAAATGCGCAAACAGCCCGTCTTGCGTCGGCTTATTATAATACGGCGTAACGTGCAGCACGCCATCCGCGCCGGCCTTTTCGGCATGCTCGGTAAAGGCAATCGCCTCGGCAGTGGCATTTGAACCGGCACCGGCAATCACCGGAATACGCTTGGCGGCGGCGTCCACCACAATCTCCACCACGCGCTCGTGCTCATCATGGCTCAGCGTCGGCGACTCGCCCGTTGTGCCCACCGGCACCAGCCCGTGCGTGCCTTCGCTTATTTGCCAGTCAACCAGCTTGCGCAAGGCGGCTTCATCCACCGCGCCATCTTTAAACGGCGTAATCAGCGCAGTAATTGATCCTCGAAACATGTTCGGCTCCATTCATCCCGACGCGTGTCGGTTGCCCTCTTTGCGCGCAACATAGCATAAGTTTAACGCGCGGCAAGCTGTGGCTAAAGGGCCGCCGCCAGCGCATGACCGCTTAAAAATGCCGCCTCAACACCGCTATTATGCACCTGCGGCGCGCACCAATCGCCAATCGCGGCAATGCCTTGCGCGTCATCCAGCGCAAACGGGGCATTATATGGCTGCGCGACAGAGGCATATCGCCAGCGATGAATGCGGTCATAAGCCGAAGCGTTTATCGGCAATCCGGTGAGTTCGTTGAAGCGTTGCTTGGCCGCGGCGGCAACCGCGTTCACATCATCCTCAATGTGCTGCTGGCTCCACTCATGGCGCGTGTGTATCACCAGCGCAGGCGTATCACCCCGCCCCGGCTTGGTGTTGTTGAAGGCGGCAAAGCCCAGCATCTCATCATCAAAACGCGCATAATCCCAAGCGGCAGAAGGCGCTTCATCGAGCGCCAGCATCAGCGTATGACAGCCCAACATGTCAACCGCCGCCAATGGCGCGGCAAAGCTGATATCAGGCGGCAACAGCGCGACCGCCTGATGCGACGGAATGGCGAGCACGACTTTATCAAACGGGCCGAAATCATCCTCGCCCGCCGTGATGTGCCACGCTCCGGCAGCACCGGAAATCTGCTCAATCTGTGTCGATACATACAGCGCGATATTGGGCCGCCCGCCGAGCACGGTTTTGCCGATGGCGTTCATGCCGGGCGAAAACACCAGAAGCTCGCGTTCATCCTCGTAAGGCGACACCGCGCCATCCGCCGCGATATGAACCGCATGTGGCGACCAGGCCTGCACCTGACCGGTGGCGCGAAACGGCTGCAACCAATCTTTGAAGCGGTCATCTTCGGCATAAAAATAGGGCGCACCATGGTCGAAAGCGATGGCCGGTTGCGGCCCGTCATAATGCGACAACCGCGTCGACAGCCGCCCCGACACGCCGCGCGCTTTTTCAAAAATCGAGATATTATGCGCCGAGGCCAAAGCCGTGGCGCAAGCGAGGCCGGCCATGCCGGTGCCGATAATGGCGATGTTTTGTTTCATAGTGCTGATACGCGCTGCGCCTCTTTGCGGATTTAGGCGGAAGGTGAAAAGCTAAAACGCTTCCGTCAATTGCTTGCCGGTTTCGGCAATGCGCTTGTTTCTGGTTTGCAGATTATTGGCCCTTTGCCGCGCCGCGCGGTCTAGCCGATGCAGACTGACCTCAACGGCATTTTCGGCTTCCGAAACGGCGAGATAATGCTTCGCCACTTCGTCAATCCACCAAAACATATATCGCTTATCGCGGGTTTGGTTGAGCTGCGGCGGGGTTTTATCCGCCGCCCAATCGGGCATGGCGACTTTTTGCACCATCGGCACACCGCCGCGACGGTCTTCAAACGGCGCGCCATATTTCACCAAAGCGCGGTCAAAAACGCGCTGCTTGGCGGCTTCATCTTGTGTCGGAATGGCGATATCAATCGCCACAATTTGCCCGTTGCGGCAAGTCGCATAAGCAGCCAGCAAATCGGCTTTTTGAGGGCAAGCATCGCCCAAAACGCGGCCCATCAGATTATACGGCGCGGGCGGCTTGGGCGCAGGTGGGCATGTGTCGGTCAGCTCACACGGCACATCCACCGGCTTTGGCTTGGCGATAACTGGCGGCGGTTTTATGTCTGTCGGCGCAACGACTTTTTGGCTCGGCGCACAGCTTGCCAACAGCGCAACACACATTGCCCCAGCCATTAAGCTGATGGTGCGCGCCACTTTGGGCGGCGATGTTTTATGCAACTGACGCCGAAAACTCATAAGGGGAATATGCGGTGCGCCGCCGATTTCGGCAAGAGCGCGCCCGCATCAATCGGCAATAATTGTGGCGGCAATAAATGTGATGATAATGTTGCAATTGCGCTTGAAAAGCCCCCGCCGCTTCGCTATCAACGGCGGTGGAGAGGTGGCCGAGTGGCTGAAGGCGCTCCCCTGCTAAGGGAGTATACGGTAATCCCGTATCGAGGGTTCGAATCCCTTCCTCTCCGCCAGTGCTTTCCTAAGTGCTTTGTCTCTCAGGGTTTTTATAGCTTACACAGTCTCCTCCTTGAGGGCGACCCTAAATGGTGCGCGACAGCTTATTGTCCTAAAATTGGCATCAACTGGACCCATAGTGGACCCGAAATATTTACGAATGGGGGCACGCATGGGCCACCCCGGGTACCCCGTATAGGTGCATATCAGGTCTTCATCGATTGGGTGGTATG
>CBFHPF010000081.1:0-6380 GCA_965657665.1 Alphaproteobacteria bacterium | reverse complement strand
ACGCTGGAAACCCATATTTATCGGCTGCGGCAAAAAATTGAAACCGACCCGTCTGATGCCAAGCTGCTGGTGACAGTAGAGGGCGGCTATAAGCTAACGCCGTAAAATTTTAACAATAGTTTGGGGCGCGCGCGTTAAAGCGGGCCGAAATGAGCGACCGCCGCCGCATCAATTGGATAGCCGTCAATATATGGCTCGACCATACGGCAGGCTTTGCCGGTTGATAAACGCATGGCGGCAAAGCGCGTCACACCGCTCGCCAGCTCAACATTGCGCTCAATGGAGCGCATGACAAAGCGGCGCGCCAAGCGTAATTTTTTATCATTTTCAACCAGCCAAGTGGCAATCGCCACATGCTCATCGGCAAAGGCCGGCGCACGATAATCCAACTCATGGCGGGTAACGACAAAGCCGCAATCATGTTTTTCAAAAGCGGCGAAGTTAAATCCCAATGCCTTTGAGTGGGCCCAAGCGCAGCGTGCCATCCAGCTGAGATAGACAACATTATTAACGTGATTGAAATCATCAATATCGCCGGGCTTGACGGCCAGCGGCAAAATAAATTGCGGCGGCACAGGCCAAGATAATTGGTTGGCTTTTTCTAGAGAGGCAGAAAGGTTACTCATTTCGTGATGCTAGCATTGGGTTGGCTGCTTTGCCAGCATCGCAGTTTTGGTGGCGCATTAGCGGTAGATATTTTTCAATATATCGCCAGCTTGAAATTTGCCGATACGCCGCTTAGGCTCTGGCGCAATAGACGGCGTTTTGGAATTAGGGCGCGTGAGGAGTTTTTATGGAACATACGAAAATTGATGTCAGTGTTTTGGGCACGGCGCGCGATGGTTTTGTAACACAGCCTGCCGAGTGGCCGCCAAACGTCAAAGCCGCGCATGAAAAACCCTCGCCCAGCTCGGCGCATTTGGGGCTGGAATTGTTGGCCGTTGATAAGACCGCCGGACGCGTTGAAATGGCGTTTAATGCCGAGGCGCGATTATGCAATAAATGGGGAGGCATTCAGGGTGGCAATGTGGCCGCCATGTTGGATGATGCGATGGCGTTCGCCATTGGCCTTAATTTGGATTGGGGACAAATTTCCCCGACTTTGGAATTGAAGGTATCGATGATGGCTCCGGCGCGTCCGGGGCGCATTTATGCGGTCGGGCGTGTGGTTCGGCGCGGCCGCTCTGTCGGCTTTGTCGAGGGCGAACTATATGACGCGGAAGGCCATTTATTGGCCGCCGGTTCATCAACCGCTAATTTCGTGACGCTGAAAAAACCCACCAAATAGAAACCGCAACGGCATATTGCGCGTATAATCTGCATGAGTAGTTTTACCTCCAGAACCGGCGGCCATAAATCGGAATGGCGGCTCAATCAGGTAACCGATGAGCTGAACGCGCGGCCCTTCCCGCGCTTCGGTTTGCCGACAGCGATTTTTCGCTTGTGCCTGTCGGGGCAAAACGGGTTTGCCTCATTGCGCGCCCTTTTGGCTGATGCTTTGCCCGAACTGGATTGGCAGGGTGATGGCGCAACCCGCCTCATGCGGGCGCGCCGCGAGCATGTGCAATTTAACATTGAACGCCATACTGAATTTGTTTCGCTGACAATTATTGATGAAAAAGCCGAAGACGTGTCGGCGGCGCAGCATTTGCCCGATGATTGGCTGGCTTTTGTCGATGCTGAAATTGTCGTTGCGGTGGATTGTTATTGCGCCAAAAGCGGCGCGCCACGCGATAGCTGGACATGTGCCAGCCGCCTTGAGGGTGGTTTGGTTGATGCGTTTTTTGATTTCAAAGTAGCCGAAGACGGGCATACGAAAATCGCGCTGGATTTTTCGGCCGATGCAGATGTTCGCGATATTGGTCGCTTGGCGTTGCAAGTGGTGGAAATAGAAACCTATCGTTCTTTTGCCGCTATTGGTTTGCCGCGGGCGCGTGAAACACAGAGTAATTTGGCCAAAATCGCGGCCCGTGTGCCGGCCGATAGCGATGCTTTATTGACTGATGATAGCGCCGGTGATGAGGCGGCGGCGCAGCGTTTTGCTGTTCTGTCGGGCTTGGCCGGTGAGTTGGAAGAAATATGGCGCGAGACATCATTTCGGTTTTCGGCTTGCGAAGCCTATTGGGCGTTGGTGCAAGCGCGGCTTGCCTCTTTGCACGAGACACCGTTTGACAGCCGCATTACGGTTGGCGGTTTTTTGGAGCGGCGTCTATCGCCAGCTATTGCGACTTATATATCGACCGAAAAGCGGCGTCATGATTTGGCTGATCAAATCGGCAATATGACATCGCTTTTGCAAACCCGCATTGAGTTGGGGCTGCAACGTCAAAATGCCGATTTACTGGCTTCGCTCAATGAAGCGGCGGCGCGACAATTGCGTTTACAGCACACGGTTGAGGGCGTCTCGACTGTGGCAATCTCATATTATCTGGTGAATTTGCTCGATTTTCCGCTGCGCTGGGTGCTGACACATTTGCCCGCCATAGACCCGATTTTGGCCAAAACCGCTTTGGTCGCTGTCACCATGCCGCTTGTTTGGTTGAGCATTCGCCGCTTATTGCGCGCCAGTATTGACCGACGCGCGCGCTGAAAAACCAGCCAAAACGCCTTTGGGCCTTTAAAAAACGTATCATTATATCGGTAAAAAAATTTCTGGAGCGGGCGATGAGATTCGAACTCACGACCCCAACCTTGGCAAGGTTGTGCTCTACCCCTGAGCTACGCCCGCATCACAGAAAGCCATAATGGCGGTTTGTCGCTCGCGCGACGAGCCGTGTTATAGCCATAATGACCCGCCTTTGACAAGTGTTTGACGCGCCGATGATGGATTATTTTTTCGTCCTTTCATATCGCGCCTTGTCATTTGCATTATGCCAGTGACTTCAGCGGTTTTACGGGCGGTTTTACGAGTGGCATGACGAACGGCATGACGGGCGGTTTGACGATAAGTGGGATGTGACGTTTTGGGGCTTGGCAAATGGGGTTGGAAGCACCATTTTAACCATAAGCAAGACAGGATATAATATGGCTGATTTCCAAACCCCAAGCCCTGATGCACCGGCGCCGACACACAGCGCGCCGCGCGAGACGATTATGGATGTGACCACTGAAAGCTTTATGGCTGAGGTCATCGAGGCGTCTAATGAGCAATTAGTGCTGCTTGATTTATGGGCGCCGTGGTGCGGCCCGTGCAAGCAATTGACGCCGGTTTTGGAAAAGCTGACAGCGCAAGCCGATGGCGCGGTGCGTCTGGCGAAAATGAACATTGATGAGCATCCGGCGGTGGCGCAGCAATTACAAGTGCAGTCTATTCCTGCCGTGTTTGCTTTCAAAGCCGGTCGCCCGGTCGATGGCTTTATGGGCGCTCTACCGGAAAGCGAATTGGCGGCGTTCATTGATAAGCATTTGGATGGTGCGCTAGCGCCATCTGCCGCTGAGGCTTTGATGGAAACGGCAGCCGAAATGCTGGCGGAGGAACAATATGACGATGCGTTGGAATGCTATTTGGCGGCGCATGAGCAAGAGCCGGAAAATATAAAAGCAATGGCCGGACTGGCCCAAACCCATCTGGCGATGGGCGCGATAGAAGAGGCGGCCGGCGTTTTGGCCGCTGCCCCGCAAGATGCGCGGGCGGCTTCTGATGCAGATTTAACGGCGGCGCGTGCCGCGCTGGCTCTCGCTGAGAAAGTGGCTGAAAAATCGGCTGAAAATAGCGCAGCTGATACTGGCGATAGCGAGACCGAAAGTCTTTTGGCGGCGATTGCGGCGGATAGCAATAATCACCAAGCGCGGTTTGATTTGGCGCTCGCTTATCATGCGGGCGGCCAATATGAGGCGGCGATGACGGCCTTATTGGATAGTATTGAGATGAAGCGCGATTGGAATGAACAAGCCGCGCGCAAACAATTGCTCGAATTATTCGATGCCTATGGGGCAAATGATGAATTGGTTGTGGCGGCACGCCGCCGCCTGTCGTCTATTTTATTCAGCTGATTTTATTAAGCCAAAGCGGGCCGTCATTTCCGGCGAGTCCATTTTTGATAAGGAGCCGGCGCATGCCGCAAAATTATGACCAGATAGACGCCTTGCCCGAAACCATTCCGGTGTTTCCCTTGGATGGGGTGTTATTGCTGCCGCGCGGTCATGTGCCGTTGAATATTTTTGAGCCGCGTTATCTCGATATGTTTGAGGATGCGTTGGGGCGCGGTCGTTTTATTGGCATGATACAGCCAAGCGATGATGGCAATCCGCCGCCTTTGGCAAATGTTGGCTGCTTAGGGCGTATCAGCTCTTTCAGCGAAACCGATGACGGGCGGATGATTGTTTCGCTGACCGGCACGGCGCGCTTTAAAGTCAAACAAGAGCTGGATGTATTAACCCCCTATCGCCAAGTGGCGGCGGATTATCGCCCGTTTGAGAGCGACCTCATTGCTGAGGCGGGCGCGTTTGATGTTAATCGCGATGGTGTATTGGATATTTTGAAACGCTATCTCGATATGAACGGCATGCAGGCCGATTGGGAAGCGATTGAAAGTTCCGGCAATGAGGCGCTTGTCAATTCCTTGTGCATTATCAGCCCTTATGGGGCGCAAGAAAAACAGGCCATGTTGGAAGCGACCAGCCTGGCTGAACGCGCTGAAATTCTCATCGCCTTAACGGAAATGGTTTTGGCGCAGGCCAGCCAAAGCGGTGGCGCTAATGATAATGCGGTGCAATAATCTAGCGGCATTGGCGGTATAAAAAAGCGATAATGGGAATTGGATAATGAGTGACGACAAGCAGACAGGGCGCAAACTGGATCCGGCAATTTTAGAATTGCTGGTGTGTCCAGTCAGCCGCGGCCCGTTGCGTTATGATGCGGATGCTGATGAGCTGATCTCAAAAGAGGCCAATTTGGCTTATCCGGTGCGCGATGGCATCGCTATTATGTTGCCCGATGAGGCGCGCGCGCTGGACGCTTAAAGCGCGGTATCATTAATTAATATGACCGAAGCCCTGCCCTCGCATCAAGCGGGGCATTATTTCGCTTGTGCGTGCGGACGCTTTATTTCCAGCCGCATCACCATTTGCCATAGCGCTAAAAGCTTCAGCCAATGCAGGATTTTTTTCATTGAGTGCGCGTGTGGCTGCCAAGCCTAGGCGACCCAATGGAGCCAAAGTGCCGCCCAAAACCGCATTGCCGAATAAGCCGTTTAGCCCATGAGTGGCGGCCGCCATTTGCAACGCCGCGCCGCGCCTTTGCGTGGCATATTCCGCAAGCATGGTCGCATCATGTAGGGGCAAGCCAAGGCTTTTGCTTTGATATAATGTCTCGGCTAATTGCGCCGCATCGCGCAGCGTTAAATTAAATCCTTGCCCGGCCAACGGATGAATAATATGCGCGGCCTCGCCCAGTAAGACGCTGTGCTCATGGCAATAATTTTCCGCCAAATACAGCGCCAGATGCTGTGTCGCCATTCCTTTTTCGGGGTGCAATTGCCCGAACCTGTCATCTGTTGCGGCTTGTAATTCATGCGCCAAAATATTTGTCGGCAGCGAGGCCAGCGCTTCAGCACGGGCGCGCGGCAGGCTCCAAACCAAGGCCATCATATGCGGGTCGGGCAAGGGCAAAAGCGCCAATGGCCCATCGGGCAGAAAAATCTGTTGCGCTACATTGGCATGACGCTGGGTGGTTTTCACACAGCCGACCAAAGCGGCGGCTTGATAATCATGCATGAGAGGCCGGTCGGCGCGGCGCAATCGCCATTTTGGCGCGCGGTCTTTTGTTTGTTTTTGGGTGTCGACCAAAAGCGCGAAGTTTTCTTGGCTGCTATCGGCTAAGTGCGCCAACGGCGTGGCTTTATCATGCGCCGTGTTTCCCACCGGCATTTCGAGGTCAGCAATCGGCGCGGATAAAACATTAATTTTTTGCGCTGCGATGGCGGTATCGAGCGCGCGGCTCAAGGCGCGGCCCAAATCGGCCAGACTGACAATATGCGCCAGCGGTGCGTTTAGCGTATCGTCATCGTGACCAGTGTTCGACCCGCCGAAAGCCAGTTGCGCCGCGCCGTCAATATCGCGACTGCCATAAACCCGCATATCATTAATCGGCGCGCTGGGGTGTTCGAGCGCGGCCCATACGCCCAATGTTTCCAGCATCAGGCGCGATGAGGGGCTGAGCGCTAATACGCTATTCCAGTCAGAAGAATTGGCAGACGGGGTAGCCTCACCGGGCCATAGCGCGACATTAATATTGGCCGCCGCCAAGGCCAGCGCGGTGATTTTCGCGCTATTGCCGCTGCCGTGAATAAGCACTTGAGCATTATTGGTCGCTGAACCCGTCATAGCTGGGACATTGCCCGAAAAAACTTACATCGTCCAGCGTGACATAATGCTCAACA
>CBFHPF010000080.1:0-6430 GCA_965657665.1 Alphaproteobacteria bacterium | reverse complement strand
CCACCCATTTGTAGCGTGCATTGATAGCGACGATTAAGCTCGAGGAAATCATAGGCCTGCAAAATCATATAATTAAATTCGAGAAAGCTGAGCGGTTGCTCGCGCTCAAGCCGCAGCTTGACGCTGTCAAAACTCATCATGCGATTGACCGAAAAATGCCGCCCGTAATCGCGCAGAAATTCGATGTAATTGAGTTGTGACAACCACTCGTCATTATCCACCAAAACGGCGTCTGTTGGGCCGTCGCCAAAAGTCAGAAACCGCTCAAACGTTGCGCGAATGGTTTTTTTGTTCTCATCAATTTTATCTTGCGTCAGCAATTGACGGCTTTCGTCTTTGCCTGACGGATCGCCAACTTTGGTTGTGCCGCCGCCAATCACCACAATCGGGCGATGACCTGCTTGTTGCAGGCGGCGCAGCATGAGAATTGAAATCAAATTGCCGACATGTAAAGACGGCGCGGTGCAGTCATAACCGATATAGCCGGTGACAATACCTTCATTGGCCGCGCTATCGAGCGCGTCAGGGTCTGTGCATTGCGCGATGAAACCGCGTTCATCGAGCGTTTTTAGGAAATCTGATGTATAAGTCATGTTCAGACTGTTAAGCAAAGCGTGACGCGAAATCAAGAGGCCAAATCGGAAGCCGATAGCAAAAATATGACAAAAAAACTGACAGCATTGGGATTGATGAGCGGCACATCGCTAGACGGCATTGATATTGCCGTTTTGCACACGGATGGTGCGCAGCATATTCAACCCGCCGCAGATGGCTTTTTCGCCTATGATGATGCTCTGCGCCAAGAACTGCGCGCGCTGCTGACATGGCTGGCTGAACTGCCGACAGCGGTGTTGGCTGATATGGCCCTTTGGCCGGACCGATTGGTGGCGGCGGATGCGCAAGTGACACAAGCGCATATTGAGGCGGTAACACAATTTCTCGACCGCCATAATAATTTATCTATCGATATTATCGGCTTTCACGGGCAAACCGTGGCGCACAGACCGGCTGAAGCATTTACCCTTCAAATCGGTGACGGTCAGGCCATGGCGGCGGCTTTGGGGGTCAATGTGGTGGCGCGGTTTCGCCAAGCCGATATGGCGGCCGGTGGGCAGGGCGCGCCGCTAGCGCCGCTTTATCATGCTGCGCTTTTAGAGGGTGAGGCGACACCGCAAGACGCCGAAGCCGTGATTAATCTCGGTGGCATTGCCAACATCACATGGTGTCGCGCAGATGACATATTGGCCTTTGATTGCGGACCGGCCAATGCGCTGATTGATGATTGGGTGATGCGCCATAGCGGTGCAGCGTTTGATGAAGATGGCGAGCTGGCGGCGCAAGGTGAGGTTAATGAAACGGCGTTGGCGGCTTTGCTGGCGCATCCATATTTTGCGGCACCGCCGCCTAAATCGCTGGACCGTCTTGATTTTGATGCGTCGCCGGTTGAAGCGTTGTCGGCGGCTGATGGCGCGGCGACGTTAACCGCCTTCACGGCAATGGGCATAGCCAAGGCGTTGGATTTATGCCCGAAAAAACCACAGCGGCTTATTTTGTGCGGCGGTGGACGGCACAACAGCACGTTGCGCCGCATGATGGCTGCTTATTGCGGGGTTGATATTGTCGATTGCGATAGCCTTGGCTGGCGCGGCGATGCGTTGGAGGCGCAGCTATTTGGCTGGCTGGCCGTGCGCAGTTTTTATGGCTTACCGCTCAGCCGACCGGAGACAACCGGCGTTACGCAACCAACAAGCGGCGGCGTATTATACCGAACTTAACCGTTCAGGCGCTTATCAAGATAGGCTGTAACAGTCTTGTCGAGCTTGTCCATATCCTTCTCAAAGAAGTGATTGGCCCCTTTGAGGTTCTCATAATCAATCGTGATACCTTTTTGCGATTGCAGGCGCTCAACCATTTTTTCGATATCTTCTTTCGGCACAATGCGGTCAGCATCGCCATGCACAATCAGGCCGCTTGAGGGGCAGGGGGCAAGAAAAGTGAAGTCGTAAAAATTGGCCGGCGGGGCGACGGAGATGAAGCCCGAAATTTCCGGACGGCGCATCAGCAATTGCATGCCAATCCATGCGCCGAAACTATAACCGGCTATCCAGCATTGGCTGGCATCTACGCTCAAGGCTTGCAGCCAGTCCAAAGCAGCGGCGGCATCAGATAATTCGCCAATACCATCGTCAAATTCACCTTGGCTGCGGCCGACGCCGCGAAAGTTAAACCGCAGGACGGAAAAGCCGCGTTCAGCAAATTGATGATAAAGCTGATAGGCGACAGGGTTGTTCATGCTGCCGCCAAGCTGCGGCAGAGGATGCAAAATCATCGCAATCGGTGCACCCGGCTCTTTATTTTGAACAAAACGTCCCTCAAGGCGACCCTCGGGGCCGTTAAAAATCACTTCCGGCATACAGCGTTCCCCCACGCTTAAACTTGACTAATTTAGTCGGATTTACTATATCCAGACTATGGTTGCCATGTGATAGCGAAAAGCGTGACAAAATTGCAAGGTTTTTCGTAAAAAGGCAGCCTTAACAAAGGTTTAGGTTAAAATGAAAATCTCAACACGCGGTCGATATGCGGTCATGGCGATGGCCGATATCGCGCAACAGGCAGAACAGGGCGCATCCAAGCCCATTAAACTGGCGGATATCGGTCTGCGGCAGGAGATTTCGCTCAATTATTTGGAACAAATTTTCGGTGATTTGCGCCGTTCCGGATTGGTGCTGAGCCATCGCGGGGCGCATGGTGGTTATACGCTGGCCGATACGCCAAAAACCATTCGCATTGGCGATGTCATTCAGGCGGTTGATGAGCCGGTGGATGTAACGCGCTGCGGCACGGCTTCAGGCTGTTTGAGCAAGCAAGCGCGCTGTTTGACACATGATTTATGGGCCGAATTGGGCAACACAATTCATGGCTTCTTAAATGCTATCTCATTGGCGGATGTGGTGGACGGCAAACCATTGCCTCATTTTGCGCCCGGCTTATCGACCGACCGGCTAGGTGAGCCGCAGGAAGTCTCTTTGCAAGCCTTGCGGGAGGTCGGCGAATGAGTAGGATTTATCTCGATTATAACGCCACTGCGCCCTTACGCCCCGAAGCCCGCGACGCTTTATTGGGCGCGTTGGATATTGGTAACCCGTCATCTGTGCATGAAGAGGGACGCAAAGCGCGCGCGCTGGTTGAAAATGCCCGCCGCGATATTGCCGAGCTGGTGGTGGCGCATCCCGAAACCGTGATTTTCACATCCGGCGGCACAGAAGCATGCAATCTGGCATTGCAATTGCGCGCCGCCCCCAATGGCGCAATAGGCCGTTTGCTGGTCAGCGCGATTGAGCACTCGGCTGTGTTGGCGGCCGCTAAGGAGAGCGATTTACCGGTTGAGGAAATTGCCGTCACTTCGCAAGGGCTGGTAGATTTGGACGCGCTGGATGCCGCGCTGCAAGATGAAACACCGGCTTTGGTGTGCATCATGCTGGCCAATAATGAAACGGGTGTTGTGCAGCCAATGGCAGAGATAAGCCGCCGCGTGAAAGCGCATGGTAGCTTGCTGTTTTGTGATGCTGTGCAAGCGGCCGGTAAAATCGATATTAATATGATTGGCATGGGCATTGATGCACTCAGCCTGTCGGGCCACAAATTGGGCGCGCCGATGGGTATTGGCGCATTGGTCACGCGCCCCGGTGTTGTTGTGCCGCCTATGCTTATCGGCGGTGGGCAAGAATTGGGCCGTCGCGCCGGGTCTGAAAACATTTCAGGCATTGCCGCTTTCGCGGCGGCGGCGCGGGTTGCCAAGCAGTCTTTGCCACAATTTGAAAAGCTGGCGGATTTGCGTGATGCAATGGAAGCCGCGCTCAGTGAAGCCGCGCCCGAGCTGGTTATTTTCGGGCATAAAACAGAGCGTTTGGCGAACACATCTTGTTTTGCACTGGAAGGGTTGAGCAGTGAGACTTTAGTGATGGCGCTGGACCTTGCGGGCATTGCCGTTAGCGCCGGTTCTGCGTGCTCCAGCGGCAAGGTGTCGCGCAGCCATGTGCTGGCTGCCATGGGGGTTCAAACCCATATAAGTAAGGGCGTTCTTCGGGTCAGTCTGGGCTGGCAAAGCACGGCGGAAGAAACTGAAAAACTGGTTCTGCAATGGACCAAATTGGCGGCCAATAAATCAATGGCGGCGGAGTAGGGTAAATGAGCGAAGCAAAAGCATCGATCGATAAACAAACCGTTGAGCAAGTCGCGAAATTTGGCGGCGAGCATTATAAATACGGCTTCACCACAGATATTGACGTGGACCGTGTGCCAAATGGATTGAACGAAGATATCGTCCGCTTTATCTCGGCCAAAAAAGAAGAGCCACAATGGTTGTTGGATTGGCGGTTGGACGCGTTTGAGCGTTGGCAGAGCATGGATGAGCCGGACTGGGCGCATGTCGATTATCCGAAAATCGACTATCAAGATTTGTGCTATTACGCGGCGCCGAAATCGATGGAAGATGGGCCGAAAAGCCTTGATGATGTTGACCCTGAATTGCTGGAAACCTATTCCAAGCTGGGCATTCCGTTGCAAGAGCAAGAAGTTTTGGCCGGTGTGAAAAAAATCGCCGTCGATGCGGTGTTTGATAGCGTTTCTGTCGGCACAACGTTTCGCGAAGAGCTGGCTAAAGATGGTGTGATTTTCTGCTCGTTTTCTGAAGCGGTGAAAGAACACCCCGAATTGGTAAAAAAATATCTCGGCTCGGTTATACCGAAATCGGATAATTATTTCGCCGCGCTTAACTCGGCTGTGTTTTCCGACGGGTCGTTTTGCTACATCCCGCCGGGGGTGCGCTGCCCGATGGAATTGTCGACTTATTTCCGCATTAATGAAGCCAATACTGGCCAGTTTGAGCGCACTTTGGTGATTGCTGATAAAGGCGCGTATGTCAGCTATTTGGAAGGCTGCACCGCGCCGATGCGCGATGAAAATCAATTGCACGCAGCGGTTGTAGAGCTGGTTGCATTGGAAGATGCCGAGATTAAATACTCGACTGTGCAAAATTGGTATCCGGGCAATGCGGATGGCGTGGGCGGGATTTATAATTTCGTGACCAAGCGCGGTGATTGCCGCGAGGCACGCGCCCGCATTAGCTGGACACAGGTTGAAACCGGCTCTGCCGTGACGTGGAAATATCCCAGCTGCATTTTGCGCGGTGACGATAGCTCAGGCGAGTTTTATTCCATCGCCATTTCCAACAATATGCAGCAGGTTGATAGCGGCACGAAAATGCTGCATCTGGGCAAGAATACGTCGAGCAAAATCATCTCGAAAGGCATATCAGCCGGTCGCTCGTCAAATGCTTATCGCGGGCAGGTGAATGTGCATCCGAAAGCGTCGGGCGCCCGCAATTTCACCCAATGCGACAGTTTGCTTATCGGCGATAAATGCGCCGCGCATACCGTGCCGTATATTGAGGCGAAGAATTTGTCAGCCGTGCTAGAGCATGAGGCGACAACGTCGAAAATCAGCGACGATCAATTGTTCTTTTGCCAGCAACGCGGCCTCGACCCCGAAGAAGCCGTGGCGCTTATCGTTAACGGTTTTTGCCGCGATGTTTTACAAAACCTGCCCATGGAATTTGCCGTTGAAGCGCAAAAGCTAGTGGGCATCTCACTGGAAGGAAGTGTCGGATGAGTGCGTTACTGGATATTAAAAATTTGCAGGCCGGTATTGAAGGCAAGCAGATTTTGAAAGGTCTGTCGCTGAGCATCCGCCCGGGGGAAGTGCACGCCATTATGGGGCCGAATGGCTCGGGCAAGTCGACGCTGTCTTATGTGCTGTCAGGCAAACAAGGTTATCAGGTCGATGGCGGTGAAATGCTGTTTGACGGGCAAGAACTGGCCGATATGGAGCCGGAAGCGCGCGCCATTGCGGGCTTGTTTTTGGCTTTTCAATATCCGCTGGAAATTCCCGGTGTCACCAATATGACGTTTTTGAAAACCTCGCTTAACGCGGTGCTGCGCGGGCGCGGCGAAGCGGAAATGGATGCAGCCAGCTTTTTGCGTTTGGCGCGTGAGAAAGCTAAATCGCTCGGCATGAATGACGATATGCTGAAGCGGCAGTTGAATGTCGGCTTTTCGGGCGGCGAGAAAAAGCGCAATGAGATTTTGCAAATGGCCATGCTTGAGCCGAAGCTGGCGATTTTGGATGAAACCGATAGCGGCCTTGACATTGATGCGCTGAAAACTGTCGCCGAGGGGGTGAACGCCCTGCGCGCGCCGGAGCGCGGCATGCTGGTCATCACCCATTATCAGCGTCTTTTAGACTTCATTAAACCGGATGTTGTGCATGTGATGGCGGATGGCCGGATTGTGAAATCGGGCGGGCCGGAGCTGGCGTTGGAACTTGAGAAATCCGGCTATGCCGAATATCGGGCCGTTGCCAATGCTTG
>CBFHPF010000079.1:0-6614 GCA_965657665.1 Alphaproteobacteria bacterium | reverse complement strand
AGATGTCGCCTTGGCAGCAAAGCTACCGCTAATGCTGACCTCATTGGCGCTGCTTGTTGAGCGGCTAATGGCAAATGTGCCACCCGCCTGTAGGTTTTTATACTCACCATACAAAGCACCATCGACCGTATCATCACGCCAGCTTCGACCGCTAAACTCCCCAGTGCTGGTGTCCAAAACCATGCTCATACTGGGAATATCGTCCAACACATAATTCTCGGAGCGGAAATCAGTGATACGGAAATTATTCCTCGTGCCCGAGGTCGGATTGGCAAAATCAACATTAACCACCGCCGTGCCGTAGCCGGTCTCATTTAAGGTCGGCGTAATAACCGTGCCGACGGCATGGCCGGTAAAGCTGGCTTTCATACCGGCAAGCTGGCGCAACGTATCCGAGCTCAGCGGCTGGCCGATAGCCCAATGGCCTTTATGTTGGTAAGAAATATTACTCAGGCTCTCATTGGTGAAACTGTCATTTTCCCAAATGCCGGTGGCGACTTGGTCGCAACCGGTGCAAATGCTGACACCCGAATTAACCGACCGCGCATCTGCCGCCATCGCGCTCATATCATTGGCGGTAAAAGTCAATGTCTGCTCTTCCGGCTCATTGCTGATAAAGGTGCTGCGCGGATAGCCGGCCAAAACTTCAACCGCGGCTTTGAAAGCAAAATTATTCAGCGCCAATAAATCTTTCACCGAGCCACTTGGCTCGTTTGACGTGGCGGCAAATTTATTGCCAGTCGTGCGGCGGCTCGGGTCATCATAATAACTCGCCATGGTGTCATAGGTGTTCATATCAAAGCTGACCAAAACGCGGTTATCCGCCTCGCGGGCAATATAGCTGTTTTCATCACCCTCAGAGCTATTATAGGCCTCCCACAAAAGATAGAAGGGTGTCCAGCTGCTGCCCGGGTCGCCAAATTGAGTGGCGCCGGTCGCCACACGTTGACCGGCAATGTTTAATTTCCAAAGATCGAAATCGTTGAAATCTTCTTCCACCGCATTTTCTTGGCGCTCGATAACCTCGACAATCGGCGTGTTTACAATAACAACATCATTATCAACTACCGGCGTTTCATAATATTTTTCGTCAGAAACCGGTTCAACAACAATGCCAACGCTTTTCAAAATCGCGTCAACATCAATCTCGCCCGAGACGGCATCAATAAAGCCGGACGAGTCTGTTGTCTCGCCATTGTCGGTTTTTTCTTCCGGCAACGGGTCGTTAAATTTAGCGCCCGAATCATAAGTGCCGGTATCGACAACACTGCGCGTCGCAACGGTTTTGTCATCATCCGACAACCCGGTGAGGCCTATCAGTAAGTTCGGGTCAAGAGCACCAGAGAACCAATCATCCAGCGATTCTGTGGTGAAATCGGTTTCGTCTTTCGAAATATTAAGCGCATCCGCTGCCTCGCCGCTGAGCGAAACTGACACAATATCTTCAGACCCGATTGCACCGATTGTTACCTCCGGCAAATAAGCCAGTTCTAGCTCATTCCCGATCGACGCTTTCAGCGCATCACGGGTCGACAGAGCGCCGCCAATCGTTACCAACTCATCAAGGTTTCTCTGTTTGATATCATCGGGCACGGCCACATCATTGGCCGACGCCAAGCGCTCAATCGCATTAATGGCATCATCGCGCACAATATCCGCGCGCACTACTTTTGTGACCTCGGCGGAATAAAAACTTTCCGCCAAATCAGCACCGACAACACGCGTGGTGATTTTGGTATCAAACACGCCGCTTTTCAGCAGCAATTTATCCGCTGCATTATCTTCAACGAAGGATACTTTACTCAATCGCGAAGTGCGCTGCACACGGGCGACACTTAACGGGCTGAATTTTTCACTCGGCTTCAAAAAGCCGTCGCCATCAATCTCAAGCTGACCCAACTCAAACAATTTGGCTGATGTCGGATCATTTTTCAAAACCGCCTCAGTGCTGGCCAGGTTGGATTTATAGCTTTCTTCTGAGGCGATAAATTCCGGCTCGCTAAAGCCAAACTCGGCCAAGGTTACATCGCTAACAATAGAGGTCTCGCCTTCTTGCGTTTCCACATCATCGTAAAACTTGGCTTGGTCAAAATTTTGAGACGGCACAAGAAAGCCGTTTTCATCGACCTCAAGCAGTCCGTCCTCAACCATTTTTTTCGCTACCGGATCAACTTCCAGCATTTTTTCCGTCGGATTGACATTGCCGTTCTCATCAATCGCAATGGCCCCATCATCGATAAGCTTGGCAGCTTCCGGGTCAATCTCAATCAATTCGTCGCTGGATTTCAAATTGCCGTTCTCGTCAATTTCAACCAGACCGTTTTCGACCGGATTTTCAGCCAGCACATCCGCCTCTGCATCAGCTGGCGCTGGCGCGTCTGCGCCTTGTGCTTCTGAAGGGCTTTGCTCTTGTGCCGGCTCATCGACGACAATCAGATTTTCTTTCGCCTCATCATCCAGTTCGGCTTTTTTCTCTTGTGTCGTTACCGTTCTTGTATCAACCACACCGTCAATGTCGCGCTCAATCAACGTGCCGATACGGTCAGTTTCAAACAAACCTTCCGGTGTGGTGATGCTGATTTTGCCATGCACTAATTCGGCCTTTAACTTACCGCTGTCTTCAAGCGCTAGCTTGGCAATACCGCCGCGAATACCAACCGTCGCATCGCCGGCATTAAACTTCACTTGTTTTTCGCGCTTTGACAAAACGCCGCCGATGAAACGCATTGAACCTTTTTCAATACGCGCACCCAAATTGCCCGAAAGCTGGCTCGCGTCAAAAACAAACTCATCAATAATAATGCGCGATTTTGGACCGATATTCATACTCGACCCATCGACAAACAAAACCTGCGTGCGGCCACGTGCGCCGGTTTCAATCACCACATCTTGGTCAACTTTGGCGCCCACCGTAACGGTTTTCAACTCGCCCGGCTTATCGCCCATCACTGCTTCGGGAATAACCGCCGAGGTTACACCGACCTTAACCCGAGCCTCAGCCTTTGTTGCCAACACGGCAGCCATAGGCGCTTGCACCAGCGCCAGCACGGCGACCAATGCAACAGATTTTTTCAGCTGACGGGTGCTATTTGAAAATGAAACAATCATTGGAAATTCCTCGAAAAGGTCAATGAGCCTGAGGTATCATCGTAATTATTGCCGGGATTATTGCTATCGCGTTCGGCATAGCTGATGCCGAGATTAACCCCGACACCCAATATTTTGCGGCTCAGCGAAAGGCCGAGCGATAAATCTTTATCATGGCGAAACTCTTCAATTTGCGGAAAGCCACTCACCGCCGGTTGAAATCCGTCACGCTTGCTCTCGCGCCAGCCAATATTACCACCCAGCGTGTAAGCACCGATGGGGCGGCTATGCGACAAGGTAAAATTACCGCCAACAAGATTTTCGTAATCATTATCAGTGTCGGTCATATCAAACTTTAAACCCAATGAGCTATAACCGCCGCGCGCATGAACATGACCCATTGTAAAGCCGATATTATGTCGGCCGCCATCTTTGTCTTCATCAAATTCCAGCTTGTGGGTTTTGTTGCCCACTTCAAGACTTACCGAGATTGGGCGGCGTGGCGAATAGTAACCGCTAATGGATATGCCAATAGCCGCCGAAGTTGAAAAACCGCTTTCGGCATGCGTGTCCAAAAGACTGCCTGATAAATAAGGGTCAATGGAAATCGGTGACTTGCCCTGCCGATTGACCGGCAACACCCAGCCCATGCGCAAACTGGTGACGCCGATATTCAACGCTTCCAGCGTCTCGCTGGCTTGCTGCGCCGCATAATGATTGAGGCTGGCATTGAAACGCCGTTCCGTCAGCCCGTCCAATTCACGGCTATAGGAAATAGCAATACTGGCTGAACCCGATGCGTCGCTATCGGGCTGGTTATTGTCGTAATAACTTTGCAGCACGCCATCAAGGTTTTCCAACTGATTGACCCAGTCATCGTCAAACTCTTTGCGCAATTCATTTTCGGCAATCATATCGGCGCGCTGCGGCTTGGTGACGGCATTTGAGCTGTGCCGCAAGCCAAGCGATGTAGACAGGGCAAAACTGCCCTTTTTATTGGCCTTGCGGGTTTCTTCCAACAAAATCTCGGCGCGCTGGCGCGGTTCAGCTTCCAAATCCGGAGTTTCCAAAACTTGCAAGAAATACGCCTCGGCCAATTCTGGCGCCTCAAGGCGCAAATACAGCATACCCAGCTCAAGACGAATGAGCGGCAAGTCAGTACGACCGATAAGCAAGCGTTCCATTGTTGCAACAGCCGCCTCAAAATCTTCAAGCTCAATCGCCTTACGAGCAAACGCCAAGTTCAATTCAATATCATTAGGTGCTTGCAAAACATCTTGAAACATCGGGTCAAGCGCAGCCGCGCCCGGCCCGCGCAGCAAGGTTTGTGCGCTAAGCGGCTGGCTTACGGCCAAAAAAAGACTGAAAATCACGGCAACGCCCGAAAGGCGCGTCAACATAGGCGACACAATTACTACTCCCCAACTTGCCCCCGTTATAGCAGTTGAAGGGATGACAAACTACCTATTTCAGAGCATAGTAGCCTTGTGTAAATTTGGAGTATTCATGTCGCAAATTATGTTGTCGTCGAAAGCGAAAACCTTCGCCCTCATCTCGGCTCTCATCGGAAGCCTTTCAAGTCAGCCGGCCTTCGCCGCTCAACAAATCGGTGTCACCGCCGCCCTGCGCGGTGATGTGGTGCGCACAGCCTCATTACAAACCGGTGCTGCCATCGGGCAAATGTCATCCGGTCAGACCGTTTTTCTCGGCGATGATATTAAAGTCGGCAATCAAGGCCGCCTGCAGGTCATGTTGTTAGATGAGACGGTTTTCACCTTGGGTGCCAATTCGGTGATGCGAATTGACGAGTTTGTGTATGATCCGGCGGATGCGGCCAATGCCCGTTTGTCGACCTCCATCACACAAGGCGCGTTTCGCTTTGTCTCAGGCCAAATCGCCAAATCCGACCAAGATGCCATGAAGGTTAATTTGCCCGGCGCGACAATCGGTGTGCGCGGCACATCAGTCGCCGGTGATGTTGCGCCCAATGGCGCGGCTTCGGTTATTCTGCTTGGCCCGGCCCCCAATAATGCTTTGGGGCTGCCGGCCGGTGCCATTAGCGTGGCCAATGAGTTCGGCTCGGTTGATATTAACCGGCCCGGATTTACCACCCAATTGGGCGCAACCAGTCAGAGCCTGCCGCCCAGCGTGCCGATTGAGGCCACAGCTGAGCAAATGGAATCGGTTGAATTATCCCTGTCTGAGCAAGCCTCAGCCAAAATTGCCGAAGAATTGGGCGTCAGTGAGTTAGAAATTTCCGGCCCGACAGACACAGATGGTGACGGCATTCCTGACAGCATTTCCGGCAATGCCGTGCTCGGCAAAGCCTTGTCAGCCGTCACAGGTGATGGCGGCGTGACCTCAGACAACACATTGAAAGCGGCTGTTGCGTTGAGCATTTTCGGCGAAGGCGTGTTGGAAATGAGCGATGCGGAAGCGAGCGACTTCTTTGCCGGTGTCAATCTTGGCGGCGGTATTGCCGAGCTGATTGAAAATGGTGACTTTAAATATCTCGGCCCAACGCAAATGAGCGAGCTGGCCGAGCTGACCGGCACAACCACCTTCACTGCCAATAATGCCGCCATTGAAGTGCGCGGCACGGGCGAGAACATCGGCTCCTTCTCAACCACCCAGACATGGGATTTTGCCAATGACCAAGTAAGCACCACCTTGGATGGCAGTTTCTCCGTTGATGTTGAGGCGGGCACGGTCTCGGGCGATTTCGATAATTTCCTCAAGACCATGAGCTTTGCCAATGCGTCAGGTGAGGCAACCTTCAACTTAAACGAAGACCACTTCTCACAAGACGGTTCAGCCATTAGCTCTGTGCGTCATTCAATTGGCGGCAGCTATGAAAACGGCATTGATGAGACCGTCTTGTTGCAAGACGACAATGTGTCGTCAGGCAGCGACAGTTTAATGACCAGCAATATTACGAGACCAGATAGTGTCAATTTGAGTGTCGGCATGTGGGGCGGGTTGTCCAATGTAGAGAGCGGCTTGACAGATTCGCCAATTGCCGCCTTTGGGGAAACCGGTGTGCATATGAGTGTGCGCAACCCAGAAACCGGAGACGCAATTGTAGAAGCAGAAGGCTTTGTCTTCGGCATGGATCGTCAGGACAGTCAATAATGCGTAAATATATTTCAACCCTTGCGGTTTCTTTGCCGCTGAGTTTCGTGTCGCAGGCCGCTATGGCGCAAGTCAGCTATAGCGATATTCTGGCTGACCCGGATAATGTCACACTCAACCAAAGCTATGCTTTTGAGCAAATGGATGCCGGTAATCCGAAAGGGGCATTGGCAGCGATTGAGCGGGTTTTGACCGCCGAGCCTGCCAATTTGCCGGCGCGGCTGTTTCGCGCCAATGTGCTGATGGCGTTGGGCAGCGATTTGCAAGCCGAAGCCGAATTGCGCGCGCTGGCGATTTTGCCTTTGCCGCAAGCGCAAAAAACCCGCGTAGCCAATATGCTTGAGCGCATTCGCCGTCGCGGGCAAACGTTTCAGAGCTATGCCAATATCGCGCTT
>CBFHPF010000078.1:0-6653 GCA_965657665.1 Alphaproteobacteria bacterium | reverse complement strand
GTGCCGACCGCTTCACTTATCGACGAAAACCCGTCGGCGCGCAGCAAGTCCAAAAGCTCGCGCTTCATGCGCCCCACCAGACCGGGCCCTTGATAAACCAGTCCGGTATAAAGCTGCACCAAACTGGCACCGGCGCGAATTTTGCCATAAGCCTGCGCCCCGCTGGACACGCCACCGACACCAAACAAAGTCAGCTTGCCTTGGGTCGCGGCATAAACCTCGGCTAACATTTCAGTTGATAAATCATAGACCGGCTGGCCTGACAGGCCGCCGGCTTCATCGCCATGGCGCAACCCCGCCACACCATCGCGCTGCAAGGTTGTGTTTGAAATAATCAGCCCGTCAATATTATGCGCCATCGCCAAAACGCCGATTTCAGCCGCCTGAGAAATATCCAAATCGGGCGCGATTTTGACCACTATCGGCGTATCGGGCGCGGCTGCCCGCACACGCTGCATAATCTCAACCACCGCCTCGCCGCCTTGCAAATCGCGCAAGCCCGGCGTGTTGGGCGATGAGATATTCACTGTCAGATAATCAGCCAAAGCGGCGAAACGCGCCGCGCCTTTCTCATAATCCGCAATGCGGTCTTCGGCTTCTTTATTGGCCCCGATATTAACCCCGATAGGGCGATGCACCCCATGCGGACGGGCGCGCAAAATTTCCAGCCGATGCAGCGCATCAATTTGTCCGCGATTGTTAAAGCCCAAACGATTGATAAGCGCTTCTTGTTGCGGCAAGCGAAACACACGCGGCTGCGGATTACCCGCTTGCGGCAACGGGGTCAGCGTGCCGATTTCGGTAAAGCCGAAACCGATATTATGAACGCCCTTCATCGCCTCGCCATCCTTGTCAAAACCGGCGGCCATGCCTAACGGATTGTCGAATGTCAGGCCGAAAATCTGCTGCGCCAATAAATGATCGTCAGCCCGCGGTGAACCGAAATGCCCCAACATCGACAAGCCGCGCAAGGTTAATTTATGCGCTGTCTCGGGCGGTAGGGTGAAAAGCAAAGGGCGCAAAGCTGTATAAAGGCTCATGCTATTCTTCCTCTTCTTCCATATCCGACAGCCAATCTTGAAGGCCATCGCGCGCCGCGTTCAAAGCAAATTGCGCCGCCACCATATCTTGCGTAAATGGCGCATATAAATGCGGGAACAAGTCGCCATCGCGCGCCGCCTCCCACACCAAAGCATCGCCCAATATGGCAGCCTTGACCGCCAGCAATGCCAACGCGCCGTGTTCACCATAATGCTTGTCCAGCGTGTCGTTTAATTGCGCCGCGGTTGAAAAATGCACATAGCCGTCTGCCGCATCAACACCGCTTGGTGTCAATGTGCCATCGGCATGCAATTGCGCCGCCGCTTGCAAAGTAAGTATTTTGTAAATCATCGACTGCATGCAGCCGTCTTACCAAGATTCCTAGGCTGACAGCAATTTAGCGTCGCGCCCGTCTTCGATAAGCGCACAGGTTTTTTCAAGCCCGTAAAGCGCGGCGAATGACCCAAAGCGCGGCCCTTGGCTTTGACCGAGCAAAATTTCATAAAGCGCTTGAAACCAACCGCGCAAATTTTCTTCAAAATGCGCCATGCCGACAGCATAAACTTCGCTTTGAATGGTCTCGCCATCAGCGTCTTGCGGCAAAGCACGTAGTTTTTCGACCAGCGCATCCATCGCCGCTTTTTCTTCCGCCGTGGCGGCGCGATAGGTTTTATTCGGTGCAACAAAATCGCGATAATAAGCCAGCGCATAATCAGTCAGCCGGTCGAGCAGCGGAAAATGCTCTGCCGTTGTGCCCGGCGCATAATTGCCAATAAAGCCCCAAAGCGTCTCTTTATCATTGGCATTAGAGGCCGAAACGAGATTGAGCAGCAGCGCAAAGCTTACCGGTGATGCGCCATCAGGCACCGCGCCATTATGAATATGAAAAGCCGGATTGGTCAGCTTTTGCGCCTCATCCATCGCGTCAAATTTATCGACAAAAGTAATATATTCATCAACCGCTTTCGGGATGACATCAAAGTAAAGCCGCTTGGCTTTGCGCGGGCTTTGGAACATATAAAGCGACAAGCTCTCGGGCGGCGCATAGGTCAGCCATTCTTCAATGGTCAGGCCATTGCCTTTTGATTTGGAAATCTTCTCGCCATTTTCATCGAGGAATAATTCATACGAAAAGCCCTCCGGCGGCGTGTGCCCCAAAGCTTGGGTGATGCGCGATGACAGCTTCACCGACTCGGATAAATCTTTACCGGCCATTTCATAATCAACGCCCAAAGCCGCCCAGCGCATGGCCCAATCGGCTTTCCATTGCAGCTTTACAGCCCCGCCGGTAATTGTTGTTTCAATTTGCGCGCCGCTTTCGGGATGGGTGTAGCGCACCAGACCGGCCGCCACATCAACCGGCTCAATCGCCACCATCAGCACTTTGCCCGTATCGGGGCAAATCGGCAAAAACGGCGAATAAGTCTGGCGGCGTTCTTCGCCCAAAGTCGGCAAAATAATCGACTGAACCTTGTCGTAATTGGCCAGCACTTTCAAAAGCGTCTCATCAAACGCGCCGCTTTTATACATTTGCGTCGCGCTGATGAACTCATACTTAAAGTCGAAACCGTCGAGCCTGTCGAAACTATCGAGAAAGTTTTGCAGTCGGGCATTATTATGATGCGCAAAACTCTCATATTCACCAAACGGGTCGGGCACAGATGTGAGCGGTTTTTCAAGATGCGGCGTCAGCATATCGCCATTAGGAATATTGTCCGGCACTTTTCTGAGGCCATCCATATCATCGGAAAAGCAAATCAGCCGCGAGGTGATATCAGGCATCAGTATATGAAACGCTTGGCGCACCATTGTTGTGCGCGCCACTTCGCCGAATGTGCCAATATGCGGCAGGCCGCTTGGGCCGTAGCCGGTTTCAAAAACCACCGCGCTCAAGCCCAGTTTTTCAACCCGCTTGGCAAGCTTGCGCGCCTCATCAAACGCCCAAACTTTGCTGGCTTGTGCCGCTTCTTGCAATGCGTCGCGCTCAGACATGCTGCGATATTCCTCTACTCGGCTGATATGTGACCGGAAACTATCAGCCCGCCGCCATTTGTCAAACATCGACACCTTATTTCGCATTTTGTTTTGCGTCTTGTTTTTGTGAACCGGCTTGGCGATAAAGGGATATGACGCAACCCACCGCTCATCCGCTCAATTGGCAGCCAATTGATGCCGCGCTGGCCGCATTGGCTTTGGCGCGCGCGCTGGGCTGTGGCGATGATGCATCTGTGCAGCGACATATAAAAACCCGCCAACCGCAGGCCGACGATAAAGCGAATTTAATGCTGGCCCTTATCAGCGACATGGCAAGCGCTGATGATGGTTTGGAAACCGTTTTGACGTTAATTTGCGCGGCTTGTGAGGGTGAAATTCAAGACAAAGCCGAAGCCGTTTACGCGCTTTGCGCTGATTATATTGCCGCCCATGGCACGGCAACGCCGGAAGAAATGCGGCTGCTGGAAAAGCTTGGCGAGGCATTGAGGCTGGACCGGTTGCGCCGCGCCGCGCTTGATATGGCAGCGCAAGCACGAGGCGTTAAGCTGTCATGAGCGATTATATTCTCACCCATGAAGCGACTTTGCGCAGCGGCGTTTTCTTCGGCCTTTTGCTGGTGTTTTTCGCATTGGAAAACTGGCGACCGAGACGCGTACAAAACGTGACGCGGCAGCATTTTCTTGGCAATTTCGGGCTGGGTGTTTTTAACGGCTTTTTGCTGCGCTTGCTGATGCCGGGCGGCTTGGTTGCGCTGGCGGCCTTATCGGCTGATAGCAGCCTTATCGGCTGGCTGAAAAGCGACCTCAACATCGCCATGCCGTTTTGGGCTGAAATCGCGCTTTGTCTGGTGTTGCTTGACCTGACTTTATATTGGCAGCATAGACTGTTTCATCGCATCCCTCTTTTATGGGCACTGCACGGCGCGCATCACGGCGACCGCAATCTCAACGTATCGTCGGGCTTGCGCTTTCATCCGGGTGAGGCTGTGGTCAGTTTCGCCATTAAAGGCCTGACTGTGCTGCTGCTTGGCCCGCCGGTGATTGCGGTGATTTTGTTTGAGATATTGCTCAATGGCGCATCTTTATTCAATCACGCCAATTGGTCGTTGGGCCGCGCTGACCGTTGGTTGCGCTATATGATTGTGACGCCGGATATGCATCGCTTGCACCATTCGCGCCAAGCGCATGAATCGCTGAAAAATTTCGGCTTCTTCTTGTCCATATGGGACCGGCTGTTTGCCAGCTATCAAGATGAACCGGCGCAAGCGCACAAAAATATCGCGCTTGGTTTAGACGAAGTGGAAGATGATGGCTGGCGCGCAACCTTGCGCTATCCATTTAAATCACTGCGACGTAAATAAGCCGCCTAGGCTCACTCAGCCAATTTGGCAAAATCATCGCCCCCGCCCTGTGCGTGAAATATGTATGAGTTGTTAAGCAGTGCCCTAAATGCACGTTTAGCGTTCATCGCCTTTTATGGCTCAACCCTACATCAGTTAGTTACAGCGCATTTATCGCGCTTAGTGAAACCAACGACAATGAAAATTGTTGGGGGGAGCATGATGAGCAGCATGATGAACGGCGAGGATATTTCCTTATCGATACAATCGAACACACAATTAGATGCCCACACAGATATACAGGCAGATATACAGGCAGATATACAAACCGGCCTGCGGCCAAGCTGCTATGACGCTCCGCTTTATCTGCCGGTTGGTGGCGTGCTGATTATGATATTAGCTGAGCGCATTTTTTGGCCGCAAAGCACAGTCCTATTCTCAGCAGCTATGGTATGCGTGTTCGCGCCTTGGCCGCTTATTGCTTATGGCATCGCCGCTGACTTTATTGCCAAGAGACGGCAAGAAAAATTATCAGCGCAATTTCCAACAGATGCCGATTTACCGCTCATCACCATTTTGCTGCCATTGCATAAAGAGGCCAATATGATTCCGCAATTGGCCGATATGCTACTGGATATTGATTATCCGGCGTCGCGGCTGGAATGCCTTGTGCTGATGGAAGCTGATGACCTGTTCACGCTCTCGGCAGCCATAGCATTTGATTGGCCACCTTTTTGTCGATTGATGAGCATGCCGCGTCACGGCTCAACGACCAAAGCGCGGGCATGCAATTATGCGCTCAAGCGGGCGCGTGGTTCTGTGTTGGTTATTTTTGATGCAGAAGACCGCCCGCATCCATTGCAATTGCGCGAAGCGGCTGAGAGCTTCGCCGCCGCCGCCAGCGCAAATGACAAGCTCGCCTGTTTGCAAGCACCGCTTGATATCAGGCCGCAGAAAAACCAATGGCTGCAATGGCAATTCGCGCTCGAATATAAAATTTTGTTTCATCTTATTTTGCCGTCGCTAGACCGCGCTTGTGCGGCTCTGCCTTTAGGCGGGTCATCAAATTATTTTCGTACTGATATTTTGCGCCATTTGGGCGGTTGGGATGATTGTAATTTGACTGAGGATGCCGAACTGGCTGTGCGCCTATCGCGCGAGGGCTATCATACGCGCATGCTACGCCACGCAACCGTTGAAAATGCGCCGCATGATTTAAGCGTTTGGCAACCACAGCGTACACGCTGGCATTCGGGCCATATTCAAACCCTTCATACCCATGCCATCCCAACAAGTCGGCGCGGCATTATTGGCTGGTTTGTATGCATGCTGATTTTGCTGTCGCGCCTGCTAAGCGGGCCGGTTTATCTCATCGGAACTGCCTTGGTCTTATCTGACGTAAGCCGTCAATTGACCACTGGTTTATCACCCGCCCCGCCAAGCTTGCTGTTTGCCGTTTGCATGTATGGCGCATGGGTTTCGCTGAGCTATTTTTACGCCACAGCACCAAAAAGGCGGCAACGGATTTTCCTCGCCCTCACCCATCCGTTTTATTGGATGATGACTGTCTGGCCATTGCTTCGTGCCTGCAAACGCATGGCATTCGGGCAAGTCAATTGGCTGAAATCACCGCATTTACCCTATGTGGCAGCGAGGCAAGATAACAGGGTACGAAGGATAAAGAAGCTGGAGCGGGTGAAGCGGGTGGAGCGGGTGAAGGGAATCGAACCCTCGTCTTAAGCTTGGGAAGCTTCTGCTCTACCATTGAGCTACACCCGCTAAATCTCGGCCCGTTAAACGCGCTTTTATACTTGTCTATGACGCACCATGTCGGGGGTCAATTGGTCTAATGAAGCGACCCCCATTAATTTCATATCGCGCTCAATCTCGGTTTTTAAATTGGACAGGGTTTTTTCAACACCCGCCTGACCGGCTGCCGCCAGTGCATAAAGATACAGCCGCCCGCCGGAACACGCGGTCGCGCCCAAAGCCATTGCTTTCATAATATGCGTGCCGCGGCGAATGCCACCATCGCAGATCACATCAATCTCGCCACCGACAGCGGCCAGAATTTCTTCTAACTGGTCAAATGGCGAGCGGCTGCCGTCAAGCTGGCGACCGCCATGATTGGAAATCATAATCGCATCAGCGCCCATATCGACAGCGCGGCGCGCATCGCGCGCGCTCATCACGCCCTTCAGGCAAAACGTGCCGCCCCATTTGGCGCGCAAATCAGCGGCATCATCCCAATTCATCGACTGGTCGAGCATGGAGGAAA
>CBFHPF010000077.1:0-6656 GCA_965657665.1 Alphaproteobacteria bacterium | reverse complement strand
GTCGCGGCGGCTTGCACCACCATCTCTTGCACTTGCTTTTCAGCTTTTTCTAACTCACTCATGCCTCAATATATAAGGCAAGCCGGCGATTATTCCACTGTGACAGATTTAGCCAAATTGCGCGGCTGGTCGACATCCGTGCCCTTGGCGACAGCTGCATAATAAGCCAGCAATTGAAGCGGCAGCGCATAGAGAATGGGCGTGATAAACGGGTCGAGCGGCGGCAGCTTAATCGTCGCCATGCAGCCTTCACCGGCTTTTTCAACGCCCGCTTCACTGCCCAGCATGATGACCTTGCCACCGCGCGCCAGTACTTCTTGCATATTTGAAACGGTTTTCTCAAACAACTCATCATCCGGCGCGATGGCGATAATCGGCAGGGTTTCATCAACCAGAGCAATCGAGCCGTGCTTCAACTCACCGGCGGCAAAACCCTCAGCATGGATATAGCTGATTTCTTTCAGCTTCAACGCGCCCTCAAGGGCCAACGGATACATGGTCGCGCGACCGATAAACAGCGCGCTGGTGTAATCGGTGAAGCCTTTGGCAATCTCTTCAATTTGCCCTTCGCAAGCCAGCACATCATTGGCGAGACGCGGCGTTGTCATCAGCAAATCGGTCAGCCGCGCTTCTTCTTCAGCGTCGATGGTTTGCTTAACCCGCCCAATGCCGATAGCCAGTGAGGCGAGCGCGCCCAATTGCGCCGTGAAGGCTTTGGTTGAGGCGACGCCGATTTCAGGCCCGGCATAGGTCGGGAATGTGACATCGACCTCGCGGGTGATGGAGCTTTCCGGCACATTGACCACGCCAATTGTCGGCAAACCATGGGCTTTGCAATGATGCAGCGCGGCGAGCGTGTCTGCCGTTTCGCCCGATTGCGATACAACAACGACAAGACAATCTTTATCCATAGGCGCATCGCGATAGCGAAACTCGGAAGCAATATCAATCGAGGCGGGAATGCGCGCATAACGCTCAATCCAATTGCGGCCCACCTGCGCGGCGAAATAAGCCGTGCCGCACGCAACCAAAATCACCCGATTGATTTTGCTAAAATCGAGATTGTTTTCCGGCAGCAAAACCTGCCGCGCTTCGGGGTCAATATATTGACCGAAAGTGCGCGACAGCACGTCCGGCTGCTCGTGAATTTCCTTCGCCATAAAGTGACGATAATTGCCCTTATCAACCATAGCGGCCGATGCATCGACGGTCTCGACCGCACGGCTGACTTCTGCGCCGGTTGCCAATTGATAAATCACCGCGCCGTTGCGGGTCATAATGGCCCAATCGCCATCCGCCAAATAGCACACGCGATTGGTATAGGGCGCGAGCGCGAAAGCGTCGGAGCCGAGATACATTTCGCCGTCGCCATAGCCGATAGCCAGTGGGCTGCCTTGGCGGGCGACAATAATCTCATCCTCATTGCCGTCGATAATCAGCGCGATGGCATAGGCCCCCTCAAGCGCCGCGAAAGTTTTACCGGCAGCGGCTTTGAGGTCGCTTTCGCTTTGCAGATTTTTGGCAAATAAATGCGCGATAACCTCAGTGTCCGTATCCGACGCAAAGCTGATGCCGTCGGCTTGGAGGGCGGTTTTCAACTCTTTGTAATTCTCAATAATGCCGTTGTGGACCACGGCAACATTTTCGCCGCGATGCGGGTGCGCATTGGCTTTATTGGCCGGACCATGCGTCGCCCAGCGTGTATGCCCGATGCCGATATTGCCCACAAAAGGCCTCCCATCAAGGCGTTCGCGCAACGCATCCAGCTTGCCCTCGGCGCGGCGGCGTATCAGCTTACCGTCCGACACAATGGCAATGCCCGCGCTATCATAGCCGCGATATTCCAGCCGCTTCAGCCCGTCATAAACGCGCTGGCTGACATTATCTTTGCCGATAATTCCGATAATACCGCACATGCTATTTCTCTTTTTTCTCGTTACGGGCGCGGAACTTTGCGCCCCACCCTTTTATTTCGCGAACCGGCGCACGGGTAACCACCAGCGCATCATCAGGCACATCTTTTGACACGGCCGAAGATGAGCCAAGAAACGCGCCCTTACCGATGCTCACCGGCGCAATCAAAGATGAGTTGGAGCCGATAAACGCCCCGTCGCCGATTTTGGTAACGTGCTTATTATAGCCATCATAATTACAGGTAATTGTGCCCGCGCCGATATTGGCTTCAATGCCAACCTCGGCATCGCCAATATAAGACAAGTGGCTGACTTTTGCGCCTTGGCGAATATCAGCTTTCTTGGTTTCGACAAAATTACCGATTTTAACGTCATCCGCCACTTTCGTGCCCGGGCGCAACCGCGCATAAGGGCCGATGGCGGCGTTCTCGCCAATGCTCACCCCTTCGAGATGGGTGAACGCTTTAATCACTGTGCCGCTGCCGATAGACACGCCGACATTGATTTTAACATGCGGCTCCAGCGTCACATCGGAGGCGATTTCAGTATCGAAGCTGAGGAATACCGACTGCGGGTCTTGCATACCGACACCGGCATCGAGAAACTTTTGCCGCAAACGCGCTTGCATCAGCCCCTCGGCTTTGGCCTGACCGGCGCGGCTGTCGACACCCATTGTGTCTTCCGGCTGCGCCATTACCAGCAAAGTTGATGCGCCATCTTGCGACGCCAAGCCGACCATATCAGGCAGGTAATACTCGCCTTGCGCATTGTCATTAGAAAGCTGCGGCAGATATTTTTGCAGCGCGGCTTGCGACAGTCCCATCGCGCCGCCATTGCATAGCTTTATGGCGCGGGTGGCGGTATCGGCATCTTTAAACTCGATAATTTTTTGCGGGGTTTGCCCATCCATCACAATACGCCCATAGGCGGCGGCATCTTCCGGTTCAAAACCCAACACAGCAACCTCAGCCGTAGCGGTCGCCAGCTCCGACAGCACCTCAGCGCGCATAAGCGGCGTGTCGCCAAACATGACCACCAAACGCTGATGATTGGCAGCCGAGGCGGCCGCAGCGCGCAACGCATCGCCCGTGCCCAATTGCGTGTGTTGCAAACAATGCGTCACCTTCGCATCCAGCCCGTCGGCATAGCTACGCACGCTGTCTTGCTCCGGCGATGTGACGAGAAAAATTTCAGTGGCACCGGCGGCTTGCGCGGCGGCAATGGCGTGACCAAGCATCGGGCGACCGGCAATCTCATGCAGCACTTTCGGCACGGCAGACTTCATCCGCGTGCCCTTTCCGGCTGCTAGAATTATGGCTCCAAAGGCTTGGCTCATGTTTTCACCCCAATTAAACAATCACCTGTATAGGGGGCTTTGCTTCGCATGCGAAATCAAACAGTTTTTCGTATTGTTACGGTATAAGGGCGCGGTCGCTTCGCGACCCCCGCCCGCCTTCCGCAAGTGAGGCTGTCGCGCGAAGAGCAACCGACGAAACGCGGTATAAGGGCGCGGTCGCTTTAGCGACCCTCGCCCGCCTTCCGCCAGCGCAGATGGCGAAGCCATCAAGTCGGCTGGTAGAAACAAACACGGCGCGCCTGCATCCAAAGGGGCAAGGCGCGGTAAAGTTCACTTGCGTTCACCAACCACTTATAGCCTGCCCCCTACCGAAGGGGGGCGCAAGTGAGGCGGTTGCGCGAAGAGCAACCGACGAAACGCGCTAGAAGGGCTAGGCGGCTATGCCGCCCAACAATGGACGGGCACTTTTACCCTATACCGCCTCTAACTGGCTAATGCATCCAAACCAATATCATCCAGCATCTCATTGCCCGCTTTCACCGCATCAGCCAAGCCGCCGACGGCAGACAAAAGGTTGTGCGCATAAAACTGCGTTGAGGCTGTCTTGCGACGGGCAAACGCCGGATCGACATCGATTTGCGTGACGGCATGCGCGCCGCGGGCCAAATAATGGCACCCGGCAACAAGGCCAAACATCCGCAAGAATGGCGTGGCACCGGCCAGCACATCCAGCGAACCTTTTTGCGCGTTCACCCATGCCGTTGTGTCTTCCAACACAGCGATGGCATTGCCGAGGCGGTCGGCAACATCAACCAGCACCGGATTATTGGACTGGCGGCAGGTTTCGACGGTTTGCTTCATCTCACCGATATAATCGGCGACAACCGAGCCATTGCCGAGCGGCAGTTTGCGGCCCACAAGGTCCATCGCCTGAATGCCGTTTGTGCCTTCATAAATGGTCAGAATACGCGCATCGCGCACATGCTGTGCCGCGCCGGTTTCTTCAATAAAGCCCATGCCGCCATGAATTTGCACGCCAATAGCGGCCACTTCATTGGCAATATCTGTGCTGAAGGCTTTTGAGATTGGCGTCAGCAAATCGTTTTTGGCTTTGGCGTCTTGGTCGCCCGAAGCATGCGCCAAATCATTCAACACGCCGTTTTCATAGCAAATGGCGCGTGACGCATCGGTGAGCGCGCGCATGGTCAACAGCATACGGCGCACATCAGGGTGATTGATGATGGCGACGGCCTCATGGTCGTCTTTCGCTGCCCCCGGCTTGCGGCCTTGCTTACGCTCCAGCGCATACTCAATGGCGTGTTGCGTGGCGGCTTCAGCAACGCCAACGCCTTGCAAGCCAACATGCAACCGCGCATTATTCATCATGGTGAACATGCAAGCCATGCCGCCAAACTCAGGCCCGACCAACCAACCGGTGGCGCCGCCTGTGGTGTCGGCATCTTCGCCATAAGCCATGACGCAAGTCGGGCTGGCGTGAATGCCCAGCTTCTCTTCAAGGCCGATGCATTTAACATCGTTTTTATCGCCCAATGAGCCGTCATCATTGACGAAGAATTTCGGAACCAGAAACAGCGAAATGCCTTTCGTGCCTTCCGGTGCGCCCGGTGTACGGGCCAGCACGAGATGCACGATATTGTCAGTCATATCGTGGTCGCCATAGGTGATGTAAATCTTGGTGCCGGTGATTTTATAAGAGCCATCATCTTGCGGTTCGGCTTTTGAGCGAATATTGCCGACATCAGAACCGGCATGCGGCTCAGTCAAATTCATCGTGGCGGACCACTCGCCGCTGACGACTTTTTCGAGATATTTATCTTTCAATTCGTCAGAGGCATGTGCTGCCATCGCTTCCATGCCGCCATTAGACAGCATCGGGCAAAGCTGAAAGCCGATATTCGAATTCATCATTTCGGTAACGGCGTTAGACAGCGCGAGCGGCAAATCTTGCCCGCCATACGCGCTTGGCGCAGCAATGGTCGGCCAGCCGCCCTCAACATATTTCGCATAAGCTTCTTTAAAGCTGGCAGGAACCGTCACACCATCTTCGGTTAATTGACACCCTGTTTGGTCGCCATCCCAGCTTACCGGCGCGACAACATCATTGGCCAGTTTGGCTGCTTCATCGAGAATGGCAGACACCAAATCATCCGATAAGTCTTCATATTTGCCGCTATCAATCAGACGCTGAAAGCCAGCCTCTTGCATGAGCGCGAATTGAATTTCCGAAACCGGTGCACGATAAGCCATGACAATCTCCTGTAATTTACCGTAAACTAAATGAATAAGAGCCGAAAGACACGCGCTTTTTGCGGTAAATTATGTGTCAAAAGGCCACAAGAATGAGGGACGATATGAACATCGCGCGCGACAATGGTTACGGCTTGGCGAAACAAAGCCTGTGGCCGTGGATAATGTTAACCCTGCTGGTCAGTGCCGTTTTGCTGGTCGGAATTTTCTTATACGTTCCGGCCGCTGAAAAACCTTGGCAGCTTTGGGCGCGGTATACGGCGCGGCTATCGTTCTTTTTGTTTCTCGCTTCCTATGTCGCCGCCCCGCTTTATGAACTGGTGCAAAACAAGACGACCGACTGGCTGCGGCGCAATCGGCGCAATAGCGGTATTAGCTTTGGCATCGCGCATACCATTCATCTGGTTGCACTGGTGGCGCATTTGGTTATCTCGCAAAGCGGCGCAGATTTGTCGACGATAATTGTCGGCGGCGGTGCTTATGTGGCGATGTTCTTCATGCTGGCCACTTCAAATGATGGCGCGCTGCGCCGCATGGGCAAAACCAATTGGCGGCGGCTGCATAAATTCGGCGCGCATTATCTCGCTTTTGTTTTCGCCTTTACCTATACGAGCGGCTATTTTGCAGGCTTTGGCAAACCGTTATTCTTGATATTCCTGATTTGGGCCGCCATAGTGTTGCGAATATTTGTAACCATCAAACCTCGCCGGAGCGCCTAATGTCTGATTTCGCAACCCACACTCTCGAAGACGGTATCGCAACCATCACCATGAATGACGGCAAGGCCAACGCCTTGGGCTTTGAAATGATGGAAGCCCTGAATGCGTGCTTTGATGCAGTGGAAGACACCGCCGATGTGATTGTGTTAACCGCTCAAGGCCGCGCCATGAGTGCCGGTTTCAACCTCAAAGTCATGCAAAACGAGCCTGAGCGCGCCGGTGAAATGGTGGTGCTGGGCGGCAAATTGCTGACCCGTATTTTTGCCTGTGCCAAACCCGTTATCATCGCCTCCCCCGGTCATGGTATTGCCGCCGGTGGCTTGCTGATGCTGACCGGCGATTATCGCATCGGCGCAGAAGGCGAAGCCATGTATGGCCTGAACGAAAGCGCCATCGGCATGGTGCTGCCCGATTTCGGTTATGATTTGGCGCAGTTTAAGCTGAATAATAAATATCTCG
>CBFHPF010000076.1:0-6752 GCA_965657665.1 Alphaproteobacteria bacterium | reverse complement strand
TAATACCGGCCTCTTGCACATAGCCAATCGTTTCGAGGCGGTCTTCAAAGGTCCGCGTGGTGATAATCTCGCCGTAAAATTCTTCCGACGTATCAATATTGTGATTGTAATAATCGAGACCGGCTTCTTTCAATTGACCGGCTTGCTCAGGCGATAACATGCCCAGCGTCATGCAGGTTTCCATGCCCATGGCGCGCACGCCTTTGACCATGGCAATAATCGGCGCCATATCGCGGTCTTTCGGGCTGCGCCATGCCGCGCCCATGCAATAGCGCGACGCACCGGCGGCTTTGGCGCGCTCCGCGCCTTCCAGCACTTCAGCCACATCCATCAACTTACTGGCCTTCAGGCCGGTATCGAATTTGGCGCTCTGGCTACAATAATTACAGTCTTCCGGACAACCGCCGGTTTTTACCGACAGCAAAGTCGATTTTTGCACTTCATTGGCATCAAACCATTGGCGATGCACGCTTTGCGCTTGGAAAATCAAATCATTGAACGGCAGCGCAAACAGCGCGTCCACCTCTTCGCGTGTCCAATTATGACGCGGCTCAATGGGGCTAGCCGACACGGCGTCTACCGGTGCAGTTGAGGCAGTCGGTTCAATAATAGCGTTGGACATTGTTCTTCCTCGCAAATCTGAGATTTGAGATGTAGCAAACTACACTTGTCGTGTGAAGCGCGTACCGGGCGCAGGCGGGGTTTCCGGCGCACCGGCAAAACACTGCGCTTTAGACATCCAATCAGTGGCAACCGCGCCGCTGACCTGTAAATCAGTGTCGGCAATATTGCGCACTTGCGTCACAACTTGGCAGAATTGCTCAGCTTTTCCTTCAACGCGCTCGCTATCAGACGGCTCGCCAAATTCCCACACATCGCCAGATGGCGCGGTCAGTTTGACAAATGGCATCGGGCCGGGCGGCGTTTCGCCGCGGGTCGCATAGGTCCAACCAAATGTATTCGTGCCCAAAACACAGATAGAGCGAATATGATCTTTATTGGCGCGCACCACACCCAAATGGTCATAGACCTCTTGCCCATGCGCCCAAGTTTCCATCAACCGCGCTGAAATCGACGAGCGTGCGCTCATATCAGGACCGGCCCATTTCAGGCGCTTCTTCGGGTCAATCTCGACAAAACGCGCCGCCATATCGGTGTAAAAGCCGTGCCATGTTTCCAGCAATTCGCGGCCTTTCAAGCCGCCAATCCAATCGGCTTCAAAATCGCGCATACCACCCGACATCACGGCTTTCATCACGCCATCCAGCCAGGTAACAAAATCGGCTTCATCGACATGGCTTTGATTGGCGGCCCAATTCCAGACATGCAAATGCTCCAACACATTATTTAGCGTCCAGCCTTTAAACTGGGTCGGCGCATCAAAAGCCGCATCATCCAAATCTTTCATCAGCTCATATAAGCCGTCAGACTCGGCCTTGAAATCCAGTGCTTCTGCCAGCATGTTCGGCTCCTATTCTTCGCCCGTATCAATCGAAATCATCAAATCATCGGCGGCAACCTGCGCATCTGCCGTCACCAAAACCTCGTCTACAGTGCCATCTACTGAGGCAAGAATTTCGTGCTGCATCTTCATCGCCTCGACAATCGCCAGACGGTCACCGGCCGCAACGCCGTCACCTTTAGCGACAAATACATCGACAACGCGGCCATGCATTGGCGCGACCACACGGCTGCCGTCTCCTGCATCTTCATTGGCCGCATTGCGCATCAGCAAATTGCTGCATGTATAGCTATGCCCGTCAATTGTTGCGAATAAAGTCGCGCCAGCCAAATAAGCTTGCGTGACGAATTGCGGCGCGTCTTCGCTATCTGTGCGTTGCACCACCATACGCGTGCCGTCATGCGCGCGCACCGCCAACTCAACCGCTTCATCGCCAACCAGCACGGTGAAGTTATTGGCCGATTTGCTGCGCACCGACATCATGAACTCATCGTCACCGACAGCCAGCTTATAAGGTGTCCGCAATGTTTCATCGGTTGCGAAATTAACCAGCGGTGTTGGCACACCCAAGCTACGCGCTGCCGCCGCCGCGCGGTCGATAATATAATGGCGTACGCCCAGCACCGCCAAAGCGGTTGCATCGGGTGTTTTATTTGCCAAATCGGCTTCGCTAAATTGCTCGGCAATAAAGGCGGTTGAAAAATCACCCGCCGCGAAACGCTCGTTTTCCAGACAGGCAATCAGGAAGTCCCGATTGGTGCGCGGGCCAAACAAAGCCGTATCAGTCAGTGCTTCAATCATCAGCTTGCGCGCCGCCTCACGCGTCGGACCGGTGGTGATGAGCTTGGCAATCATCGGGTCATAAAACGGCGAAATTTCCTGCCCGCCGACAATGCCCGTATCATAGCGCACACCGGCGCGCTGCACTTTTTCGAAACAAGCAATCGTACCGGTGCTTGGCAAAAAGCCTTTGGCCGGATCTTCAGCATAAAGCCGCACTTCAATCGAATGACCGGTGAGAGAGACATCATCTTGGTTCAAACCCAGCGTGTCGCCTTCCGCCACTTTAATTTGCAGCGCGACCAAATCGAGGCCGGTGACTTCTTCCGTCACCGGATGCTCAACCTGCAAGCGCGTATTCATTTCGAGGAAATAAAAATGCCCATCAGCATCGAGCAAAAACTCAACTGTGCCCGCGCCGCGATAATTTATCGACGCCGCCGCATCGACAGCCGCTTGCCCCATCGCCGCGCGCAAATCTTCAGTCATGACGGGGCAAGGCGATTCCTCGATGACCTTTTGGTGGCGACGTTGCACCGAACAATCGCGCTCGCCCAAATGTATCGTATTGCCATGCGTGTCAGCGAATACCTGAATTTCAACATGGCGCGGTTTGACAATGGCTTTTTCCAAAATCAATTCGCCCGAGCCGAACGCATTTTCAGCCTCTGAGCGCGCTGTTGAAATCGCCGCCGCCAACGCATCTTCGCTTTCGACCAGACGCATGCCTCGCCCACCGCCACCGGCAGCCGCTTTAACCATAATCGGAAAACCGATTTTCTTACCTTCGGCAACCAGCGTGTCATCGTCTTGCGCCGCGCCTTCATAGCCCGGCACACATGGCACATCGGCATCAATCATCCGCCGTTTGGCCGCCGCTTTATTGCCCATCAGGTCAATCGACTCGGCAGTCGGGCCGATAAAAGTCAGACCGGCTTTTTCGACAGCCGCCGCAAATTCAGCATTTTCAGACAAGAAACCATAGCCCGGATGAATGGCATCCGCGCCGGTTTGTTTGGCGGCGGCGAGAATTTTCTCAGCCACCAAATAGCTTTGCCCAACCGGACCCGGCCCGATAAGCACCGCCTCATCAGCTTGGGCGACATGTGGCGCGGCGGCATCCGCCTCAGAATATACCGCGACTGTGCGAATGCCCAAATCACGCGCTGTGCGCATAACACGGCAAGCAATTTCGCCGCGATTGGCAATCAGGATTTTACGGATGGCTTTTAATTCGCTTGGCATAACTACTCCTGAACCCAATTCGGCTTGCGCTTTTCAAGGAAGCTGGCGACGCCTTCGCGCCCCTCATCGCTTTTAACACTCTCGGCAAAAGCCTCACCGGCGTAGCGTATCATCGCCGTGTCATCGAGATGCTTATTGGCTTCCAGCAATTTTTTAGTAGCGGCATTGGCCTTGGGCGCACAGCGGCGCACACCGGCAATCAAATCGTTTAATTGCGCCTCAGCGGCAGCCAAGTCATCGCATAAAATATCGACCAGGCCATAATCTGCGCCTTCCATCGCCGTGAAGCGATGACCGGTCAGCATAATACGCCGCGCCTTAATATCGCCGGTGCGCGCAATGATATAGCGCCCGATTTGCGCCGGCACGATGCCGATAGCGGTTTCGGTTAGCGCCATTTTGGTGTCTTTGACAGCGATAACAAAATCCGCCGCCGAAGCCATGCCCAGCCCTCCGGCCATCGCCGCGCCATGCACCAAAAAGATAATCACTTGCGGCATAGAGCGCACGGTGAGGAAAAAGCGGCCCATTTTTGAGCTGTCTTCAATCACCTCTTCATCTGTGCGCACGGCCTGAAAATTATTCTTAAAGCCTTTTAAATCGCCACCGGCGCAAAACACATCGCCTTTGCCGCGCACTGTGATGCCGCGAATATCGTCGCGCCCCGCCAGATAATCAAACATGGCTTGCAATTCACTGACCAATTCATCCGACATGGCATTGCGCGCATCGGGGCGGTTCAACCAAACAGTCGCCCAGTCGCGGTCTTCTTCCAAAAGAATAACGGTTGTTTCAGGTGCTGACATTTTCTTCTTCCTTCCGCGCTACATACGTCCAACGCCAAAGGCGTTTGGATTGACCTTGCGGTGATTGCGCTCCCACAATGTTTCCAGCAAAAAGCCGAGAATATTGCGCGTATCGCGCGGGTCCACCACACCATGGTCGAGCAAGCGACCGGATGTGAAAAACGCATCTTCTTGCGATGAGAACACCGCCTCAATAGCCGCGCGTTGTTTTGCCAGCGCCTCCATATCAGGCTCTGTGCCGCGCCGCTTGGCGCCATTAATCGCCACGGTTTCCATTGTGCCGGCGGCGCTCTCGCCGCTCATCACACCGGTCATTGCGCCCGGCCATGTAAATAAGAAATCAGGGTCGAAGCCATAACCCGCCATGCCATAATTGCCCGCGCCATAAGACGCGCCGACATAAAAAGATAGCTTCGGCACACGGATATTCGACACCGCCTGAATCATTTTCGAGCCGTGCTTAATCATGCCCTTTTGCTCATATTCCGTGCCGACCATATAGCCAGTGATATTATTGAGGAAGATGAGCGGCGTGCCCGCTTGGTCGATAATTTGGAAAAAATGCGCGCCCTTAGCCGCTTCATCCGGCCCCATCGGCCCATTATTCGCAACCAGCCCGACCGGATGACCGAAAATGCTGGCTTGCGTGCAAACCAAATTCGGCCCGAAGCGCGACTTGAACTCAGTGAACTCAGAGCCGTCAACCAGACGCGCGATAAGCTCGCGACCATCATAAGGAATTTTATAATCAACCGGCACCAGACCAAGAATTTCTTCCGCATCATAAAGTGGCGCATTAAAATCGCGCTGCGGCAAAGGCGGGCAATGCTCGTTCCAACCGAGATTGGCAACCACATCGCGCATTTGGCGAATACCATCCGCATCATCTTCAGCCAGATATTCAATCAAGCCGGATACCGAGGCGTGCATTTCACTGCCGCCCAATTCGCGCTCATCGGCAATTTCGCCGGTGGCCGCTTGCACCAAAGCCGCGCCACCCAACGCCGCCATGCCATTATGTTTGACGCCGACATTATAATCAGACATGCCGGGCATATACGCGCCCCCCGCCGTGGACGGGCCGTGCAACACAGTCATGGTCGGAATACCCGCCGCGCTTAACCGACCGAGGCTGCAAAACACCCCGCCGCCATGCGCCCATAATTCGACTTTATATTGCATCAAATTAGCGCCCGCGCTTTCCACCAAATGAATAAATGGCAGCTTGTTTTGAAGCGCGATTTTCATCGTTTCGAGGTTTTTGCGAAAGCCCATTTCGGTCGCCGCACCGGCATTAATACCGCTATCATCAACCGCAATCATGCAGCGCACGCCCGACACATAACCGATACCGGCGAGCACTGAGCCGCCCGGAATAGACGTCTCGCGGTCCGGGTCGTCAACGCAATAGCTCGCCATATTATACAGCGTCAAAAACGGCATGCCGGGGTCAAGCAATTGCGCCAGCCTATCGCGCGGGGTCAATTGTCCGCGTTCTTCAAACCGCGGGCGACGCTTTTCAGACGCCGCTTCCGCACGCCCTTCCAGCATTCGCAAATGCGCGATTTTCTCGAGCTGGTCGGCTCGGTTCTTGGCATAGGCCTCGGATTTTACATCAAGCTTGGATTCAAAAACCGGCATTACAGGCTCTCCGCTAGTTCTTCAGTTATGGCAATCGGGTGATCGAGCAGGATTTGCGCATAGGCTTTACCCTGCGGATCATTGCGCAAGGAAGCAACACCGCCGCCGCCAAGCGCCTCATCGATTAAAATATTCATCGCATGGCTACCCGGCAAATAATACCGCGCCAGTCCGCTACCCTCGGTCATAAAATGCCCGAAACGCTTTCGAATGGCGGCTTCATCAAGTGCCGCCCAAATATACGGCATATAGGCCGCATCGCGCGCGATAATGCCGATATTGGCCTTATTGCCTTTATCGCCAGAACGCCCCCAAGCCAGCTTGATAAGCGGCACTTCAACCGTGCCGGTTTCTTGCGGCGCATCGGGTTCACTGACCGGCATGAGTTGCGGACCATTGACCGATGCCGCTTCTTGAAACCGCGTGACCGCGCCATCAATATCCATATCAATTGTGACCTCGCCCTTCGGCAAAAGAAACGAAAACAAGCGCACCACAGGTGACGGCTTGGCGCGTGAACCGGCAAAGATTGACAGCCCGGCCGGTGTCGCCAAACCAAGCCCACTGATTTCTTTCAGCAGCGCACCGCAACCGGCTTGTGTGTCATGCTTGGCAGCGATTTTCAGCACCACTTCGCGGCTTTGCGGATTGTCGCCTGCCGCGCCAAATTGACTGTCATCGCCGATAATTTCAACACTGGTCTCGCTATAATCAGCCAAATTATGCTGCCGCAAAACCGCCCGCGCACGGGCAAAAGCGGCATCGGCAAAATGCCGTGCTTTCGCGGCGGCCTCGATGCCGACAAAGCTCATCATTGT
>CBFHPF010000075.1:0-6814 GCA_965657665.1 Alphaproteobacteria bacterium | reverse complement strand
ATCGGTGCGACCAGCATGGAGCAGTTGAAACTGGCGGTGACCAGTATTGATATTGACCTAACCGACGAGATTATGGCCGATATTAATAAAGTGCATTTGCGCGCACCAAATCTGTGCCCATAAAAACGCTGAAAGGACATCACATGGTTGAGAAACTATCTGCCGCTGAAAAAAAAGCGGCTTTAGCCAAGCTGAAGGGCTGGAAAAAAGTAACCGGCCGCGAAGCGATTAAAAAGACTTTTGTCTTTGCCGATTTCAATGCTGCTTTCGCTTGGATGAGCCGGGTCGCCATGCAGGCCGAAAAACTCGACCATCATCCCGAATGGGATAATGTCTATAAAACCGTCAATGTAGTGCTGACCACGCATGATGCGGGCGGGCTTTCGTCACTGGATATCGCTATGGCCAAATTTATGGACAAGACCGCAGGCGCAGCGGGTCGCGGAAAATAATGGCTGCGCCGCGCCCATCAGACCCGTCGCCGGATAAGGGGCCGTTTGAGCCGACCCCGACCGAAGCGGCGGCGTCCGGGCAGCCACAATGGCGCGATATATGGGTGTTGATTTTGCTGGCTGTTTTGGCAGCCGGCACTGCCGTTTTGCAAAGCCGCCAAAGTCCTGAGGCCTTACCCTTGGCGCAGCATGATGCCGACATTCGCCTTATCATAGAGCAGCAGATTGAGGCATTTGCCCGCGATGATGGCGAGGCAGCTTTCGCCTTTGCCTCACCCGAATTGCGCGCGCAATTTATTGTCGCGCCGCATTTTATGGCGATGGTTCGTAAAAATTATCGGCCGGTTTACCGCGCCCGCAAAATCGATTTTGAAGGACCGGCCCGTGCCATCCACGATGTGCCGGAAATGCGCATGCAAAATGTGCATTTGGTTGATGATCGCGGCGCCGGTCATAAAGCACGCTACACCATGCAAAAACAGCCGGACGGATCCTGGCGGATCGCCGGCTGTCTTTTATTGCAATCAACACTTATCGATATTTAACCGATAACCCCGCAAGGCTTAGCCCTGGCGGGGGACGCCTTTTCCCCTAGCGGGGGACGCCTTTTCCCCTAGCGGGGGGCCATGCGAATAGCACCGTCAAGGCGCACATCTTCACCATTGAAGTAATTTACTTCGCACATGGTCGCGGCCAGCTTGGCATATTCTTCCGGCATGCCGAGGCGTGACGGATAAGGCACCATCGCGCCCAGCGCTTGGCGCACATTATCGGGCGCACCGGCCAGCAGCGGCGTATCAAAAATACCCGGCAAAATAGTGTTCACCCGAATACCTTCGCGTGACAAGTCACGGGCAATCGGCAATGTCATGCCGACCACGCCGGCTTTAGAAGCCGAATATGAAGCCTGACCGATTTGACCGTCTTCAGCCGCAACAGACGCAGTGTTGACCATCGCACCGCGGTCGCCGCATTCCAGCGGGTCCAGCGTCATCATGCCGGCTGCTGATTTGGCGATGCAACGAAATGTGCCGACCAGATTAATTTGAATGATGAGATTAAACGCATCGAGCGGGAAGTGATTGACCTCGCCAGTCTCTTTATTGCGTGAGGCTGTTTTCACTGCATTGCCGGTACCGGCGCAGTTAATCAAAATGCGCTCTTGGCCAAGGCTTTCGCGAATTTTGGCAAAACCGGCATCGACCTGTTCGTCAGATGTCACATTTACATTGGCAAATGTGCCGCCCAGTTCCTTGGCAACCGCTTCGCCTTTTTCTTCGTTCATGTCAAAAATGCCGACCTTTACGCCTTTTTCAGCCAGCAAACGAGCTGTTGCTTCGCCGAGGCCAGACGCGCCGCCAGTGATAATGGCGGTAATATTGGAATCGAGTTTCATACCTATCTCCTGTAATCATGCTCCCAGATGCGTGAACCTTAATCAGTCGCTCACAAACTGACAAGCAGCTTCTCAGCAATGCGGCTTCGCGTCACTTTATAGCGGATGCGGCTTCGGCTTTTTTAGCGGCTTGCGCCTCTTTTTTGGAGGCTTGCGCTTCTTTTTTAGCCGCTTGCGCTTCGCGGCGGACAATATAAAAGCTCGAAGCGACAATAATGCTGGCGCCCAAAACAGTATAAATATCCGGCACATCGGCAAAAATAATCCAGCCCGCCAAGGCGGCAAAAACCAAGCGCGAATAATCCACCGGCGCAATGGCGCTGGCCTCACCCAATGCAAAAGCGCGAATGAAACAATTATGCGAAATGGTCGCCAACACACCCATCGCAACCAGCATCGCCAATTCTGGCCAAGTCGGGGTTTGCCAAACAAAATAAGTCGGCACAGCAATCAGGCTCAGCGAAACGGTATTGGTGTAAAACATCAAAGTTACTGACCCGTCATAACGCGAGGCGATATTGACCAACACAGTTGCCAGCGCGACCAAAAACGCATGCCCCAAAGCCGCCATTGCGCCAAGGCTGAGCACCAACCCCAAAGAGTTTTCACCCATGCCCGGGCGTAGCATGATAATCACGCCGATAAAGCCGACACCCGCCGCCACAGCGCGGCGCACACCGATCACTTCTGATAAAAAGAACGCCGCCAGCGGCACTAAAAATAAATTGCGCGAAAAGCTGATGGCTTGGGCTTCCGCCAAAGGCAAAGCGACAATCGCATAAAAGCCCAAAAACATGGCCACTGAGCCAACCACACCACGGGTCAGTTGCAACAGAGGAATTTGTGTTTTCATGCCCGCCAATAAACCGCCGGTACGGGCAAAAATCGGTAAAATCACCGCTAATGCGACAAGCGCCCGAAAGAAGGATATCTCAAACGGGTGCAAAGTCTGGCCCAGCCATTTCACCAAAACGCCGGTAAAGGTGAATAATGTAGCAGAGGCCAGCAACCATAAAGCGGCGCGGCGATTATCGACCGCCATTGGCGGCATCGCATCAGTGGCGGTCGACATAAATTATCCTTCGCTGCGGTCGGTGGTTAAAATTACCTTACCTTTGACCTCGCGATTGGCCATTTTATTGAGCGCATCGGCGGCTTGCTCGAGCGGAAACTTATCGGAAATATGCGGGCGAATTGTGCCGGCTTTATACATGTCCATCAGCTCTTGCAGATTGGCCTCATTGCCTTTCGGGTCTCGCATGGTGAACGCGCCCCAAAACACGCCGACAATTTGACAGCTTTTCAACAGCGCCAGATTGAGCGGGATTTTCGGAATATCACCGGCGGCAAAACCGATAACCAAATAACGCCCTTCCCAATTAATCGCCCGCAAAGCCGGCTCGGCATAATCATCGCCAATCGGGTCGTAAATCACATCAGCGCCTTGACCGTCGGTTTTCGCTTTAATCGCATCTGAAAAAGCTTTTTGCTGTTCGCGGTCCAGCTTGCCGGTCGGGTAGAGAATGGTCTCATCCGCGCCATGCTCGACACACACATCCAGCTTTTCTTGGCTTGAAGCAGCCGCAATCACTTTTGCGCCCATCGCTTTGCCAAGCTCAACTGCAGCAAGGCCCACACCACCGGCGGCACCCATCACCAAAAGCGTTTCACCGGCTTTCAGTTTGGCGCGATCTTTCAGGCCATAATGCGATGTGCCGTAAGTCAGCACCAAAGCAGAGGCGGTCTGCAAATCCATTTCATCAGGCACCGGAATGCACGCCGCCTCATTAATCGCCAGCTCTTCAACATAACCGCCATGGCCGCATGAGCCGATGACGCGGTCGCCGATTTTGAGGTTCTTAACACCCTCACCCAGCTTGGAGACAACACCGGCCACTTCGCCGCCGGGCGCAAATGGCAGAGGCGGCTTGAACTGGTATTTGTTTTGAATAATCAGAACATCAGGAAAATTAACCGCGGCTGCATGCACATCCAGCACAACTTCGCCGGGGCCCGGCTCAGGTGAAGCGATATCTTCAACCACCAAGCTTTCCGGTGGCCCAAATTCTTTACATAAAACGGCTTTCATTGGTCTCTCCCTATTTTCTTGAGCGCCTCGAGTAAAACAGCACATAAGGGCGGTTTATTTTTGCCGAGGCCTTTCGTAACATGGTGGCCATCATAAGCCAGCCATCGGCAAAGCAAAGCGCAAAATGGAGAAAAGCGCAAAATGAGGAAGGCGCAAATTATGCGACGCATATTTAGCCTCAGATGAGCCGAAGATGACACGAAGACGGAGTTTATTATGAAAGGCTATTTCGCCATTGGCATAGAAGGTGCCTCCAAGCCGATGAATATGGGCAATTTGGTACGCTCAGCGCATGCTTTCGGCGCGGCTTTCGTATTTACCATTAACGCCCATTACCGGTTGCGCGATGCGCGCTCTGATACTTCGCGCACGCAAAACGAAGTGCCGTGGTATGATTGGGATACGCCGGAAGATATGCTGTTGCCGAAAAAATGTCAGATTGTCGGGGTCGAATTGCTGGACGACGCGATTGACCTGCCAAGCTTTACCCATCCGCGCTGCGCGGCTTATGTGATGGGGCCGGAGCGCGGTGATTTATCGCCCGAAATGCGCGCCAAATGCGACCATATTATTCGCATTCCCAGCAAGTTTTGTATCAATGTGCAAATTGCCGGTGCGGTGGTGATGTATGACCGTATTCAAAGCTTGGGGCGATTTGCCGACCGGCCGATTATGCCGGGCGGGGTGAGCGGACCGCAATATACGCCCTAATTAAAGCGGGCAGCTTAAGCCGCCATTAATCAGGGAGGTTTTACAGCCGCCCTTCCAACTCATTGCGCAGCCGCGAAAATGCCAACCGCAAGCGCGATTTAACCGTGCCCAAAGGCAGATTTGTATCGGCGGCTATTTTTGAGTGCGACCAGCCATTATAAAACGCCAAACGCACCAATTCGCGCTGTTCGGGCGGCAATTTATCAAGCGCCGTGCGCACTTGAATATCTTGCCGTGCGCTGATGACTTCTTCATCAGGCGGGGTCGGCATATCCGGCACTAAAACCGGATCATTGGCATCAATTTCAGGAAATTTTTGCCGCCGCAATAAGTCAATACGCCGATTGCGCGCAATGGTAAAAATCCATGTCGACGCGGCGGCTTTTTTGCGGTCGTATAATTGAGCTTTACGCCACACTGTCAGCATCGCCTCTTGCGCTACTTCTTCGGCTTGGCCCTCATTGGCACCAAGACGCATAAGATAGCCCTTAAGGCGAGGCGCAAAATGCGCGAAGAGTGCCGCGAACGCGTCGCGGTTTTTGGTTTCGGCGATCGACTCGATGAGGCCGGCAAAATGTTCCGCTTCAACGCGGCCTTTCGCCTTCTCCGTATCATCCTCGTTACGCGCGGACCCGATGTTCTGGCCGCTGCTAGGCATGGTCTTGAGACCTCTGTTACGCGCACGGATAAGCAGTGCGCAATTTCAGTAAACGCTATTGTCATTGATAAAGCAAGCACTGGCGCAAGGCGGCAAATCAGATTAGGTTAAAAATATGTCTATAAGAGCTTTTTTCATAGGTTTTGTGGCCCTATCGGGCAGTTTGGCGGCACTGGCACCCCTATCGACCGCGCAAGCGGCCGGCGAGCCGGTCAACACATTTTCATCTTGGCGGCTATTTGTCGACGGCAGCGGCGCAGCGCAGCATTGCTATATTGTTGGCGAACCGCAACGCAGCCAACCGCGCAACGTTAAACGCGGTGATATATTTTTCACCATTTCGCACCGACCCGGACAGGGTGTGCGCAATGAAATATCGGTAAATACCGGTTATCCGATTTCCGCCAGCTCAAAACCTTTTGCCCAAGTGGGCAGCGATGAATATGCATTTTTTACCGGCGTGCAAGTGCAGAGCGGGGCCGATGCATGGTCTTGGCTGCAAAATCTAGACGACCAGCCCCGCCTCGTTACAGCGATGAAGCGCGGTAGTGAATTGATTTTCAAAGCCACCTCGGCGCGCGGCACATTAACCACGGACAGCTATTCTTTGCGCGGCGTCACCGCGGCAATGAACGCGCTGGACGCGGCCTGCCCCGCCCCGTAAAACCTGTTTATGGAAAACACGAGCGAAAAAACCAGTCTGGTCGGCTTATCGCGCGCGGCTTTACGCCAAGAACTGGCGTCAGCCGGTGTGGCCGAAAAACAGCTCAATATGCGGGTCAACCAGCTTTGGAGCTGGCTTTATGCCCGCGGCGCAACCGATTGGGACGCGATGAGCGACATTTCCAAAGAGCTGCGCACGACCTTGGCTGAAAATTATTCGTTGGCCCGTCTGGAGGTTGCTGATGCGCAATATTCTGAAGACGGCACGCGCAAATATCTCTTCAAATTGGCTGACGGGCAATTGGTTGAGACGGTTTACATCCCCGAAATGGACCGCGGCACCTTATGTGTTTCCAGCCAAGTCGGCTGCACGTTAACTTGCCGCTTCTGCCATACCGGCACGCAAAAACTGGTACGCAATTTAAGCTGTGCCGAGATTGTTGGCCAAATGGTAGCGGCGCGCGATGATTTGCAAGATTGGGGCGATAGCCAAGCCAATAGCGACCGCCGCAAAGTGACCAATGTGGTGCTGATGGGCATGGGCGAGCCGCTTTATAATAGCGATAATGTGGCCGATGCGTTGAATGTGATGAGCGATGGCGACGGGCTCAGCCTGTCAAAGCGGCGCATCACCCTATCAACCTCGGGCGTGGTGCCGGAAATCCCGCCCATTGGCGATAAAACCGGTGTCATGCTGGCCATCTCGCTGCATGCCGTGCGCGACGAGTTGCGCAATGAGTTAGTGCCGTTGAATAAAAAATATCCGATTGCCGATTTATTGGAGGCGTGCCGCAATTGGCCGGGGCTTTCCAACGCCAAGCGCATTACTTTTGAATATGTCATGC
>CBFHPF010000074.1:0-6854 GCA_965657665.1 Alphaproteobacteria bacterium | reverse complement strand
CCCGTCTCTCTGGCCTTGGGTGAGCCGCAGCATGCGCCGCCGTCTTTTGCTGTCGATATTTTGAAAAATGCACCAGCGTCTGATTATGGTCGCTATCCGCCGATTGGTGGCACGGATGACTGGCAAGACGCAGCCCGCGGATGGTTGTCGCGGCGGTTTCATCTGGCGGCTGATTTTTTATCGGGTGAAACGCAAGTTCTGCCGCTATCCGGCACACGCGAGGGCTTGTTCCTCGCCGCCCAATTGGCCCCGCAAAAAAAGAATGGCCTGATGGCCATGCCCAATCCGTTTTATCAAGTCTATGCCAGCGCGGCTGTCGCAGCCGGAGCGCAACCGCTTTATCTGGACGCGCCGCAGGAAAATAATTTCCTACCCGATTTGACGGCGTTGAGGGCTGAGGAATTGGCGCGTTTACGCGCGGTTTATTTATGCTCGCCCGCCAATCCGCAAGGGGCGATTGCGTCTCTGGATTATCTTAAAAAGGCTTATCAGCTGGCCAAGCAGCACGGTTTTTTATTGCTGGTCGATGAGTGCTATAGCGAAATTTACGACGAAGATAATGCCGCCGGCCCGCCGCCATCTATCTTAGAGGTCCTGCAAGCTGAGGGCGGCAATGACGCGCCGGTTTTGGTTTTTCATTCTTTGTCCAAGCGGTCCAATTTGGCAGGCCTACGCTCCGGGTTGGTGACCGGTGGCGCCAGCGCGATGGCGGCGTTTCATAAATTGCGCATGGTGGCCGGTCCGCAAACGCCTTTGCCGTCTTTGGCTGCCGCCGCCAGTGCGTGGCGTGATGATGCGCATGTGGTTGAAAACCGCGCCGCCTATCGCGCAAAAATCGATGTTGCTGAGAAAATATTCGGCGACGCTTATGGCTTTTATCGCCCGCAGGGCGGATTTTTTCTCTGGCTGAAAACCGGCAATGGCGAAGAAGCTGCCAAAACATTATGGCAGGCTGATGGATTGAAGGTTTTGCCCGGGGCCTATCTGACACAAGATACTATGCGCGATAATAAAGCCCTGAATATCGGCCATGATTATATTCGCGTCGCTTTGGTGGCGCCGTTGAGCGAAACCGAGCAAGCACTTGCGCGGCTGAAAAAAACCCTCGATGCGCATGGTTTTGCTGAACGGGCGGCGGCGCAATGAGTTGGCGGGCTTATCTGCGCCATGAATTATGGCCGCGCCTCAAGCGGCTGGTTGCTTTGATATGGCAAAGGCTGAGCGCGGCTTTTATATTGGCGGCGTGTTTTTATATGGCGCTCGCGGTTTTGGGTTTTGATGCACAAGATGCCAGCCTCAATACCAGCAGTGGTGCGACACCGCAAAACTGGCTGGGTCGCCCGGGCGCGTTTTTGGCCGATATGGCGATGCAGCTTATGGGGCTGGCTGTCTGGTTGGTCTTGTTACCGGTGGCGGCGCGGGCAGCGCGGCAGTTTATCGGTCGTCAATTACCGCATCCCAATTGGCGATTTATCGCGGCTGTATCGGCGCCGTTGTTTTTTGCTCTTGGCTTGGCTTTGGGCGGGCGTGAAGCGTCGCCTTATGAGCCGTTTCCAGGCGGTGCAGTTGGGCAATTATTGGCCGATGCATTAGAGGCGATTTTTGCTGCGGCGACTTATTATCCAACCCGTGAGGTGGAATTGAGTTTGGCCGCGCTGTTCGCGCTCATCGGTCTTATGGCCGGTCTGTATGCGGCCGGTTTGGTGCGCGCCGGTTGGGTCGGGCTTTCGAAAATTGCCCGCTTCGCGGTTTCGTTGCCGCAAAAAATGCCACAAAAAATAGGGTCGTTACGCACAGCTGCGCCATTATCCGCTCTGTCTGAAGATGATAAGTCGCCACTTGCGCTTCGCTTGCGCGTAGCCACATTGGCGCAGCATTTATCGTCATGGCGCGCACGTTTTGCGCGTGGCCCCGCCCCCGAAGTCGAGCCTCAAGCGGCCAATAATGACGCGCCTTTTGCTGGCGAAATTAATAGCGATGCAGCAAATGCGCCAAGCACAATGAGCACGCCAAGCACACCAAGCGTTGAGGTCACGACCCCGAAAGCCAAACCAAAGCCCAGCCGCCGCGCCAAGGCTGAGGCGCAACCGAGCCTCGCTTTTGATAATGATGGCGGCGCGCATAAATTGCCGCCCTTGACTTTGCTGGACGAATATAAGCCGCAAAAGCCTGCCATGACTTTGTCGAAAGATGCGTTGGAGGCCAATGCGCGTATGCTGGAAACCGTGCTGGCTGATTTTGGCATTAAGGGCACAATCGGCAAAGTGCGCCCCGGGCCGGTTGTCACTTTATATGAATTGGAACCGGCAGCCGGTGTGCGCTCATCGCGTGTGGTCGGGCTTGCCGATGATATTGCGCGCTCGATGAGTGCTGTGTCGGCGCGGGTTGCGCCAGTGCCCGGTGCCAATGTTATCGGTATTGAACTGCCCAATCAGTCGCGCGAATTGGTGTCATTGCGCGAATTATTATCGGCGGCTGAATTTGAAAGCCCGAAAAACAAGCTGGCTATGGCGCTGGGCAAAGATATTGGTGGTGCACCGGTGATGGCTGATTTGGCGCGCATGCCGCATTTGCTGGTTGCCGGCACAACCGGCTCGGGTAAATCGGTCGGCATTAACACAATGATATTGTCTTTATTATATCGTCTCACGCCTGAGCAATGTCGGCTTATTCTGGTTGATCCGAAAATGCTGGAATTATCGGTTTATGACGGCATTCCGCATTTATTGGCGCCGGTGGTCACTGAGCCGAAAAAAGCCGTTGTTGCACTGAAATGGGTCGTGCAGGAAATGGAAAACCGTTATCGCAAAATGGCCAAAATCGGCGTGCGCAATATTGACGGCTTTAACGAGCGCATGCGTGAGGCACAAAAAACCGGCGAGACATTGACACGGCGAGTGCAAACCGGATTTGACCCGGAAACCGGCGAGGCGATTTTTGAAGAAGAAAACATTCAGCCGGAAGTGCTGCCGTTTATTGTCGTGGTGATTGATGAGATGGCTGATTTGATGATGGTGGCGGGCAAAGACATTGAGGCGGCTGTGCAGCGTTTGGCACAAATGGCGCGGGCCGCCGGTGTGCATCTCATTACGGCGACACAGCGCCCTTCGGTTGATGTGATTACCGGCACGATTAAAGCCAATTTCCCAAGCCGTATTTCGTTTCAAGTGACGTCTAAAATTGACAGCCGCACCGTATTGGGCGAGCAGGGTGCGGAGCAATTATTGGGTCAAGGCGACATGCTGTATATGGGCGTCGGTTCGCGTGTGCAGCGTGTGCATGGGCCGTTTGTCTCGGATGAAGAAGTCGAAAAAGTCGTCACCTTTTTGAAGTCTCAAGGGGCGCCGCATTATATTGAGCAAGTAACGGCTGAGCCGGAAGAAAGCCCTGATTTAGGTGAGCCGTCCGGCGATAATTTATATGACCAGGCTGTGGCGATTGTGACGCGCGATGGCCGCGCCTCAACGTCTTATGTGCAGCGCCGCTTGCAAATCGGCTATAACCGTGCCGCGCGGCTGATTGAACAAATGGAAGAGCAAGGGGTTATCAGCCCCCCCAATCATGCCGGTAAGCGTGAAATTTTGGTTGGCAAACATTGACCCTTACCGTGACCTTTAAAATGCTCCGAAGCAGACAAAAGCCACCAAAAAGCCGCCGGCCTATCGGTGTTCACTGCGCAGCTTTTTTGTCGGCCCTGGTTTTTTTCGCGGCTTTTATTTCTGTGCCCTCAGCGCAAGCCGAAGAGGCGTTCCCGCAAATCAGTACCGAGGTTTTGACGCGGATAAATAATGCGCTGCAAAATTTGCCGCCACAAAGCGGACGTTTTGCCCAGCGACAAGCCAATGGCACGGATTTGCGCGGCAGCTATCACATGCAGTGGCCGTCTCGATTGCGCTTTTCTTATGATGGGGGCGGGCCGGTCATCACAGTGAAAGATAATTTCATCGCCGTGCAAGAGCGCCCTCGCGCTGAACCGAATTGGTTGCCGGTCGGCCTGACACCATTGGGGCTTATTCGCCAAGCCGTTGCTTCCGGTTTGCGCGCGGCGATGATTATTGACGCGACACAAAATGAGGCGGCATGGGCAATTACCTTGCGCGACCCCGAAGAGGCCACGCCCGGTCAAGCAACGCTTTATTTTGCCAAGCCCGATATGACGCTATATGGCTGGCAATTGGTTGACGCGCAAAACCTCGTGACGCGCTTATGGCTAAGCGAAATTAATGTGCAGGCCAAGCTGGATGAGCGCTTATTCGCCGTCGATTATGATGAAGATAATGAGGAGTAATGCCCATGCGCGGCGATGATAGCGAGTTGGATGAAGGAATGGGCGTCGATTTGGATGCCGATTGGCAACCCGATGCCGACAGTCTATTAGCCTTGGAGTCTGAAATTCCGCTTTTATCTGTGGTGCGTGAATTTACCGAGCGTGCTGTGCGGGCACGTTGGTTCGCCGAGTTGGGCGAGCCGCTCGATGATGATACGCAAAAAGTCGCGCGCGCATATTTGGATGGCTTGGGTTTTCCCGATGCGGATGCGATCGGCGTACCCGATTGGGATGACGCGCTGGATGCATCGGCCAGTCTCGATTTAAACACCGAGGCATGGGAAGCCGAGGAGCAATTGCGGGCTGCTTTGGTCGATGAGGTTATGGGTGCGGTCAGCGAAGAAGGCTTGGGTGTTATGCTGGCGCATTTGGCAGCGCAACTGGCTGATTTAGTGCCTGAAATGGTCGATGAAGCGCTGATGATGGCTGATGAAGCGCCGGACGCCATTCGCGATTTGGCCGTTGGTGCGGCGCAACAGGCGGCGCATGGCGGCGCTTTGGCTTTGCTGGCAGCAGCGGTTCAAGCCGCCATATATGAAGACATGACAATTGGTGAAGAAGCGCTCAACCACCCGCTTTTGTTGAAGTATCGCTTGTTTGAGCTGGGCCGTTGGCCGCTTGCCCTGACCGGCCGGACGCTCAACTTATTTTGATTTTCGCGCCGGTTTTCTCGCTTTGATTTCTGAGGCGCATTGGCCTAACACATTACTTAAGCGGATATGAGAGCACAAAGTGGACGGGATAAATTAATGCAGAAAGATGGTTTTTGATGCGTATTGTTTCTTGGAATATTAATTCAGTGCGGCTGCGCGAGCCGCTGGTACTTGAGCTGATGAAGCAGCTGAAGCCGGATGTGATTTGCTTGCAGGAAACCAAATGTCCGAACGATAGTTTTCCGGAAAAAGCCTTTAAAAAAGCCGGTTTCACGCATATCGCGAAAAATGGCATCAAGGGCTATCATGGTGTGGCGACACTATCAAAACTGCCGATTATCGACAGTGATTATGTCGATTTTTGCGGCAAACAAGATGGTCGCCATATGAAGACCGTGATTGAAGCAAATGGCACACCGGTCGCCATCCATAATTTTTATGTACCGGCAGGCGGCGATGAGCCGGACCGCAAGGTAAATGAAAAATTTGACCATAAGCTGAAATTCCTGAGCCAAATGACCAAGATTTTTGCGGCTGAAGCGGCTGAAAAAAATCCGCCCGCCTCGGTTCTTTTGGGCGATTTAAATATTGCGCCGGGCGAGCATGATGTGTGGTCGTCCAAGCAATTGAAAAATGTCGTTAGCCATACTGAGATTGAAATTAAGGCTTTGGCAAAACTGCAAGCCAGTTTTGAGTGGGATGATGTGGCACGCCGTTTTGTGCCACCGGAAGAAAAACTTTATAGCTGGTGGAGTTATCGGGCGCGCGATTGGGCGGCGTCTGATCGCGGTCGCCGGTTGGACCATATTTGGGTGACGCCGGATTTATCGCCGCGGGTGACAGATTACGGTGTGTTGCGTGATGCGCGCGGATGGGAACGCCCGTCCGATCATGCGCCGATCTATATCGATGTCACTTAAGCCGCTCTCGCGCCCTTGCACAAAGAGCATGATTTGTGCCACGCTTTCGGCATGAGTGAGGCCGTTGATTTCCACCACATTGGTGACGACAAGTTTTCCGCAATATGTGCTGCCGCCGCCGAGGCGGCTGAAACCATTGAAGCTGCGCGCGCCGTGCCGTCAGCCTTGGCGCGTCAAATGGCGCGAGCTGACATGTTTTCATTATATGTGCCGCAAGATATTGGTGGGCCGCAGCACGACCCGATAAGTGCCAATGCGCGGCTTTTTCATTTGGCGCGGTTTGATGCGGCCAGCGCGTGGGTGTCAATGATCGGCTCCACCGCCTCAATCGGCGCGGCTTATGTGGCACCCGAAACAGCGGCTGATTTATTTGCCGGCGAAGAAAATATTGCTTGCGGGATTTTTGCACCCAATGGTACGGCGCAGGTTGACGGCGATGATTATATTGTTTCAGGCCGTTGGGCGTGGGCATCCGGCTCGGCCAATGCGGATATTATTGGCCTTGGTTGTCGGATTATTTCAGATGGTGCTCCGGATACTGTTTCAGATGATGAAAAAAGCCAAAAAACGCCGGAAATGCGGCTGGTATTGCTGCCCGTTGCGGCGCTGATTAAGCATGATAATTGGCATACAATGGGCTTGTGTGGCACATCTTCGGGCGATGTTGAGGCGGTCAAAATTCGCGTGCCGCAAGCGCATAGTTTTTCCATCACAGCGGATACCCCTTGGCCAAAATCGGCGCTTTATAAAATGCCTTATTTCGGCCTATTGGCGAGCGGTATTGGCGCGGTTGCTTTGGGTAATGCGCGCGCCGCTTTGGATGATTTTTTAAGCTTTGCCAATGCCAAAACGCCCGCCGGTACGCAAAAACCCTTGGCGCGTCGTGCCACTGTGCAAGCTGCTTTGGCTGAGGCGGAGGCCGAATGGCGCGCCGCCAATGCGTTTTATTGGACA
>CBFHPF010000073.1:0-7172 GCA_965657665.1 Alphaproteobacteria bacterium | reverse complement strand
AGTGTCGATTAATTTGTCGCAAATATCGCGCGGCGCTTCAAAAATAAGCTCATCATGCACTTGCAGCAGCATTTTGGCCTCGCCCAGACCGGCATTCTCTAGCGCGGCGGGCATTTGCACCATGGCGCGGCGAATAATATCGGCCGCTGTGCCCTGAATTGGCGCGTTAATCGCAGCGCGCTCAGCAAACGCACGACGCGCCGGAATTTTCGCATTAATCTCGCGCAAATGCACTTTGCGCCCGAACAGCGTAGAGACATAGCCTTGCGCTTTCGCCTCGGCCTTCACATGCTCCATATAATCTTTAATGCCCGGGAATTTTTCAAAATAGGCTTTGATGTAATCGCTGGCTTCACCGCGCGAAATGCCCAGCTGATTAGCCAGACCGAAAGCCGAAATACCGTAAATAATGCCGAAATTAATCGCCTTGGCGCGGCGGCGCACTTCTGGCGTCATATCCGCCATGGGCACATTAAACATTTCAGACGCCGTCATGGCGTGAATGTCATCGCCGTTTTGAAACGCATTTTTCAACGCCGCAATATCCGCCATATGCGCCAGCACGCGCAGCTCAATCTGACTGTAATCGGCACTGACCAATTGATTGCCATCAGCGGCCACAAATGCCGTGCGAATACGCCGCCCGTCTTCTGTGCGTATCGGGATATTTTGCAAAGTCGGCTCAGACGATGACAACCGCCCCGTCGTGGTGGCCGCCAATGAATAAGACGTATGTACGCGCCCTGTTTCGGGATGAATATAATCAGGCAGCGCATCGGTATAGGTTGATTTTAATTTCGCCAGACCGCGCCAATTCAACACGGCTTGCGCCAAGGCCACACCATCCGGCGCACCGCCCCCAGCACCCCCGCCTTCCGCTACAATACCCTCAAGCACTTCAGCGCCGGTGCCCCAAGCGCCGGTTTTGGTTTTCTTGCCGCCCGGCAGTCCCATTTTATCGAATAATATCTCGCCCAATTGTTTGGGGCTGGCAATATTAAAGCTTTCACCGGCGCGCTCATAAATCTCGGCTTCCATCGCAGCCATTTTTTGCGCGAACTCGCCCGACAAGCGCGACAGCACAGCCCGGTCAACCATAATGCCTTGCGCTTCCATATGCTGCAGCACCGGCACAAGCGGTCGCTCAGTGGCTTGATAAAGCGCCATCATATGCTCGCTCACAAGGCGCGGCTTTAAGTGTTGCCACAGCCGCAACGTGATATCGGCATCTTCAGCGGCATATTCAACCGCCTTATCTAATGGCACTTGGTCAAAAGTAATCTGGCTTTTGCCACTGCCCAAAAGCTCTTTAATCGGTATCGGCGCATGGCCAAGATATTTTTGCGACAACTCATCCATGCCATGCCCGTGATTGCCCGCATCCAGCGCATAAGACATCAACATAGTGTCATCAAACGGAGTGACCGCCAGCCCATGACGTTGCAAAATCTGCACATCAAATTTGGCGTTTTGCAAAATTTTCAACACTGCTTGGTCAGCCAAAACCGGTGCCAATGCCGCCAAAGCGGTTTTCATATCCAACTGCTTCGGCGCGCCATCACCAAAATCCAAACCATCGCCCGCGCCGTGCTGCAACGGCATATAAGCCGCCTCACCCGGTGCCACCGCCAAAGACACACCCACCAGACGACACTGCATCGCATCCAGCCCGTCGGTTTCGGTATCAATCGCCAACACGCCGGTTGTGTGCGCGCGCGCCAGCCAATGTAGCAAACCCGCCTCATCGTCAATGTGCTGATAAGCCGCTTTATCAATTGGCGGCATGGCGGCAGGCAGGGGGCAATAGCCGCTTTGATTTGTGGCATTGCTCGCCTCAGGCGGCGGCGCATCATCCGCCGCCAGCGCATCACTGGCGGCATAATCATCTACCTGCCAGCCATAACGCTCGGCCAATCTTTTGGTCAGCGAGTTAAATTCCATCGCTTTAGCAAAGCCGATAAGCTTGTCGCCGGTCGGTGGTGCCATCGCCATATCAGCCAAATCAACCGGCATGGGCGCGTCTTGGCGCAAAGTAACCAGCTCGCGACTAATGCGCGCTTGCTCGGCAAATTCGATGAGATTTTCGCGGCGTTTATTTTGTTTAATTTCTTCAGCCCGCGCCAACAGCGTGTCGAGGTCGCCATATTCTTCAATCAACTGCGCGGCGGTTTTAATACCAATGCCCGGCACCCCCGGCACATTATCGGCACTGTCGCCCGCCAAGGCCTGCACATCGATAACGCGATTGGGCGCGACGCCAAATTTTTCAACCACCTCATCAGGGCCGATAAACTTGTCTTTCATCGTATCGACCATATCAATGCCATTGCCGACCAATTGCATCAAATCCTTATCCGATGAGACAATCGTCACCCGCGCACCTTGGCGCGCCGCTTCCACCGCATAGCTGGCGATTAAATCATCAGCCTCAAAACCGGCCAGCTCAATAGCCGGAATATCAAACGCGCGCACCGCCTCGCGCACCAGCGGAAATTGCGGCACTAAATCTTCCGGTGCCGGTGGGCGATGCGCTTTATATTCAGAGTAAATCTCATTGCGAAAACTTTTGCCCGAAGCGTCAAAAATCACCGCCAAATGGGTCGGCGTGCCTTCCGCACCCATATCGTTGAGCAGCTTGACCAGCATATTGCAAAAGCCCGACACCGCGCCGACCGGCAGGCCGTCAGACTTGCGCGTTAACGGCGGCAGGGCATGATAAGCGCGGAAAATATATCCCGAGCCGTCTACCAAATAGAGATGATCGTTTTTGCCGAGCGCTGCGCCTGCCATAAAATGTCCTTTTGGGTTTTCGCGTAAGATGCCCCCGGATGAACCGAAGAATCGCCTCACTTTAGCAAAGCCGCCCCCGCATAGACGAGGGCAAAAGCATTTTTGCCGATTTATTCCCCAGAACAAAAATGCTAGACACAGAGATAACCATACAGATAGCGATAAGCGCGGCGAAATTCTCATGCCGATTATCAATTGAAATTTGAGAACGAGGTGAAAAAGCAATATGACAGAATTTGCCCTGAGCGCCCGTGGCCTCAAAAAAACCTATAAAGCCAACGGCAATGCGCCGGAGAAAAAAGCCCTGAGCGGCATTGATCTAAATGTGCCGCGCGGGTCGATTTTCGGCCTGTTGGGGCCGAATGGCGCGGGCAAGTCGACCTTTATCAATATTCTTGCCGGCATGGTTGTGAAAACCGAAGGCTCGGCCTCCATTTGGGGCTTCGATATTGACAAAAATCCGCGTCAAGCGCGCGCCTCTATCGGCATAGTGCCGCAAGAGCTGTCGATTGACCCGTTTTTCACCCCCGGCGAAATTATGGAATTGCAAGCGGGCATGTATGGCGTGCCGAAAAGCCAACGTCGCACATTGGATATTTTAAAAGCCATGGGGCTGGACGATAAAATGGATGCCTATGCGCGCACGCTTTCGGGCGGCATGCGGCGGCGATTGCTGGTTGCCAAAGCCCTTGTGCATAATCCGCCTGTGCTGGTGCTGGACGAGCCGACCGCCGGTGTCGATATCGAATTGCGCCGCCAATTATGGGATTATGTGCTGCAGCTAAATGAAGCCGGTGTGACCATTGTGCTGACCACGCATTATCTGGAAGAAGCCGAAGAGCTGTGCGACACCATCGCCATTATCGACCAAGGCAATTTGGTGGCCTGCGACACGACGCAAAATCTGCTGACCCAAATTGACAATAAAACCCTGCTTATTCGCCCTGCCACCGCCATAACGGCTGCGCCGCAAGTGACCGGCGCGGCTTGCAACTTGCGCGAAGATGGCCGCTTGGCCGTGCAATATAATCCGGGCGTTATGCAAGCCGGCGCAGTGCTTGCCGCCGTACAAAATGCCGGAATTGAGATTGCCGATTTGGACACCCAAGGGGCCGAATTGGAAACCGTCTTTATGAAGCTGACCGGCAGCCAAAACCGCGACACTGAAGGAGCATAATATGATTTGCCGTTTAAACCATGTCGGCGTTGCCACGCCCTCTATTGAAAAATCTGTTGCCCTTTACCGCGATGTGCTGGGCGCCACCAAAATCCATGAAAAGTTTAAAATGGAAGAGCAAGGCGTTTGGGTGTGCTTTGTCGATGTGCCGAACAGCCAAATTGAGCTTATCGAGCCGATTGATGAGAAAAGCCCGATTGCCGGTTTTTTGAAAAACAATCCTGAAGGCGGACAGCATCATATTTGCTTTGAAGTGGATGACTTGCTGGCTGCGCGCGATGAGATGGTTGAAAAAGGCGCGCGCGTTTTGGGCGAGCCGCGCATTGGCGCGCATGGCACACCGATTATTTTCGTGCATCCCAAAGATATGGGCGGCGTGCTCATCGAATTAATGCAAAAGCCCTAAACTGAATAGGGGCAGCCAATGACTGCCCCTACCCTCGGGTTCGCTGTTGTCGGGAGGACCCTAGCGAATACTTTTAAGGTCCAGAGGACCGTTAAAGCTCAAATTGTCCGAATAGATGACGCCCAAGACTTTGCGCGCTTTGCCGAAATCTTTCAGAAATTTGGCAAAATCCGGGCTCGCATAACGCTGCAAAAAATCGGCCCGATTGGCCACCGCAATCACCGCCACATGGGTGATGCCGGGTGAGCCGCCTGCGATGACTTGGAACAAATCAATGCCCGAAATTTCGGTCGCATTGCCCGGTGCTTGTGAATATTCATCGAGCAATTTGACATAGCGTTTGGGATTGCTGACCTGCATCGCAAAGCCGATATATTGCGTGCCTTCTTGTGCGGTCTGCCCCCAGCCTGCGACATGGGAATAGACGGTTTCCGTCAACACATTGCCATTGGCAAACATGGTTTGCAAAAAGCTTTGCTGCGCCGGTGTGTTCATCAAAGCCTGGCGCGATGATTCAAAACTGGCGAAATCTTTATAAACCAAAGCCAGATTATGGGTTTGTGGGCTCGGGCCGTTAATCAATGTATTATTGAAAATAGCCAGACCTTCAAATTTGCTATTGCCAAAATATCGGTCAACCGCGGCTTCTGCTTTGGTTTGTGAACCGGGCTTCATCACCAGACCGTAATCGACCCATATGGCTTGCGCCTGCGCCAAGCTTGGCAACAGCATCAATGCGCCCAAGGCAAAGCCGATCGGTTTCATTTTAGAAAAGAACTTTTGAAACATGATATTTCCCTCTCAACTGAATTACTCAAAGTGAGCGGGTTTTATGAGCCCCAAATAACCGGAGCTGCGCGCCCGCCACTCATTACGCTAGCCGCGCACGAAAAATAAAAAAGATGGGCATTGTGCCCATGCGCAATTTGCGCATGGTAATACGCCCCCAGTTAGGGTTACACTGAAGCTATGTATTTTGATGATGATACATTGCGTAAGGCAGCTGAAAAATGGCTCGAGATTTCCGGGCCAACCGTTGGCACATTTGGTAACAATATTGAAGCGGTGTTCATGGGTGCGATTTTATTCGTTCACGACAAGCCGGTTTCCATTCGACAATTGAGCAAATATCCGTTTATCCGTTCGCGCCGTAATGCCGATAGATGGGTCAACAAAATGGTCGAAGCAGGCGTCTTGGAAAAAACCGAAGGCGGCGTTGTTGTCACTGAATTGGGAAAACGCACGGCACGCTATTATTTCGGCACATTGCTTAATCTCAACCAATTTATAAAATAACCGACAGCGATTGCGCCATTTGGGTGGTCCTTGCAATAGCCGAATATTGACAATCCTAAATCTGTCGCCCAGCATTATTTTATGGGTTTGCTGATCAAAACCATTATCGGTGTCAAGCAAATGGCGGTTTTTGCCGTTCATCTATTGAAACATTCAGGCTCCATATGAAAAGGCGCAACCATTGGTTGCGCCCTCCATTATTGATTGCCTGTGACTAGGCCTTGTCAGAATTGACCGGCACAAATAGCGGCATGATGCAAAAGGCCAGAGCGACCAGCGCGATGACCACTTGCAGCGGATTACCCAAAAGGCTGAACTCGGGCACTGCATTGCCGACGCCCATTCTCTCGATGAAAGCCAAAGATGTGGCCGGAAGGTCGACACCTTGCGCGCCCAATTGCTTAAGTGAATAAGCGTGATTTTGAAGCTGCAAAGCCAGATTTGCACTGATGATAAGGTAATTCATGCTTACCGCGAGGCCAAAAATCACCGCCAGCGCTTTGGCAATAATATTGTCGGTCTCGCGTTCCACAAGAACTGACGTCACGCGCATGCCTACCCATAGCAAAAATGATGAGCCGATAAATGCCAGCCCCATAAATTGATAGAGTTGCGCATAAAACATATTTACTTCAACAAATGTCATAATTTTCTCCTGTTAAATTTAACTAATGGTGGTTTGAATTTACTCTCCCCAGGCGCCATGAAACTCAAAGGCAATCGCCTCATCATTGCCGACAACCCAAGCGTCATGGCCCGGTTCGATCGCGTAGGCGTCGCCTGCGGTATAGGTTCCTTCGCTGCCATCATCATGACGGACGCAAATCGTGCCAGCCACCATGACCCCGCAATGGCTGGCTTGGCAGCTATCTGTGCCGACATTTGGTTTAATATCTTCCGACCATTTCCAACCCGGTTGCAGGTGAAGACGCATAACCCGCTGACCGCCAACATTTACGGACGCAACGTGCGCATTATTCGGTTCATTAACCTCATCAGCCTTTGCAAAACTTTTAATTTCAATTGATGCCATTTTGGTCTCCTAGGATAACTCAAACGCTAAACTAAAAAGGGGGGTGCAGCTTGCATCTCTGTCTTATCCGGCGTGCCCTGACCAAACATGCCAAGCCGAATGGAAATCGCTCTCACGATAAACAGGCTGACAATCAGGCCAATAAAGAAAATGGCTGTCGCCTTACCGGCGTTTGCCTGTAGTTTGGGTTTTTCTATATGTGCCAAACGACACTCCCTCTTTAAGCTGCCACGATAGGCAAGCTTCCAAGGCTGGGAGCAAGCGCGTTTTTTAATTTTTGACAGGAAACGCCGCCCGCCATAATTAATCGTGCACAGACAGGATATACAAACAAGAATATTTTTTTAAAAAATGTGAAAGTTTTTCATAAAGCTGGATTTAGGAGATGCCTGAGACGCGGTGAACAGCCGGATTTTAGAGCCATTACAGAGGATCAGAAAAAATGCTGCTGCTCCAATTGCGCGTCACTT
>CBFHPF010000072.1:0-7362 GCA_965657665.1 Alphaproteobacteria bacterium | reverse complement strand
TGCAGTGCGTCTAATATGGCGACTGATGTGTGCGAATACGCGCCGGCATTGATAATAAGACCGGCGGCCGATTGGCGTGCGGCTTGAATGATGTTGACCAGCTCGCCTTCATCATTGCTTTGAAAGCAATTTGCCGTCAGCCCGAGATGTTGCGCGCGCGCGGCGCACATGGCTTCAATATCAGCCAGCGTCGTCGTGCCGTAAATTTCCGGCTCCCGCGTACCCAATAGGTTGAGATTGGGGCCGTTCACAATGTGAATAGCTTGCGCCATGAAAATATTCCTTGCGCGGATTACCCGCTTCACTGCTGTTTGGGTAAACGAGATTTCAAAAACTTGCAAGTTTTTCAGACAATTCGCTCCATTGTCGGCGCACGGGGCTTGCGCTTAACGGCGCGAGTTTGCAATATCGTGCAGCGCAGGAGAGACATATGAACATCAGCGTTAACGGCGAAACCCATAAGTTTGACACGACCATTAATGTGGTCGATTTGCTCAATCATCTTGGCTTGCCGGAAAGTAAAATCGCGGTGGAATGCAATCTGGAAATTGTGCCGAAATCGGCGTATGACAGCACCATATTAGCCGATGGCGATCGCATTGAGATTGTACATTTTATCGGCGGAGGGTGAGATGAGTGCTATGCAAAATGACGACCAACTGGTGATTGCCGGACGCACGTTTAATTCGCGACTGATTGTCGGCACCGGTAAATATAAAGATTATGCCGAAAACGCCGCGGCGGCTGAAGCTGCCGGTGCTGAAATCGTGACGGTTGCCGTGCGGCGGGTTAATTTGACTGACCCCGATGCGCCGATGCTGGTTGATTATCTGAGCCCAGAAAAATTTACTTATTTGCCCAACACAGCGGGGTGCTTTACCGGCGAAGACGCGGTGCGCACATTGCGCTTGGCGCGTGAGGCGGGCGGCTGGACGCTGGTTAAGCTGGAAGTGCTGGGCGATGAAAAAACCCTTTATCCCAACATGACGGAGACATTGCGCTCGGCTGAATTGCTCATCAAAGAGGGCTTTGAGGTTATGGTGTATTGCAGCGATGACCCGATTATGGCCAAGCAATTGGAAGATATTGGCTGCTGCGCCATCATGCCATTGGCTGCGCCTATCGGCTCGGGGCTTGGTATTCAAAATCCGGTCAATATTCGACTGATTATTGAGCAGTCTAATGTGCCGGTGTTGGTTGATGCCGGTGTCGGCACGGCTTCTGATGCGGCGATTGCGATGGAGCTTGGTTGCGATGGCGTGTTGATGAACACAGCGATTGCCGAAGCGCAAAATCCGATATTAATGGCTGAGGCGATGAAAAATGCCGTCACTGCCGGTCGGCAGGCCTATTTGGCAGGGCGCATGAAAAAACGCATGTATGCCGACCCAAGCTCGCCTTTGGCAGGACTGATATAGGCGTTTTTAATTGCTCGCCTGCGTTGCGGCGCGGGCTTTAACAATCGCATCGGTCAATTGCTGCTTATCCAATGCGCCCGGATAAATCTCATCATTAATCACAAAAGCCGGTGTTCCGGATAATCCCAAATCGCGTGCCAAAAGACGATTGGCATCAATATGAGCGGCTGTGACATCCGACATGGCTTGCCGCTCAATGGCTGCTTTGTCGAGCTTCATATCTGCGATGGTTTTATCCAGCAAAGCTTGGTTGATGGGGCCGCGATGGGTCATCAACTTGGTGTGAAACGTCAGAAACTTCATTTTGTCTTCGACAGCCAGCGCGACTTTCGCTGCTTTTTCGGAATCTTCGCTCAAAATCGGAAACTCTTTAAACACCAGACGCACATCGTCGTTTTCTTGCAAGACTTCCATCAGCGGCGCAAAAACGCGCTTGCAGTAGCCGCAATTATAATCAAAGAACTCGACAATGGTAATCGGCGCATCGGCCGGGCCCATGCTGAAATCCAGCTTGTTGCGATATAGCGAAGTTGAATTCTCTTGTATGGCTTTTTGGAAACGCAGTTTTTCCTGCTCTTGCATATAATCTTGATAAGCCGTCAGTGCTGCGTCCAGCTTGTCAGGGTTGCGAATAAAATAATCGGCAATCAGAGCGTCGACGGCTTTTTCTTGCGCAGCCGAAAGCGGCGCGGCAGAAGCAGGCATCATCGCCAAGCAGCACATTAAAGGCAGAGCAAAAATTAATTTCAACAAACGCATTATATCCTCACCAAAATTAGCGGCGGCGACGCGCGCTCGGCCCGCTTAAGATGTCTACTGTTCTTATATACTCCACAGAGCCTTTGGGAAGGCCTTTCAAGGCGCGCTTGGCGTGTGTTTTTGCCTCAGGATTGCGCAGCGCGGCATAATATTCAGCCAGTGCCCATTGGGCGAGGGCGGTTTCGCCAAGCTGGCCATAGCCTTTTGCCATTTGAAAATAGGCCGTCGCATTAGACGGGTCGAGGCGCAAAGCTTGGCGCAAATTTGCAACGGCTTGGCGATTTATCTCGACATCGCTGGTCAATCCGGCTTGTCCGACACCAAGCTGACAGGTTGCCAAACCAATGAGCAACAGCGGCTCATTAGGCTGCAACTGCACAGATTTTTCATATGGCGCAATGCCTTCGGCCGCCATGCCCGTTTCATAATAAACTTGCCCTTTAAGCTCATACAACCAAGGGTTGTTGGGCATATCGGCAATCAATTCATCAATCAGCGCAATCGCTTCGCCGCGCCGCCCCTGGCGGAACATGGCGATGGAGCGCGCATAGCGCGCCGGTGCGCTGTTATCATTGCGCATGCGGCGCAAGGTAACAGTCGGCTGGTCGAGAAAGCCGTAAATTTTGCCCTGCGCCATTTGATGGCGAAACACCAATTCTTGCGGGTCGGTCGCTCTCAAAAACGGCGAGTCTTTCGCGCCTTCCTGATAGGCATTCACGCGGTCTCGAGACATTGGGTGCGAGCGGGCATAAGGGTCTTGATATACTTCAGACAGAATTTCCTGACTGGCCAGCTCGTTCATCATGCCGATAATGCCTTCAGGCGATTGGCCGGTCGCTTCCAATAATTGCAGCGCGGTATTGTCGGCAGCGGCTTCTTGCCCTCGGCTATAAGTCAAAAAATTGCGAATGGCCAATTGCTGGCTGCCGGTTATCAGCGCAATGCCGACATCACCGGCACCGGCCAAAATCGACCCAAGCCCCAAAATCGTGCCGATGAGGGCAGGGCCTTGAGATTTGGCAATTGCCTCAGCGCCGCGCGCCAAATGCCCGCCGGTAATATGGCCTATCTCATGGGCGATAACGCCGATGACCATATTAGGTTCTTCGGCCTCCAAAATCAGCCCGGTATGGATATACATATTCTGACCATTGGTCACAAAGGCGTTGAGATTGCGGTCATTGACTACAGAAATGCCGATGCGGTCCGGCTCCAAACCGGCGGCGCGTAGAAGCGGCGTGCTGTAATCGCGCAACAAGCGTTCAATCTCGGCGTCGCGCACCAAATTAATGGCGTGCGCAGGAAGGCTCACAAACATGAGGGCGGCGGCGAGTGCCAGAGTGATAAAACTGAACCGTTTTCTCATGATGATAAGCTGGCAGGCAATTACGGCCTTATTGCGGCGTTAGCGCCGCCACCAGCCCTTGCGCTTGCTGCTGTTATCATCACCACCATCATCATCAGCTTCAGACGATTCTTCGTCGCTGCTTTCGTCTGATGTTTCACTAGCTTCTTCCGCAGCTTCTTCAGCAGATGCGTTGACCGGTGCTTCAACTTCCGCCTCAACTTCAACCTCAGTTTCGACTTCTGTTTCCGCCTCTTCATCAGCATCGGAAGCAGCTATCTCAATAATGATCTTGGTCTGCTCTTCCGCAACGGCGTTTTCATCTGCGGTATTGCCATCTGCAGCGTTATCTGAGTCAGCTTGGTTTTCTTCACCTTCGGCTGATTTGCGACGATTGCGTCCACCACGGCGGCCGCGACGGCGGCGGCGTTTCGGCTTGTCTTCATCATCGCCATCGCCTTCGCTATAGGCTTGTGCATCAGCTGATTTATCTTCGGCGGCTTCACCGGCATCATCGCTCGCCTCTTGGGCTTCACTCTGCGCATCTTGCGCATCGTTATGCGTGTCGCCATCGTCTGTTTTACGGCGATTGCGACCACCGCGACGGCGACGCTTGCGGCCATTGCTGCCACCTGCTTCCAGTGCAGCATTCGGATCGCCTTCCATCCGTAACACACCCGTGCTTTCGGTTTGGTCAGGCAGGGTCAGCGCCATTTCCATCGAGGTCAATTCATTGTCAATGGCAATGGTCAGCGTCAGGCCGGTACGGCTTTCAATCTCGCTCAACTGACCGCGCTTTTGATTGAGCAGATAAATGGCGACATCTTGCGGCACATGCGCCACCAGTTCGCCTTCTTCATATTTACCTGCTGTTTCATCAAGCTGGCGCAGCACATGCAAAGCACGGCTTTCAACCGAGCGTACCGTGCCTGAGCCGTTACAATGCGAGCAGGTTTCACTGCTGCCTTCCAATACACCGGCGCGCATGCGCTGGCGCGACATTTCCATCAAACCGAAGCTTGAAATGCGTCCCACTTGGATGCGGGCGCGATCATTTTTCAGCGCTTCTTTCATCTTGCGCTCAACCGCACGATTATTGCGGTTCTCGTCCATATCGATGAAGTCAATCACCAGCAAACCGGCCAAGTCACGCAGGCGCGCTTGACGGGCGACCTCAACAGCGGCTTCCAAATTGGTCGCTAAAGCCGTGCGCTCAACCGAGTCTTCGCGGGTTGATTTGCCGGAGTTGACGTCAATCGACACCAAAGCTTCGGTCGGGTTAATCACCAGATAACCGCCCGATGGCAGCGCGACAATCGGGTTGAACAAAGCCGCAAGCTTGTCTTCAACGCCGTGTTGCTTAAATAGTGGCGTGTTGTCCGAGTGTTGCTTCACCTTGCGCGCATGGCTCGGCATTAGCAGCTTCATATAGCCCTTGGCCTCTTTATAGGCATCGGCACCGGCAATCACTACTTCGTCATAATCTTTGGAATATAAATCGCGAATACAGCGGCGGATGAGATTGCCTTCTTCATACACCAGCGCGGGCGCAGTTGACTCCACTGTCTTGTCGCGCACTTCTTGCCACATGCTTGATAAATATTGCCAGTCGCGGCGAATTTCGGCCAATGTGCGCTGCGCGCCTGCGGTGCGCACAATCAGTCCCATACCGTCCGGCACATCCAGCTTGCCGACAATTGTTTTTAGCTTTTTACGGTCGGCACTATTGCTGATTTTGCGCGAAATGCCGCCACCGCGTGCAGTGTTCGGCATCAGCACGCAATAGCGACCGGCCAAAGACATATATGTTGTCAGCGCCGCGCCTTTATTGCCGCGCTCTTCTTTCAGCACTTGCACCAAAATCACCTGACGGCGTTTGATGACTTCCTGAATTTTATATTTGCGATGCAGGGCGCGTGTGTTCATCGGGCGCGAGGCTTCTTCATGAGCATCGCCACCGACATCGGCTACCGCCTCGCCTTTTTCTTCATCTTCGTTTTCTTCGGTCTCGTCATTATTGCTGTCATCCGAGTCGGTGTCACTATCGGCTTGCTCGCGGTCTTCCTCAGCATGCTCTTTCAGCAATTGCTCACGGTCACTGACCGGAATTTGATAGTAGTCGGGATGAATTTCATTGAATGCCAAAAAGCCGTGGCGATTGCCGCCATATTCGACGAAGGCCGCCTGCAAAGACGGTTCGACGCGGGTTACTTTGGCTAAATAAATGTTGCCGCGCAGAGGCGACTTGGAGCGTGATTCAAAATCAAATTCTTGAATTTGATTGTTGTCTGAGACCACCACCCGTGTTTCTTCCGGGTGGATGGCATCGATAAGCATATTCTTGGTCATGGAAATCTCCCGCCAGGCGCGGTCGGCGGGCAAAGCCCGTTTCCGTCAGCCGGCGTAATTTGGTTGAATGGAAGGCCGCTGCACCGACATATGCTTGGTTTTGTTTGAAAATGTCGGCCACAAATCGTCCTGTCAAAAAGGTTTCAGTTGAGGCGGGGGATACCCGCCGACGGTTTCCGCTTTGTGGACACACCGGCTCCTTGACGGCCATCGGTGCGCAAACCACACGGCTAAAACACGCTATACTTTCTACGCATGCTAACCGTAATTTGCAAGATTATTAGGCAGTGCCAAAAAACCGTCCTTTTATCAGTCGGTTAGATAGGGGGCAGGGCGAAGGTTATTCGCGGTTCGCTATGTGTCGATGAAATTGCTAAACTGCCCTACGCGAAGTGAGTCGCACGAATAAAAGGAGATATGGCGACACCATGCGGTCAATATCGATGATTTTGCGCCCCATAACACGCGCCATTTTCAGCACTGCCGCGCTGCTGGGCGTTGTCGGTGGTCTGGCGATGACCCCTGCGCTTGCTGATACGGTGAAAGATATTCGCCTTGGTGTCACCAAAGAGCGGACGCGTGTCGTGCTGGACTTGTCGAAAAAGGTTGATTACCGCGTCTTTATGTTGGCCAATCCGCGCCGCGTAGTGGTTGATTTGCCGAGCCTCGCTTGGCCGGAAAAAACCCCGAAAGCGGGCGGTTTGGTCGGTGGCATTCGCTTTGGACAATTTACTGCCGATAAGAGCCGTTTGGTGCTGGATGCCGCAAAGCCGGTAAAGCTGGCGAAAAGTTTTATTCTCGATCCGGCATCAGGGCTGCCGCATCGTTTGGTGCTGGATTTGGTACCAAGCACCGGCAAAGCGTTTGCCGCACAAGTAAAGCAAGACCGTGCCAGCGCTTCAAAACGGCGCAAGGCAAAAGCAGTACCCGTGCCGTCACCTGTGCCAAAGCAAAAGCGTAAAGCCAATGCTAAGCCGGTGATTGTATTGGATGCCGGTCATGGCGGTGTTGACCCGGGGGCGCATGGCAGCAAGGCACGAGAGAAAAACGTGACGCTGCAATTTACCCGCGAGTTTGCCAAGCAATTGCGCCGTACAGGTAAGTATAAGGTTTATCTGACCCGCAATCGCGACATTTATATTCCGTTGCGCCAGCGTGTAAATATCGCCCGCAAACATAATGCTGATTTGTTTATCTCCATTCACGCCGATGCGATTAAACGCAAATCTGTGCGCGGCATGTCGATTTACACCTTGTCGGAAACCGCTTCAGATAAAGAGGCGGCGGCTTTGGCGCGTAAAGAAAACCAGTCGGATATTATTGCCGGTATTGATTTTGCCGACCAGCCGCCTGAGGTCGCGGATATTTTGATTGATTTGGCGCAGCGTGAAACCAAAAACCTGTCGGTCAAATTTGCCAATTTGGTGGTTGATAATGCGCGTGGCAAAACCCGTCTGTTGGAACGCACACACAGATTTGCAGGTTTTCGCG
>CBFHPF010000071.1:0-7535 GCA_965657665.1 Alphaproteobacteria bacterium | reverse complement strand
GAAATGCGGTCCATGGGCGGGCAAAATATCGGCGCGGTTATTCTGGAATTTGATGTCAGCTTTGACAAAGACCAGGCCATGCTTGATGTGCGCGAGAAGATGGATCAAGTGCGGGCTGAACTTCCCGACGACGCGGAAGAGCCTAACATCCAAGAATTCAATGCCGGTTTGTTTCCGGTTATTATGGTCAACCTCACCAGCACAGGCTCTGAGCGCGAGCTATACACCCATGCGAAGAAGTTGAAAGAAGAAATTACCGGCATGCCCGCCGTGCTGGAGGCCAAGCTTATCGGCCACCGTGAAGAAGTGCTGGAAGTGATTATCGACCCGCGGGCAATGGAAAATTACAACATCACGGCCAGCGAGCTTTACAATACGCTGACCCGCAATAATCAGCTTGTGCCTGCCGGCAGCATTGAAAGCGATGGCGGGCGTTTTGCGCTTAGCGTGCCCGGGCTGATTGAAGATGCGACCGATGTTTATCAACTGCCTATCAAGTCGCAAGGCGATGCGGTTGTTCGGCTCAGCGATGTCGCTGATATTCGCCGCAGCTTTAAAGACCAAGAGGTCACGGCGCGCTTTAATGGCGAACCGACCATTTCGATTGAAGTGACCAAACGGCTTGGCTCAAACATTGTCGACACCACAGCCGAAGTGCGCAAAGTGGCCACTGCTTTCACCCAAGATTGGCCGGAAAATATCGAGGTCGATTTCTCATCTGATATTTCCAGCTTTATTTTTGAGATGCTGGGTTCGCTGGAAATTTCCATTTCCAACGCCATTATGCTGGTGATGATTTTGGTTATTGCCGCGCTGGGGCTTCGCTCTGCCCTGCTGGTTGGCTTGTCTATTCCGACCTCTTTTCTGTTCGGCTTTTTGATTGTTGATTTAATGGGCATGACGCTGAACATGATGATTATGTTCGGCTTTATTCTGTCTGTCGGTATTCTGGTGGATGGCGCCATTGTGGTGGTTGAGTATGCCGACCGTAAAATGGCTGAGGGGTTAGACCGCCGTGAAGCCTATGCGCTGGCTTCGTCGCGTATGTTTTTGCCGATTTTATCGTCTACCGGCACCACGCTGGCAGCGTTTGGCCCGATGCTGTTTTGGCCGGGCGTGAGCGGCAAGTTCATGTCTTATCTGCCGATAACCGTCATTATCCTGCTGTCGGCCTCGTTGGTGACAGCGATGGTTTTCTTGCCGGTTGTCGGCGGCTTAATCGGCAAATCAGAACAAGTGGGCGATGAAACGCTGACCAGTCTCGCCGGCGATAATAAGCTTTATGTGACATCCATCACTGGAGCGACCGGTCGCTATTTGCGCTTTTTGAAAATGTGCATTAACTGGCCTCTGGCGACTGTCGGCGTGGCTGTTGCCATTTTGGTCGCTGTCGTTATTGCCTATGGCAAGTTTGGAGCGGGTGTAGAGTTTTCCGCCAGTATTGAGCCGTATCAGGCAAATGTAATTGTCAAAGGGCGTGGCAATATCTCGGTTGAAGAAGCCGACCGCGCCACCAAGCTGGTTGAAAATATCGTGCTGCAAACGCCGGGCATTAAGTCCGCATTTACGCAAGCTGGCCCGAATTTGGGCGGCGGCGGCGGCCGCAGCATGGGCGATGGCGAATTACCGCCTGACATGATTGGCATGATACGCATTGAATTTACCCATTTCACGACGCGCCCACCTGCGACGCAAATCATGAAAGATATCACCGAGCGCAGCCGAAGCCTTGGCGGTATTGAAGTCGAGGTAAAAGAGCGTGAGCAAGGCCCGCCGCAAGGTAAAGGCATTGAAGTTGAGATTAGCGGGCAGGATTTGACGGCCCTGACTATGACGGCAAACCGCATCAAAAATTATTTGCGCGGTCGCGATGACATGTATACCGAAATTCAAGACACGCTGCCCCTGCCCGGTATTGAATGGAATTTGAGCGTTGACCGCGAAGCCGCCGGACGTTTTCAAGCCGATATTCTGACCATTGGCAATGTGGTGCAGCTGGTAACCAACGGTATTTTGGTTGGCCATTATCGCCCTGATGACAGCGATGATGAGATTGAAATTCGCGCCCGCTATCCAAACGATGCGCGCTCATTCGACCAACTTGACCAATTGCGTGTGCTGACCCCGTCAGGCAATGTGCCGCTGGCCAATTTCGTAACCCGCGAGCCGGTTAAAAAGCGCGACACCATTTCACGTGTAGACGGAAAACGGATTATCGAAGTCAAAGCAGCCATGACCATTAATCCGGAAACCGGACAAGAGTTTCTGGCTACTGAGTTGGAAAATGACTTTTTGCAATGGCTTTCCACCCAAGAACTGCCGGGCGGCGTAAGCGTTCGCTTGCGCGGTGCCAATGAAGAAGCTGACGCAGCGGCGGCCTTCCTCGGCAAGGCGATGATTGCGTCGCTCATGCTGATGTTCATTATTCTGCTGATGCAGTTTAACAGCCTGTACTGCACGCTGCTGACGCTCTCGACAGTTGTCTTATCGACGATTGGTGTGCTGCTGGGTATGACCCTGACCGGTCAAACCTTCTCGGTGATTATGAGCGGCACGGGCGTGGTCGCGCTGGCCGGTATTGTGGTCAATAATTCGATTGTGTTGATTGATACTTATCAGCGCTTGCTGGAAACCGGATTGGACAAGGTCGATGTGGTTTTGAAAGCAGCCGGTCAACGTTTGCGGCCGATTTTGCTGACTACCATTACGACAATGATTGGCCTGTTTCCGATGGCCATTCAGGCCTCTGTTGATGTCGCCAATCGCACGGTGCAAATGGGCGAGCCGACAGCCGCCTGGTGGGTGCAGCTATCAACCGCGATTATTTTCGGCCTTGGCTTTTCAACCTTACTGACGCTTATTTTGGTGCCGGTTCTGCTGACCCTGCCCGATACAATGCGGCAACGTTTCTCAGTGATGCCGGGCATTGGTGCACTGCGCGCGGCGATGGCACGGCGCAACACACCGGCTGAGTAAGCGCGGCTTATTAGACCAGTGATGCGGATTTAATGCTGCGCCATATGGCGACGATAGCTGAGCCAGCTAAACGGCAATGCGATGTAATAAGCGAGGCTGATACCGGTGAGCGTTACCCATGGGAAGGTGAACAGCATCACGGCGGTGAAACCGATAAACAGCATGAGCGGCAAAACCAAGCTGCGCCGAATTGTGCTCAATCCCTTGCCTGAGAAGGTTGGGAAATTCGACACCATCAGCCCGCCGACAAGAACCGTATTGGCCATAATGAGCGGGATGATATGGCGCGTTTCCACTAAGTCACCGAGGTGCAGATAAAGCGGCAACATTACCAAACCACCGGCCGATGGCGACGGCACGCCGACAAAAAACTTGTTCTTCCAAGCCGGGCGATCAGCTTCTTCCATATCGACATTGAAGCGCGCCAAACGCAGCGCACAGCAAACGCTAAACAGCAAAATGACAGCCCAGCCTATGCGGCCAGTCGATTGCAACGCCCAAAGATAAACCACCAAAACCGGTGCGATGCCGAAATTGACAAAATCAGACAGCGAGTCCAATTGCGCACCGAGCGGACTTTCAGCTTTCAGCAAACGCGCCAAGCGACCATCAAATGCATCGAGAAAACCGGCCAGCACAATGCAATAAACAGCCAGCTCAAAATTGCCGTTTAAGCCTTGGCGAAACGCTGTCAGACCAAGGCACAGGGCCAGCAATGTCACCCCATTTGGCACAAGCCGACGCAGAGGAAACTGCCGCTCAGACGGTTTTTCGGCCTTTTTCGCAACCTTCTTTAAGGGCTTCTTTAAAGGCTTTTTAGCTGACTTATTGGGTGTTTTCGCTGCCATGATTTATGCCGTTTATGTGGTCAGCGTCTCACGCTGTTTTTCGCGCGACTTCAAATCTGCCAAAACCGTTTCACCCGCGACAGCTGATTGGCCGACAGCGACACGTGGCGTGGTGCCCTTCGGCAAATAAACATCGCAGCGACTGCCAAAACGAATAAGGCCAAAACGTTCACCGGCGTGCATTTCCTGCTCTTCATGCGCGAAGCACAAAATACGCCGCGCCACCAAACCGGCAATTTGCACCACAACAATTTGTTTGCCGCCTTCGGTTTCAACCAGCAGCGATTGACGCTCATTCGCTTCAGCGGCTTTGTCGAGGTCGGCGCTCAAAAATTGTCCGGTGCGGTAAAGCGACTTAAGCACTTTGCCGGTAACCGGCATGCGGTTAATGTGGCAGTTAAATACATTCATGAAAACCGAGATGCGTGGCATCGGCTCATCGCCAAGCCCCAGTTCAGGCGGCGGCACAGCCTCGGTAATCATATTGACTACGCCATCAGCCGGTGAAATGACCAAACCTGCGCGCTGCGGCGTGACACGCGCTGGGTCGCGGAAAAACCAAGCGCACCACAAGGTTAGAATAACGCCTATCCAGCCGAGAATTTCAGAGACGAAAAACAGCAATAAAGTCGCGACGGCAAATATCGCAATAAAGCGAAAACCCTCAGGGTGAATGGGAAACAGAACCGATTTCAATGCACGCATGTTTGCCTCTTATGCAGCGTCTTCCGGATTGGCTGAAATACCATCCTTGAACAATTTATATACCAGCGCATCTTTCAGCGCCTCAAAAGATGCGACAACAATATTGGCATTCACCCCAATGGTGCGCCAGCTATTGCCACTATCATCAACACTCTCAATGGTAACACGTGTCACCGCTTCCGTGCCGGTGTTCAAAATGCGGACTTTAAAGTCCACCAGCTTCATCGTTGCAATGGCTGAGGCATAACGCTTCAAATCAGCGCGCAAAGCCGTATCCAGCGCATTCACCGGACCATTGCCGCTACCCTTGCCTTCTACTGTTTCGCCATCAATAACCAGCGAAACACGCGCCTCAGACACAGTGCTGCCCTTACCGTCATTGGTGATATTAACCTGATATCCGGCAACTTCAAAAAAGCTCGGCAAGCGACCCAGCTCATGTAATGCCAATAACTCAAAACTGGCACCGACACCGTCATAGCTATAGCCGTCCAATTCGCGGTCTTTCACTTGCCGCAAAATACGGTCAACCGCCGGGTCTTTGGCATCAATATCAATTCCCGCCGCTGTCAGGCGGTCCAGAACATTAGATTTACCGGCTTGGTCAGATACCAAAATCGTACGCTGATTGCCGACGCTTTCAGGCTTCACATGCTCATAAGTCGATGGGTCTTTCATCACGGCCGAAACATGAATACCGCCCTTATGGGCAAAAGCCGACGCGCCGACATAAGCCGCGTGGCGATTAGGTGTGCGATTGAGAATATCATCCAGCAACAAAGATACCGAGCGCACTTGCGGCAAGTTTTCAACCGCAATGCCTGTTTCAAATTTTTCTGCATAGCCGGGCTTGAGCAGCAAGGTCGGGATGAGGGACACCAAATTGGCGTTGCCACACCGCTCGCCCAAACCGTTAATCGTTCCCTGCACTTGACGCACACCAGCATTAATCGCCGCCAATGAATTGGCCACCGCATTTTCCGTGTCATTATGGGTATGGATGCCCAGCCGGTCGCCCGGAATATGCCGCGCCACATCAGCCACAATCTCAAACACTTCTTCGGGCATGGTGCCGCCATTTGTGTCGCATAACACAACCCAGCGCGCACCCGCTTCAATGGCGGCTTCGGCACAGGCCAACGCATAATCACGATTGGCTTTATAGCCGTCGAAAAAATGCTCACAATCAATCATCGCTTCTTTATCGCGCGCCAAAACGGCAGTGACGCTATCGCTGATGGAGGCGATATTTTCTTCGTTGGAGATGCCCAAGGCGACATCGACATGATAGTCCCAACTTTTGGCTACCAGACATACAGCGGAAGATGAGGCGTCGACGACTTCCAGAAAGCCCGGGTCATTATCCGCGCTGCGACCGGCGCGCTTGGTCATGCCGAAAGCCGTCAGCTTGGCATTTGGCAGACTGCCCAGCGTATTGAAAAAATTACTGTCCGTTGGGTTGGCACCCGGATACCCGCCCTCGACATAGTCGACACCAAGCGCGTCTAAAGCTTCCGCCAGACGGATTTTATCAGCCACAGAAAAATCAACGCCGGCCGTTTGCTGGCCGTCGCGCATTGTGGTGTCAAAAATATATAGTCGCTCGCGCGCCACAATCACCCCTCATCCTTGCCCTGCAAGCGGGCAATTGCCTTATCATAGCCGATAAGTGGCAGCAAATGTTGCATTTCAGGGCCATGTGCCTGACCTGTCAAAGCCTGCCGCAGCGGCATAAACAAAGCGCGGCCCTTGCGACCGGTTTGCTCTTTCAAAGCGCCTGTCCAAGCCGACCAGCTTTGCATATCAAGCGGCGCGGACGGCAAAGCCTGCATAGCCGCTTCGATATATTCGGCGTCTTCCGCCTCAATCACCGGACTGACAGGCCCGTTAATCAAATGCAAAATATCGCCAATATCAGCAAAGCGCGTCAGATTGCCTTTCACGCTGTCCCAAAAAGCAGCGCCTTCGGGCGCACCCGCTTCACTCAGTCGGGAAGCGACAGATTGATAATCCATATCGTGCAAAATCCGCGCATTGAGGCGAATAACATCTTCGCCATCAAAACGCGCCGGAGCGCGGCCAAGGCGGCTCATATCAAAGCCTTTAATCAAGCTCGGCATATCTTGCACCGGCTCGACCGGGTCTGCCGTGCCAAGACGCGCCACCAAACTGTTCAACGCCATCGCTTCAACGCCGTCCGCCCGCATATCTTGCAGGCTCAGTGAACCGAGACGTTTTGACAAAGCGCTGCCATCGGCTGCCAGCATAAGCGAAAAATGCCCAAACACCGGTGCCGTGCCGCCCAGCGCTTCAATGATTTCAATTTGCGCGCCCGAATTGGTGACATGGTCTTCGCCGCGAATAACATGGCTAATCTTGGCATCAATATCATCAACCACGCTGGGCAGCGTATAAAGCCATGTGCCGTCAGCGCGACGAATAACCGGATCAGACAGGCTGGCGGTTTCAATTTTTTGCGCCCCGCGCACCATGTCTTCCCATTCAATCGGATTGCCGGACAGCTTAAACCGATAATGCGGTGTGCGGCCTTCTGCTTCAAAAGCGGCGATTTCATCAGCCGTCAGGTCAAGCGCAGCGCGGTCATAAACCGGTGGCTTGCCCCGCGCCAATTGACGCTTGCGTTTGCGGTCCAATTCATCCGGCGTCTCATAACAAGCATATACTAAGCCGCGCTGCTTCAAATCCTCAAACGCCGCTTCATATTTATCAAACCGCTCTGACTGCTTGAACGTCTCGTCATAGTCGAGACCGAGCCACGCCAAGTCGGCTTTAATCGCTTCGGCAAATTCTTCAGTTGAGCGCGCCTCATCAGTATCATCCATACGCAAGATGAAGTCGCCGCTCTTCCCTTTGGCGAAAAGATAACAAAACAAGGCCGCACGGGCATTGCCGACATGCAAAAGGCCGGTCGGGCTGGGAGCGAAGCGGGTACGAACAGTCATAAAACTCTCTCGGTTAGCGGTTTAGGCGCGCGCATCGCGGAAG
>CBFHPF010000070.1:0-7618 GCA_965657665.1 Alphaproteobacteria bacterium | reverse complement strand
CGTGCGGTCACAAAACGACGCCGCGCCGCAGGTTTCAAGCGCCGCCATCACCTTATCGGCATCGGGCGCACCAAACGGCAACAGCCCCAGTCCGACTACATCACGGCATGATAGCGGCCAAGCAACATTTTGAAATTGCGGCAGATAAGCCAGCTTTTGCGTCCATGCATGATGCGCGGTAAGCGGCGTGCCATCCCATAAAACTGCACCGCCATCCGGCCTTTGCAAGCCCGCCGCAAGGCGCAAGAGCGATGTCTTGCCCGCCCCGTTCGGCCCGATAATGCCGGTCACTTGTCCGCTTTGAAATGCCGTTGAGACGTTTTGCAAAACCGTCTTGGCACCAACTGAATAATGCACCCCCGCCAATTCAAGCATGGCGCACCCAACCCGTGCCATGATTATCGGGCGCGAAACTATCGGGGTACAAAATCTCGGCAATTATCTGCGCCGATTGCAAAAGCCGTGGCCCCGGGCGATTGAAAAAATGATTGCCATTAACAAGATAGACCGCGCCGTTTTGCACAGCCCGCAAGCCTTGCCAAACCGGGTCGTCGGAAATCGCCACCAGCTCCTCAGCCGCGCGGGCAATATCAAACCCGCATGGCCCAACGACAATCACATCGGGGTCGCGCGCCGCAACATCCGCCATGCTGACCACCGGCGAATGTGCGCCCTCATGGCCCAATACCACCTCGCCACCGGCGGCGGCAATCGTCTCCGGCATCCAGTTACCCGCCCCCATAAGCGGCACGGTCCATTCCATGAAAAACACTTTTCGCTTTGGCAAAGACGCCGTTTTGGCGCGCAACGCGGCGAAGCCGTCGGCCATTTCAGCGTTCAGAGCGGCGGCTTTATCAGCCACGCCCAAAGCCGCGCCGGTTTTGGTGATATCGGTGGCGACATCAGCCAGTGCCATCGGCTCGAGCGAAACCAATTGAGACGCCTCTTCGCCCAGCCAATCTTGCAGCGCGGCCTCCACCTCGCCCAGGCTGACAGCGCATAATTCGCATTGCGATTGGGTGATAACAAAATCCGGCTGTAGTGCACGAATAGCATCGGCATCCAGCCGATAAACCGACACGCCGTCTTCCACCAGCGCCCGCACATCGCGGTCAATTGTGGCGGCTGTCGCTTGCGGGTTCATTTTCGGTTGCGTCAGCACCGGTAAATGCTCAAGCCCGACCGGCCAGTCGCACTCGTGCGACCGCCCGACCAGATTTTCGGCTAACCCCAACGCGGCAACAATCTCGGTCGCGCTGGGCAAAAGGGAAACAATTTTCATCGGCCCTATCCTAGCCTTTTCATGGCGTTAAATGCCAGTGACCTAGAAACTTGAGGTGACACCGACATTGAAAGTCTGCCGTGGCGTCGATTTACCCGGCACAGTCTGATAATGCTCGTCAAAAATATTATCGCCTCCAACGAACAGTCGAAGTGTTTCGTGCAATCTCATTCCGTAAGAGAAACCAACAGTAAAATAGTCCTCTTGCCGCTCTCCCGACCTATACCGGTCACTGACCTTACGTGCGTGTAAAGAAAATTCGTGGGTACTATCTGGAGAATTGTAATCAGCGCGTGCCGACCATAGCCGCCTTGGCTGGCTATTTTGTATTGTTCCATCGGCTTTACGCGGATTGAGACGCGAATGATTTAATTGAACGGTCAGGCTTTGACTTACGGCCGCAAACATAGACGCCTCAAATCCTGTTGATGTGCTTTCACCAACATCATTCTGATAGTTACCAGCATACGAGGGAGGCCCAACACTGTCATAGACAATTCGATTGTCTGTATTGAGACTGAAATAACTAATATCCAATTCCCAAATACTCGGGTCACGGGAGAATATGAATCCTATTTCCGCCGTTTCAGTTTCTTCTGGCTGCAAATTTTGATTGCCGCACAAGCCATCAACACAAGTCCCATCTCGGCCGAACAGTTCGTATAGGCTGGGGGAACGGTAGCCAGTTCCAGCGTTTAACCTCATTCCGACTAAATCATCTATCTGAACAAAAGTTCCGGCACGCCAACTCTCATGCGACCCAAAGTTACTATGGTCGTCTTGCCTCACGCCTAAAGTGGTGAAAAAGCTTCCTATTTGGTCATGCCAAACGGCGAAAACCGCATCGGTTTCGGCGGTTTCCGGATTCGGTAAACCATTTTGAAAAAGCTCTTCGTTTTTTTGCTCGGCACCAATACTCAGATAACCAACTTCTGAGAACCGATAGTTTGTACGAATTTCAGTAGTTTCACGCTCACCGTCATACCAAAGGCTTGAGCCGACTTCGGCGAAAGTATCGCGATAATTCCCCAAAAAACTATGGCTGACAGTCCAAGTTACAACCTCACTGTCCTCACTTTCAACAGACAAACGAATAAGGTTTTGTTGGGTATTATTTCCAAAATACCCATCGACGCGGGCAAATGTTGCAGGGTCATAGCCATCCGTATCAGCTGAACTATCAATCGAACGAAGAGAAAGCCTAGCAGTCATTCTGTCACTCAAATGAAGTGCGAAAGCACCACTGGCCGTAATATTTTGATACTCTTCACCTTCCGAGAAATCACTATCCTCTTCGTCAAACTCGGAGGGAGATGAAACATCGATAGACTGAAGAGACAACCTGTAACCTAATCTCCCTGCCAGAATTTCACCCGAAGTTCCGATTGTCATTTGCTTCAGTTTATTACTACCCGCGCTAAGCGACACTTTGCCGGCGCTAGTCCCGCCAGCAGATTTGGTACGAATATCAATCACGCCGGCCACTGCGTTAGAACCGTAGAGCACACTGTTTGCTCCACGCATTACCTCAATTCGCTCAATATCATCGACCAAGAGGTTGCCGATTTCCGCACCGCCTTGAGCATCTGCAGCATCTGCAATATTTACACCATCGACAAAAACAACAACATTTTGTCTATCAAGGCCTCTCATTCTTAGGTAACCAATGCCACCGGTGCCTCCTTCTTGGTCAAAGGTCACTCCCTTCAAACCTTTAAGCGCATCCTGCAAATAAGTAATTTGCTGGCGGTCCAAATCTTCTGCCGTAATGACATCGACCGATGCGCCGATTTGCGCAGCCGGTGTTGGAATGCCGGTGGCTGAGACGATAATCTCATCGACCTCTTCGGCTTTCACCTGCGGCGCAAAGGCCAAGAGTGCGATTAAGGGAGCGACCATGCGACTGGCCGCAAAAGCGGTGGTGTTTTTCTTATTCATTTTTTCCTCCACAGAGAATTAAGCCGCACAAGCCCAATGCCAGTGCGACGGGTTTCATCTGTCGTCTAAAACGGAGGTTCCGTCTCGCTCGGGTGCATCCCGCCCCATGCGAAAAAACGACCGGTCAAGGCAGGTTTCCTGGCTCGCGGGTCGTTGCTTGCAGCCGCCTTCCCCTTTTTCAAGAGTGGCGTAATGGCCGTTCACTATCCGCTGACAGTTGCGGGAGCAGCTGTCGATTTAGCGCGATTGCGCTGCACGACATTCCCTTTTACTCCCTATTACGGGGCACCTTGTCCGCACAAAAAATTTAGCGCGATTTTAATTCTCATTCAAGGATAATGCCGGACGCTTCAAAAGCAGCAGCAATAAAGGCACGCCGAGAAATGCTGTCAGCACGCCCAGCTTTAATTCCGTCATGGTGGGAATGATGCGAATGAAGCTATCGGCAACCACCAGCAATATCGCCCCCAGCAAAGCCGACGGCAGCAAAATGCGCGACGGCATAGCGCCGCAAAACGGGCGCACCAAATGCGGCGCGACCAAGCCGACAAAGCCGATAACACCGGTGACCGACACCACCGCGCCAACCGCCAGAGCCAATCCAAGCGCGATTTGCGCCCGCACACGCGCCATGTTGACGCCAAGGCTTTGCGCCACCTCGCCGCCCAGCGACAAAGCATTAAGACTTTTGCCGCAAGCCAACATCAGCGCGCTGCCAATAATGACACCGGGCAATGCCAAGCCGACATGCAGCCAGCTTCGGTTTTCCACCGCGCCCAGCAACCAAAAAGCAATTTCCAAAGCGGCAAAATAATTCGGGCTGAGATTAAGCGCCAAAGCAATGCCCGCGCCGCAAAAAGCCGAGACAGCAAAACCGGCCAATATCAATCGCAGACTGGACGCGCCGCGACCGGCAATCAGCAATAATAAAATAACAGTTATCAAAGCGGTCAGCGTGGCGGCTAATGGCACCAGAAAAGAAACCGTCGCCGCAAGGCCGGAATAAATCACCGCCACCGCCCCCAAAGCCGCGCCATTGGATGCGCCCAGCAAGCCCGGCTCCGCCAGCGGGTTTCTCAAAAAACCCTGTATCGCCGCACCGGCCAAACCCAGCGCAAAGCCGGTTAGCGCCGCCAACGCAATGCGCGGGGCGCGAATGGTCTCAAAAATAATCGCGTAAAGACCAACCGCCTCATCCGGCGTGCCGCCCAAAAGGGTGTAAATCCAGTCGAGCATAATGGCCGGCGCAATCGCCACATCACCGACCAGCAGCGACAACGCGGCGACAATCAGCAGCGCGGCGGTGAGAATAATATTCGGTTTGAGCATAATCTGCATGGCGGCAAGATAGACAGGCGCATCCATTTATGGCAAGCGAAAGCCATGCGCAAATTTAATTACCCCCTATGTGCTTGTCTGGCTTTGCTGCTTTGTTCGGCGAGTGCGGCGACCTCGCCGCTTTTGGCGGGGCAGTTGTCCGCCCCGTCACCGCCGCATTTACCGCGCGTTATGAGCCTTAATTTATGCGCCGACCCGTATTTGATGGCGTTTGCCGAAAAGACCCAAATCGTCGCCCTCACCCCGCAATCTCACGACAGCGCGCTGTCGCCGTTTACGCAACAGGCGAAAGATTTTCCGGTCAGTGACGGGCAAATTGAAAACATTGCCGCGCTGAAACCCGATTTGGTGATTGTCTCTTCTTATTCAGACCCGATGCGCAATCGGCTTATCGCGCAGCTTGGCATTAAAATCATCCGCCTTGATGCAGCCAATGGCTATGCGGCAGCGCGCGATGAAATTATGAAATTGGGACAAGCCATTGGTCGCAGTGGCGAGGCGCAAGACTATATCGCCCAACTCGACCAACAATTGGCGGCGGTGCAAAAAATAACGAAAAAAGCCGAAAACGCCCCGCGCATCTTGCCGCTGCAGCGCCGCAATTTAACGGTTGGTGATGGGCATATTTTGGATGAAATTATCACACGAAGCGGCGCCGTTAATTTGGGGCGGCAAAAAGCGCAAGGTCTGATGGGGCGCATTTCTCTGGAGCAAGCACTAACAGCCAAGGCAGATTATATTCTGGTCAATGAAACCGGTGAAAAAGCCGATAGTCGCGGCATGGAGTTTCTCACCCATCCGGCATTGAAAGCCGCCTATCCGGCAAACCGACATTTGCGGTTGAATAATAATTTGCTGGTTTGCGCCGGTGCAACAACGCCGCTCGCGGTTGCGCGGCTCACTCATTTAATGACCGGTTTAATCGAGAGAAAAAGCGCGGCGCATCGCCTCAATCGGCCCACGCAATAAATAAAGCGGCAAGGGCATAGACGCGTTTTCAATGGTGATGCGCTGCAAGGCAGGCGGTGCCAGCCCATCCGGTGCGGCAACAATGCGCGCGCGAATTTGCCGGTCAGCAAACAATCCCGCCATCCACGGCGAAATATGCTCAACCTCCAACTCGTAATCCGTGCCGTCATAATTCGTGCGAAGCCGCGAACCGGGGCGCAATGCCATCGCCCCTTGTGGCGGCACACGCAAATCGATTTGCGCCGGACCGCGCGGCGCATTGTCATTGCCGGTCGCCACGGCAAGGCGGGCAGGCACTTGCACATTCACCGGTATGGGAATGAGAAAACTGAGACCCAGCACTGCCAGTAAAACCAATGCGGCCAACAGCGAGGTAAAGCTGCGCCGCCGCGCTTTGCGCCCATGCACACCGGCATCAAGCGCGTCTACCGTATAGGCCGCCGCCTCAGCCAATTGGTCGAGCATAATGCGCACCGGCTGCGACCATTGCGCGGCCCGCAACAGCACAATGCCGCCGCGCAATTTGCCATCTTGGCCTTTCAGCGGCACATACAGACCTGATTTAGGCAAATTGGCTGGCCATATGCGCATTGATTTTTCCATATCAATCATTGCCGGTGTCAGCTGCGCATTATGATAACCGGATTTATTCAGCCATTTACCCAGCGCATCGCCCCACGCCAATATCGGTTTGGTATCCTTACTGCGCACAATGCCCGAAATCGTCACATCGGTAATGCGCCCGCGCGGTGTGCAGGTCCAGAAAACTGCACAATCATAAGGTGCGAAACGATTGAGGCGATTGACCACCAGCCGCGCCAAATGCGCCTGACCCGGCACACGACGAAATTCATGCTCCAGCAAAAACAATCCGGCAAGCGCGCGCATGCCGACACTGTCTTGGCGATCAGCCCGTTTATAGGCCGCCTCAGTGTCGGGATTTTGCGTTTCGGTCACATCATCAGTCACGAAAAGTCACGCTTTCCCAAAAAATATGCAGCAGTCATAGCCAAATCTAGACATTAGTGTAAAATGTTATGCAGATTCGGTATACAGCAAATGCAGGCGGGATGTTTTCCGTGTGGATGAGCTGGAGAGTTGCCTGCACATGATGCAGTAAATTTGTTGAGTAGGGAGTAGCTAATGGCAGATGAGGAAAGCGAAGTTCGGCGCATGGCCGAAATTGCTGATGCCATTAACGCCATTTTGGACGCGGACCCGAACGGTGTCGGCGATACGCCTTCGCAACCGGCAGCCCCGCAAGAGGCATCACAAATAACCCCAGAGCAAACCGCGTCAAATCAAGCAGTTTCACAAGACCCCATGGCCAACGAATTGGATGCCGCCATTGCGGCTGAGTTTGCCGGCGGCACTTCTGAAAGCAATGACGCTGCACAAGCTGAAATGCCGCCAATGCCTGAATCCAATAATGAGCCCAATCATGCCATCGGTCAGGAAGTACGCCAAGAAAGCGAAATGGCCGATTTGTCTATGCGCATGCAAGACACGCTGGCTGAAATTCGTAGCCAAGCCAATGCCGCATGGGTTGGCGCTGATGATTTGCTGGCGGAAATGGAGGGTGCGCGCGCCGCTTTGGTGACGGATTTGCGCGGTCAAATTGCCCATCTTGAGCAAGAAACGCAAAAGCGCCGTCAGCAAGTGATGGAGCAATTGGAACAGCTTGAAAGCCAAAGCCTGATGGTGCGCGACGAAATGGAAATGATGTTGGTCAAATATGAAGCCAGCCTCAGTGACTTGCACAAACGCTATTTCGATAATGCGCAAATTGAGCGTGACCGCCTTAATCGGTATCGCGAGTTTCTGCAGTTCTTGCTGGACGAACGCAGCATGTGATGGCACGCTTTCCCAATAAGGGAGAGCAAGATGAGTATCGCGACAGCAGCACCGGAAAAAAAGTTTATCGAGGTTTTAGGTCATCAAATGGCCTATGTCGAAATGGGTGACCCGAACGGGCGACCGATTGTTTTTCAACACGGCAACCCGACCTCCTCTTATCTGTGGCGCAATATCATGCCTTATGCCGAAAAGCTGGGGCGTTGTATCGCGATTGATCTCATCGGCATGGGCGAT
>CBFHPF010000069.1:0-7666 GCA_965657665.1 Alphaproteobacteria bacterium | reverse complement strand
CTCATCATCGCGCTGGCCGGTGGCCTTGTCGGTTGTGGAAATTTATCGGTCGAGCACGACTATCCGGATATTTCAAACGGCGCTACCAAAGAGAGCGGCTCAATATTCGACAATTTCACATTTGGCGATAAAAAAGACGATAAAGAAACCAAAGCCAACAATGAGGCCGACACAGAAAAACAAGCTGCACCTCCACCGCCCGCGCCGCCCGTGTCGCCCGCGCCACAAGGCCTCGCCGTCAATGGCGATTTATGGCGCGCTGCTTTAGACACGGTTCGGTTTATGCCATTGGCAGCAGCCGACCCGACCGGCGGGACGATTATCACAGATTGGTATAATGACCCGGGCAGCGATAATGAGCGGGTGAAAATAAATATTGTTATCACCGGTCTGGCGCTGCGGGCCGATGCTTTGCGCGTCTCGATTTTCCGCGAAAAATGGCGCGGCAATCGCTGGGTCTCTATGGCGGCCTCGCCACGTGCCGCGCGTCAAATGGAAAATATCATTCTCACCCGCGCGCGTGACTTTAATCTGGCGCGTCGTCAATCGCGTTAGGATAAGCCATCATGTCATCTTATGAGCCGTCTGCGTTTGAGGCGCGCTGGCAAGCCGCATGGGAAGAGGCCGATTGTTTTGCCGCCGGAAAAGCCGACAGCGGTAAGCCGAAATATTATGTCTTGGAAATGTTTCCCTATCCATCGGGCCGCATTCATATGGGCCATGTGCGCAATTATGCCATGGGCGATGTGGTGGCGCGGTTTAAAAAGGCGCAAGGGTTTAATGTGCTGCACCCCATGGGCTGGGACGCATTTGGTATGCCGGCTGAAAATGCCGCGATGGAAAAAAACACCCATCCGGGCCATTGGACCTATGGCAATATTGATGCGATGCGCGGCCAACTTAAAAAGCTGGGCCTGTCAATTGATTGGAGCCGCGAGTTCGCCACATGCGACCCAACTTATTACGTCCATGAACAAGCGATGTTTTTGGATTTCCTCGATGCCGATTTGGTGGATAGGCGCGAAAGCATTGTCAATTGGGACCCTGTCGACCAAACGGTTTTGGCCAATGAGCAGGTCATTGACGGCAAGGGCTGGCGCTCAGGTGCTGCGGTTGAACAAAAAAAGCTGACGCAATGGTTTTTAAAAATTTCCGAACATGCCGAAGATTTGCTGAGCGCGCTGGACACGCTGGATCGCTGGCCGGAAAAAGTGCGCCTCATGCAAGCCAATTGGATTGGTCGGTCTGAAGGCCTGTCTTGCGCTTTCAAACTAAGCGCACCGCACGGTGATTTTGACGCGTTGGAAATTTATACCACCCGCCCCGATACGCTTTATGGCGCGAGCTTTTGCGCCATTTCGCCTGACCACCCGCTCGCCATTCAACTGGCGCACGACAATGAAGCGCTGGCAGAATTTCGCGCCGAGTGCGCCCGCCGCGGCACCTCAGAAGCTGATATTGAAGCGGGTGAAAAATTGGGTTTCGATACCGGTCTCACTGTCCGTCATCCGCTTGATGAAAGCTGGGAGCTGCCGCTTTATATCGCCAATTTTGTGTTAATGGGTTATGGCACGGGCGCGATTTTTGCTTGTCCGGCGCATGACCAGCGCGATTTGGATTTTGCCCTGAAATATGGCTTGCCGGTACGCACTGTGGTGCGCCCGCATGATGACGCCGATTTTGCCGTCAGTGACACCGCCTATACGGGCGACGGGGTGATGGTGAATAGCGCAGCCCTTGACGGCTTGAGCCCGCAAGAAGCGCGGGCCAAAATTATTGAGCAGTTTGAAGCTGACGGCCTGGGCCAACGCAAAGTTAATTTCCGTTTGCGCGATTGGGGCATTTCGCGGCAACGCTATTGGGGTTGCCCGATACCAATGGTGCATTGCGCCGCGTGCGGCACAGTGCCGGTACCGCGCGCCGATTTGCCGGTTACATTGCCGGATGATGTCAGCTTTGAAAAACCAGGCAATCCGCTAGACCACCACCCAAGTTGGAAGCATGTCGACTGCCCGTCTTGCGGCCAAGCGGCAACGCGCGAAACCGATACATTTGATACATTTATCGACAGCTCTTGGTATTTTGCCCGCTTCGCAGGATTGGATGAAACCAAGCCGACAGACCGCACGGCAACTGATTATTGGTTGCCGGTCGACCAATATATTGGCGGCATTGAGTATGCGATTTTGCATCTTCTTTATGCGCGGTTTTATACCCGCGCGATGGAAAAAACTGGTCATTTGGGCGTTAAAGAGCCGTTTGACGGATTGTTTACCCAAGGCATGGTCAATCACGAAACCTATAAAAACGCCGACGGGCAATGGCTCGCGCCGCAAGATATCATCCGCCACGAAGACCATGCGGTTTTGGCCGCCGATGAAACGGTTAAAGTGGCGATTGGCGGCGTTGAGAAAATGTCAAAGTCGAAGAAAAATGTTGTCGACCCCGATGATATTATCGCTCGCTATGGAGCCGATACAGCGCGCTGGTTTATGCTGTCGGACAGCCCGCCCGAGCGCGATGTGCAATGGACGCAAGACGGCATTGAAGGCGCATGGCGTTATGTCAATCGGGTATGGCGTTTGTTTGATGCAGCGCGTGATTTTTCAGCCGCGCCGCTTCAAGGCGTGCCGCAAGATGAGGCGGCGTTAACGCTTTATCGCGCTGTGCAAACCGCGATTGCCGCTGTCAGCGATGATTTGGCAGCGCTTGGGTTTAATCGGGCGGTGGCGCGGCTTTACGAATTGACCAATGCGCTATCAGCTTTTGAGCCGCAAAATGACGCGCAATACAGCGTCTATTATGACGGGCTGAAAACATTGGCGCAGCTTTTGGGGCCGATGATGCCGCATTTGGCAGAAACCGGTTGGGAAATTCTCGGCGGTAATGGATTATTGGCCCAAGCCGATTGGCCGGTTGCCGATGAGAGCGTCTTGACGCAAGATGTTATTGTCATGCCGATACAAGTCGGCGGCAAAAAACGCGGCGAGATCAGCATCGCCAAAGATGCCGATAATGCGACAGTGGAAGCGGCCGCTTTGGCTGAACCACAAGTGGAGAAGTTTCTTGACGGTCAAACAATCAAAAAAATTATTATTGTCCCGGGGCGCATCGTCAATATCGTCATCTAGCGAACGATATATACGCCGCAACCGCGCCGTTTTTATCAGCTTTGTTTTGGTCTGTGGGCTTGCTTTCTCGGCGTGCGGTTTTCAACCGGTGCATCGCCATAATGATAATGCCATGCCGTTATTGGCTTCGGTTTCACATAATGGCGGTGCGATGGCACAAAATGCGGCGCGCGCTTTATCGCAGCGTGTTGGTGTGCATCCAGCTGCCGTGTGGGACGCCACTTTGAGCATGAGTTCAGTGCGTAATGACAGCCAGCTGGATAACACCGGCACGGCGCGGCGCACGCAAATGAATTATCAATTGCAGATGACGCTGACGCACAAACAAACCGGTGCGCGCCAAACCGCGCAATTTAGCGATACCCAATCGATGAATGTGATGGACAGCGCAGCCGATGAGCTTTCAGTGCAGCGTAATTTAACCGAATTGGCGGTCAGTCAGCTGGCCGATAAGGCGGCGGAGTTCGTGCGCCAACACGTGCAAGACAAGGCGAGCGAAGCGGCGCGATGAAACTGCAAGCGCATAAGGTCGATGAATGGCTGAAGAGCTTAAAGCCCGCCACCACACCGGCGCTGGTTTTGGTTTATGGGCCGGACGAAGGCGGTGTCAGCGAGGTCGGTAAAAAACTAAAACAAGTATTTCTCGGCAAAGATTTTGACCCGCTGCAATATGCCGATTTTGCCGATACCCAATTATCAGGCCAACCGGGCGCGCTGGCTGATGAAGCGGCCGCCCTGCCAATGTTTGGCGATGAAAAAATGGTGCGTGTCACCGGCGCTGGCGGCGCGGTGCCGGAGGCTGTGCGGCTTTATTTGGATGGTCTGGATAATCAAACCAAAAGCATTGCCAGTTTGGTGCTGGTTGAGGCGGGAAATTTAAAGCCCTCATCGGCGCTGCGTAAGCTGGTTGAAAAACACCCGTTGGCTATGGCGCTGCCATGTTATGCGCTGGAAGCACGCGATATAACGCGATTGGCGCGGCAGATTTTGGAAGGCGAGCATTATCGCATTGAAGCGCAGGCCTTGGATATGTTGGTGGCACGCCTCGCGACCGATCGCGGCATTATCCAGCGCGAGTTGGAACGGCTGATTTTATTTAAAGGGCCGCTCAAAAAAGCTGATGGCCCGGGCATGATTATCGCCGATGATATTGAGGCCGCGCTTGGCGACCAGACGCAAGCCGGTTTCGACAAGCTGATTGATAATGTTGCCTTGGGGCGTTTGGATGCAGCCGATCGTGCTTTGGCGCGGCTCGCTGAAGCCGGCACCATGGCGGCGAATACATTGCCCGCCTTGCGCATGCATTTTCAAACCCTGCATTTGGCGCTTGGGTTGGCTGAAAAAGGCACGCCGCAAAACCAAGCTTTGGCGGCATTTCGTCCGCCTTTGCATTTTCGCCGCAAACCCTTAGTCGAAGAGCAAATGCGGTTATGGTCAGCGCGTAAATGCGCCCGCGCTTTGTCGATTTTGCAAGAAGCGGAAACCGCCTGTCGGGGTGCGTCCAGCGGCTTGGCGCATGCACAAGCCGGTCAGGCCGTATTGCGCATTGCCCGCGCGGCACGTCTATAAGCGATAGATTTTAAAATTATGTGCGCGCTTGTCCGATAAGGCGGGCGACCAAATCATCCAATTGCTCAAGCGTTTTATAAGACAGGCGTAACTCGCCACCGCGCTCGCGACCCTTAGTGTCCAACCCCTTATCGTCAATCGCCACAGAAAGGCCGATACTATCGGCAACGGTTTTTTCCAATGCGCGCGTGTCGGCATCTTTTTCGGCTTTAGTGGATTTCGTGGGTTTGTCGGTTTTGCCTGAACCGGTTTCATCATTATTGGCTTTATTTTGCGCCGCCAGTTTTTCAACTGCCCGCACGCTCAAACCCTCAGCGATAATTTGTTTGACCAATGCAGCGGGGTCAGGCGCAGCCAAACTGGCGCGGGCATGGCCCATCGAAATTGCCCCATCCATCAGCGCTTTGCGCACTGCCTCAGGTGCTTCGCTCAAGCGCAGCAAATTGGCAATATGACTGCGGCTTTTGCCAATGGTCTCAGCCAGCTCGGCTTGTGTATAAGCAAATTCTTCGATAAGCCTTTGATATCCTTGGGCTTCTTCAATCGGATTTAAATCGGCGCGCTGAACATTTTCGATAATACCGATTTCCAACGCCGTCACATCATTGATGTTTTGTACAATCACCGGCACGTCATGCAGCTTGGCTTGCTGGGCGGCACGCCACCGCCGCTCACCGGCAATGATTTCAAAGCGAGCGTCTTCCCCGGCTAATGGGCGCACCAATAAAGGCTGCAATATGCCGGACTTGGCAACCGAAGCGGCCAACGCATCCAACTCATCTTGGTCAAACTTTTGCCGCGGCTGAAACTTGCCCGGCTGCAATTGGTCAACACCCAGACGCTGTGTTTGTTGGGCGCCTTTTTCTTGGGCCCCTTTTTCTTGGGCGGGTGTTTGTTGAGCGGCGGCGCTTTCGCCAGCCGGTGTATTTTGCTCAACCGTGTCGCCAATCAATGCCGACAAGCCGCGCCCCAAACCCCGTTTTTTTTCACTCATTTTTTCTTCACCTTCTTTGCTGGCATAACGGCCAAATCGCTTTGCTGGCTTACCCGCCCATTTGGGCGCGATGCGCTTTTCGCTCGCGCTGAATTAATTCGGTCGCCAATTTCATATAAGCTTCAGAGCCGCTGCATTTATGATCATATAAAAGCGCCGGTTTGCCAAAGCTTGGTGCTTCGGAAACCCGCACATTGCGCGGAATAACGGTTTGATAAACCAGCTCGCTAAAATGCCCGCGCACATCGTCTTCCACCTGCGCTGATAAATTATTGCGCGCATCATACATGGTCAGCACAATGCCTTGAATATCGAGACGATTATTCAGGCCGGTTTTAACCTGCTCAATCGTATGCAAAAGCTGGCTCAGCCCTTCCAGCGCAAAAAATTCGCATTGCAGCGGCACTAAAATCGATTGCGCGGCAACCATCGCATTGAGCGTCAGCATGTTCAAAGATGGCGGACAATCGATAAAAACATAAGAATAGCGGCTGGCTTGCGCCTTGGGTGTTTCAGCAAAAAAGCTTTTTAATTCATCTTGTAGGCGATGCAGGCGGCGAGGATTATCAGCCAGTTCAACCTCAACGCCCAGCAAGTCCATACTGGCCGGCACAATATCAAGGCCCGGCACAATAGTCGGGGTAACAGCATCAGCCAAGGACACTTCGCCAAGCAAAAGCTCAAAGCTGGTTTTGTCGCGCGCGGCGCGGTCAATGCCCAATCCGGTCGACGCATTGCCTTGCGGGTCCATATCGATAAGCAAAACCGCTTCATCGATTGCCGCCAAAGCGGTGGCCAGATTAATCGCTGTCGTGGTTTTGCCGACACCGCCCTTTTGATTGGCCAAACAAATCAAGCGCGGGGCGGCCAAGCCATTACCACCAGTGTTTGGCGCAACAGAAGAAACAGAACTGTTCATCAACAAAACCCCCAATAATGCGGCTGGTTATTCCGCTTTTGCCGCCAATTGTGAAATTTCAATCAGCCGCGCCGCCGTGTCGGTCATGCTGGCATGAACCTCAGATTGCATTGTCCAATATTGCGCGCATGCGGTCAATTCTTCTTGCCAATCACGCCCTTTATGCAGCAGAGCAATTGTGGATGAATTGAAAAACGGCGCCATAAAGCCAACCAATTGCGGCAAGGCGGCCAAAGCGCGCGCAGTAATAATATCAATATCGGCCAGCGCAGGCGGACGCTCTGCCGCTAATTGTTCAATCCGCATATGATGAATTTGACTGTTCAGGCCGCATTCGCGCACCACAGTGCGCAAAAAATTGACCTTTTTACGATCGCTTTCCACCATATGCACGCATGCTTCGGGGTTTTGTTCAGCCAGCATAATGGCAATGATTAATGCTGGAAAACCGGCGCCACTGCCCATATCAAGCCACACTTTTGCTGATGGCGGTGCATGGCGCAAAAGCTGCGCCGAGTCTGCCGCGTGGCGGCTCCAAAACTGCTGCAGGGTTGACGGGCCAACCAAATTGACCGCTTTTTGCCACTTGCCGAGCAGGGCCTGAAACGCCGATAAGCGGGCCATTGTTTCACGTGAAACATCGAAGCAGGCGGCAAAACCATCTGCGCTTTCAATGACGGTATCGGCGACCGATTTTTGTGTGCCTGCCATTATTCAGCCGCTTTATGCGCCCTGCGCGCATGATGCAAAAGCAGGGTTAACGCCGCCGGTGTCATACCATCGAGACGCGCGGCCTGGCCTAATGTTACCGGTCGCGCCGCCGCCAGTTTTTGGCGCACTTCGGTCGCCATGCCTTCCAGTGCCAAATAATCAATATCATGCGGCAAAGCCAAAGCCTCATCGCGGCGAAACGCATCAATATCGGCTTGTTGACGCTCCAAATAGCCGGCATAGCGCGCGTCCGTTTCAATTTGCATGCGCACTTGCGCATCCCATTGCTGCATCTCAGGCCAGATATTTGCCAAGTCCTGCCACTCAATTGATGGATAAGCC
>CBFHPF010000068.1:0-7700 GCA_965657665.1 Alphaproteobacteria bacterium | reverse complement strand
CATTGGCGAAGCGACAAACTTCTTCGTGCAATTGCGTGTAGCTGATTTTGGCATCTTGGTCCGGCTCATCGCCTTCCCAAATAATCGCGGTTTGGTCGCCGCGTGTCGCCAAATGACGATCAATACAATTGACACTGGCGTTCAGCGAGCCGTCTTCATACCATTTGATGGACACATCATCTTTGTCGAAATGGGTGTTTTTGACTTTGGTGTAAGGCTGCATCCAGTCAATGCGCTTGCCGTGTTCGCCCCAAAACGCATCCGGATCGTCAATGCTGTGCTGATACATTTCCAAATATTGCGCATTATCAACCAAGGCGTTTTCGGCAATGGCTTGCGGCACTTCAAAAATTTGCTCGTCGGACATGTATCCCCCCTGGTTTTTGACCGGCTGTGTGTTCCCAATTTTCATACGCCAGACGACGTTATTGGACAATATATCACAATATATAAAATGCGGGATATTGAGTGCGGCCTTATGCGTGCGCGTCCATCTCAATATCCATCATAATAAAAGCCGCGCCATCACGCATCTCTATGCGCAAGGGCACACTGATTAAATTTTCGCCCTGGCAGGGGCCGGCAAAGCAATGCCCGCGCGTGTCAAATTGTGCGCCATGGGCTGAGCAAATCAGCGAACTGCCCAGCGCATCCAAAAAGCGGTCGGGAAAAGTTTCTAGCGGCAGACCCAAATGCGGGCATTTATTGACAAAGCCGCGCAAGGCTGGTGCGGCGGTTTCTTTGTTTGCATCTTCATCCGCGTCATCTTCATGCAGCCGCCAGACAATAATATCCAGCCTTTGACGGATGGCGGCACCCTTAAACCCGGCACCCTTAAAAAGTGTAAAGCCGCGCGCCGTGCCTTCGGGCATGTCGGCCAGCCGACACACCGTCATCGGTTTCTCGGGCCACCAATCGGGCGCGGTTTTATTGATACGGGTTTTCGGCATTCGGGTTCAGGCCCGCCAGCTTGCAGACATATTTCCATTCTTTGGCGGTCACTGGCTGAACAGAAAGCCGCGAATTATTGACCAACACCATGTCTTCCAATTTCGGGTCGGCTTTAATTTCCGACAAAGTGACGTAATGCGCCGCGGTTTCCAGCGCCACAATATCAACCATGCCAAAGCGGCCTTTCGGGTCCGTATGGTCTGGGTAATGTTCTTTAATTACCTCGACTGTGCCCATAATGCGCTTTTCATTAACCGAGTGATAAAAAAAACCTTTATCGCCCAGCTTCATTGTTTTCATGTGTTTATTAGCAAGAAAATTGCGCACACCGTCCCAATGCTCGCCCTTGCCTTTGCGTTTGAGCTGGTCTTCCCAGCCCCAAGTATTGGGTTCTGATTTAAACAGCCAGTAAGCCATATGCGTCTCTCTTTAAGTGAGCTTTCAAGCTCGCCCTCTGACTTCGATTAACCTTGTGGCGCATCCAGCCCGCCCAGTAAATGTTTGAAGCGTTGAATTTCAATGCGCTCAAACAAACCGGCTTTATGATAGGGGTCATTATCGACAAAGGCTTGTGCGGCGGCGCGATTATCGACATCGAGCAAAAGCAACGAGCCAATCATTGTTTCGCCATCATCGCCGACCAGCGGGCCGCCCATTTTGACGTAATTTTGCGACACGACATATTCCAAATGCGCCGGACGGTTTTCGTGGCGCAGCGCGCCGCTATCTGGTTTATCAATGCACATCACACAATACATATGGCTCTCTCCTCTAAGTTCTTATCTGCAATCTATCAGAACAGCCGCGCGAAAACCAATAGGCAAGCGGCTTATCTCTGCCTGTTTCTCTACCTGGTTCTCTGCCTGTTTTGTCAATCACGCTCTTAATCATGTTCAGAAGTAAACGGGCGCGCCAGCAATTGCTCAATCGCCGCCTCAATGGGATGCGTGCCGGTCAGCACCGCATCGACCGCCGCACAAATCGGCAAGTCAAGTTGATGGCGTTCGGCCAAGCGGGTGATGGCGGCGGCGCTCATCGCACCTTCGGATACTGAAGTGCGCGCGCCTAAAACCGTTTGCAAGTCTTGCCCTTCGCCCAAAGCGCGACCAAGCGAAAAATTACGCGATGTGTCACTGGCGCAGGTCAAAATCAAATCGCCGAGACCCGATAGCCCGCCCAAAGTTTCCGCCCGCGCACCAAGGGCTACGCCCAGCCTTTGCATTTCGGCAAAGCCGCGCGCCGTCACGGCAGCGCGGGCGCTTTCGCCCAATTGTTTGCCGGCCACAATACCGCACGCAATGGCCAACACATTTTTCATCGCGCCGCCAATTTCCGCGCCGATAATATCTTGCGACAAATAAGGGCGCAGGCCCGGCCCGCCAATGCAGGTGGCCAAAAACATGCCGCGCGCTTCGTCTTCACATGCCAGCGTTACAGCCGTTGGCAATCCGCGCGCCACATCGGCGGCGAAGCTGGGGCCGGATAAAACGGCAATTTGTTCGGGTGTCACATAGTCCGCCGCGACTTCGGACATTAGTTTCAAGCTGTCGCGCTCGACCCCTTTGGCGCATAAAACAAGACTTGCTTGCGGCTTTAAGCGCGGTGCTAAATCAGCCAATACCGCGCCGGCAAATTGCGCTGGCACAACCATCAGCACGATATCGGCATCGGCTAATGCGCTCAAATCGCGATCGGCGACAATGTTTTCCGGCAATTTAACGCCCGGCAAAAAACCGTTATTTTCGCGCTGCTGATTAATCGCTTCGACAATCTCGGCCTCGCGCGCCCATAGGGTGATGGTTTGGCTTGGATGATGGCGGGCCAAAACACTGGCCAAAGCCGTGCCCCAAGCGCCAGCGCCCAGCACGGCCAATTGCGGTGTGTCGATCGCGCTAAAGCTGTCGCCCATAATCTTCCCCCGAAAAGCCTGCTTCATGCATAAGCCGCCAGTCGGCCGGATGCAAGCATGTGATGTATATCCGCCGAAGCGGGGGTGGATTTTTATGATTTTCCGGCTGCCATCAGGCAAGTGAATATTTTATTGATTGTTCAGTGTTTTTCTGGCTTACTGAGCGCATGTCTGAAGCAGATCTCACCCGAGAAAAAATCATCAATGCGGCGCTCGAGCGGTTCCGTCACTATGGTTATCCGAAAACCACTATTGCCGAAGTGGCCGAAGATTGTGCCATGTCACCGGGCAATATTTACCGTTTTTTCAAAGGCAAAATTGATATTGCCGTTGAGATTGCTCGCCGCGAAGCGCTGAGCGCGGTTGATGTGTTGGAGACCGTTTTGGCGTGTCCGCATCGCGGCTCGCGCCAAAGGCTGGAAGAGATAATTTTTGCCGATTTGCGCTACACTTTCCACTTGCTGGAAAACAAGCCCAAGACTTTAGAGCTGGCGCAAATTGTCATTAATGACCGGCCACAGTTTCAAATTGAAAGCTTGCGTCGTGAGCGGCGGATTTTTCAGCGCGTTTTGCACGAAGGCAAAGAGAGTGGCGAGTTCGCTATCGAGAATGTGCCGGCGACGACCATCGCCATTCACGCTGCGACAACTAAATATCGCTATGCGCAATTATTTACCAATCAGAGCCTGCACGATTTGGAGCATGAATTATCGCATGTTCTAACGGTGTTAATGCGCGGGCTGATTGCCCCCCAAAAGGGCGAATTGGCGGCTGAAACAGTTATTCCGCCGGAAGATTTATCTCTTACCTCACGCGAATAGGCGCTTTTTCGGCGGTTTCCCAACGTTTTTGACTTGTGTTTGCCGGTTATACCCTCTCTGTTTGTGACGTTTTTATTAAATATTGAATAATTTTCAAAATATTCATTGTTTTTTATTTCTAAAGGGTCTATATAATAATCAAGCGGAGACAGAATATCGTCTTCTGGCCGTTTAAACAGTGACCCTGGTTCGAAAGAGCCATTTTAAAGCGAAGGTGATCCCGATGATCAAAGCATCTCTTAAAGCCGTCAGCCGCGCTGTCACAGGTCCGGCTCTGGCATCTGCCGCATTAGCACTTTATGGCGTTGTATTGGTTACCCATACAGTTGCAGGCATTCAAATCGTCTGATAATTCTCCCAATTATCAGATGCTTAGGTAAACGCTCTCCCTCCCTTTAGCGTTGCCTTCAGGCCTCCCTCCAGGCCTTATCAGCGACCCCGATACTCCTCCCGTATCGGGGTCGTTTTATTTTTTTCGAAGATTTTTCCAACCGTCACGGTCGGCGAGCCGATTATCGGCTCGCACTGCTTGTTCTTTTTGAGCTGTGTATTTCGCACATGAAATTTCGGCCAATGCGGGTGCGACAAAAAAGACCTAAAAAAAATGAATAAATCATAAAATATTCATTGTTTCTTAACTTGGTTTGACCTATATAGACTGTAATAACGCGGGCAAACTTATTGTTCGGTTCACCGGTCTGATAGGTCCTCCCCCTATCTGACCACAGATAAGCGCCCTTCCTCCCAGTGCGCGCTTATTGCGACCGGTCCTCCGGTTGCCTCAATGACCCCGATGGTCCTCCCCCATCGGGGTCTATTTTTTTGTCAAATTTAGGATGTGAGGCTATCGAGCGGCCAGCGCGGCATTGCTTTCTCACTTAGTGCCTTCTCACTTAATGCCTTCTCACTTAATGCCTTTTCGCTTAGTGCTTTTTCGCTTAATGCTTTTTTATCTGGCGTCATTTTATTATCGGCTTGGGCGGCCAGTCGCTCGGCTGCGGCCCAACCAATCATCGCCGCATTATCTGTGCATAGGGCAGGCGGCGGAACATGCAGTTCAAAGCCATGCGCTGCACAGCTATGTTGTAACGCTTGGCGCAAGGCTTGATTGGCCGCCACACCCCCGGCAACCACCAATCGATGCGGGCCTTGCTGGTTATCTCCGCGCGCGGCAAATAGATTTTGTGCCGCATAGGTCATCGCGTTTTGTGCCCGGTCGCATAAGCAGTCAATAACCGCTTGCTGAAATGCCGCCGCCAAATCAGCGACATGGCGGTCGCTCAAAGGGGCGGCTTTCTCGGCCTGCTGGCGCAAGGCGGTTTTCAAGCCCGAAAAAGAAAAATCAAACGGTGTCTCAGCGCGGTCAAGCAAAGGGCGCGGCAAGCTTACGGCTTGGCTGTCACCGTCGCGCGCGGCTTGCTCGATTTGCGGCCCACCCGGATAGCCCAGCGATAATAATTTGGCAGCCTTGTCAAACGCCTCACCAACCGCATCGTCAATTGTGCCGCCCAGCACATGGTAATCACCAACCCCCTTGACGGCCAATAATTGGCAATGCCCACCCGACACAAGCAATAATAAATAAGGAAAGGCGACTTTATCTGTCAGCCGTGCGGTTAGCGCATGGCCTTCTAAATGATTAATGCCGATGAATTTTTTCCCTGCTGCCAGCGCCAATGCTTTGCCGGTTGTCAGGCCAATGAGCACACCACCGATCAGGCCTGGGCCGGCCGTGGCGGCAATCGCATCCATATCATCCAAACCCAAGCCGCTCTCATCCAAAGCTTGCGCGACCAGCCGATCCATATGGGTAATATGCGCGCGCGCTGCAATTTCCGGCACCACACCGCCATAAGGGGCATGCAAATCTATTTGGCTGAGGACAATATTGCTCAGCACCTCACCCATTGGCGGGCTGATGTTTCTAATTATCCCATCGGTTAAATTGTCCGGGCGTGACAGCCTAACCACTGCTGCGGCGGTTTCGTCACAGCTCGACTCGAGCGCCAATACAGTAATCGGCCGGTCAGAAATTTCGCTGGGCGCTCTCATTATCTCATCATTACCAATGTTAATCAGGCCGCCCGCATTAGGCATTACCTTAAGTGTCGAATATTGTGTGGCCTAACTCATGTAGCCTCTTTATATACAGTCTATATCGAAAAGCCGCGCCTCTGGCAAAAAACTGGTAAAGCACCGGTGGGGGAACGGTAAAGAAACGGACCGCAATTAATGAGTGATAGGCAATTGATTTTGGGCACACGCGCTTCGCCATTGGCCTTGGCGCAAAGCCGCCAAGTGGCGCAAGATTTATGCGCGGCGCATGGCTGGCCCGAAACGCATGTCACTTTGCATGAGATTATCACCAAGGGTGATAAAAACCTCGACACCAAGCTGGCCGAAATCGGCGGCAAGGGATTGTTTACCGAAGAGCTGGAAGCCGGACTGAGAGATGCGACGCTGGATTTGGCTGTGCATTCTTTAAAAGACTTACCGACCGTCATGCCCGATGGCTTGGTGCTGGGGGCTATTTGCCCGCGCGCGGCGGCCGCCGATATGCTCATCACCACAAAGCCCGGCGGGCTGGACGCATTACCGCAAGGCGCCAAAGTCGGCACGGCCTCTTTGCGCCGCCAAGCGCAATTATTGGCGCGACGGCCTGATTTCGATATTCACCCCTTGCGCGGCAATATTCAAACCCGCCTTAAAAAGCTAAAGAGCGAGAATTTCGATGCGATTATTCTGGCAGCTGCCGGTTTGCAACGTATGGGCTTAAATGTCGCTGATGATGAAGACAGCTTATTGCCCGATGCGATATTACAGAGCACGCATATGCAAGCGCTCGACCCACAAGATATGCTGCCTGCCGCCGGTCAGGGGGCTTTGGCCGTGCAATGCCGCGCCGATAATGCAGACCTCATCGCGCTTCTCGCGCCTTTGCATTGCCCGATTACCGAGGCTTGTGTGACGGCTGAGCGGGCGTTTTTAAATGCGCTGGACGGCTCGTGCCGCACGCCGATTGCGGCGCATGCAATTATCTTCAATGATGAGTTGCATTTAATGGGCCGCGTGTTGGCTGAAGACGGCAGCGCTTTGGTTGAAGAAAAAGCCAGCATTGCGGTGGCAGATGTACCGGATATCGCGGAGGCGCAGCAATTGGGCCGCGAGATGGCCGAAAAGTGCCGCAATGGCGCGCCGCATTTAATGCCGGTGCGCTAATGCGCATATTGCTCACCCGCCCCATGGCTGATGCGATGGCCTTGGCCGAGCCCTTGGCGGCGCAAGGCCATGATGTTTTGCTGTCACCGGTAATCGATATTGAGCCGCGCGCGCATCCCCTATCTGAGGATTTGTCTGGCCTTTTGCCCAAAGCCGATAATATTGCCGCGCTGGCCTTGACCAGTGTGAACGGCGTGCGCGCTTTGGCGGCGTGCTTGCAAGACGCGGATATTTTCGCCCAATGGCGCGACAAACCGGCTTTTGCCGTTGGCCCGCAAACTGCCGCCGCATTGGCGGCGCTAAAATGGCCGCTCGTGCATCAAGCCGGTGGCGATGTTGCGGCACTGGCGGCGTGTATTATCGATAAGGCGGCAGAAATCAATTTCCAAAAATACGGCGCGGTTTTGCATATTGCCGGTCGCCATCAGGCAGGTCGGCTGCAAGAAACTTTACAAGCGGCCAATATCGCTTGCGAAAAAGCGGTATTATATGAGGCCGTCGCGGCAGACGGCTTTAACGCGGCAACGCAAATGGCGTTGCTTGACGAAGAAGAGCCGGTCGATGCGGTGATTGTCTATTCGCAGCGCAGCGCCGAATTGTTTTGTCGGTTTTATAACGCGCTGCAGCAAACCGCCGATAAGCCGCTTTTAAAACCAATGGCGATTTGCCTATCGCCGCCGATTGCCGCTTTTATGCAAGAGCAGGGATTTATCTGTCACAGCGCAGCGACACCGGATAGTGCGGCGGTTTTGCAACTTGTCGCCCAGCTCGCTAAGGCGGCTTCGCAATAAATCGATTAA
>CBFHPF010000067.1:0-7811 GCA_965657665.1 Alphaproteobacteria bacterium | reverse complement strand
GGCGGAAGGCAAACTGAACGATCACTTCCCCCTCGTTGTTTGGCAAACCGGCTCTGGCACGCAATCCAATATGAATTCAAACGAGGTCATCTCAAACCGTGCGATTGAAATTCTCGGCGGTGAGATGGGTTCAAAAGAACCTGTGCATCCCAACGACCACTGCAATCGCAGCCAGTCATCCAATGACACCTTCCCGACCGCCATGCATATTGCGGCGGCTGAAGAAATTGTGCATATGCTGGTGCCCGGCCTCAATAAGCTGGCCAATGCGCTGAATGATAAGAAAGAAGCCTTTAAAGATATTATCAAAATCGGCCGCACGCATACGCAAGACGCGACGCCGCTGACTTTGGGGCAAGAGTTTTCCGGCTATGTCGCCATGGTGGAAAACGGCATTAAGCGCGTTGAAGCAACTTTGCCGAAACTTTACGAGCTTGCCCAAGGCGGCACAGCTGTTGGCACAGGCATTAACGCCAAAATCGGATTTGCTGAAGGCTTTGCCGATGAGGTAGCGGCCTATACCAAGCTGCCATTTGTGACCGCGCCGAATAAATTTGAGGCATTGGCAACCCATGATGCCATGGTGGAAGCGCATGGCGCACTGAATGAAGTCGCCGTCTCTTTGTTTAAAATCGCCAATGATATCCGTCTGCTTGGCTCCGGCCCGCGCTCCGGTTTGGGCGAATTGAGCTTGCCGGAAAATGAGCCCGGCTCTTCGATTATGCCGGGCAAGGTCAATCCGACACAATGCGAAGCGCTGACCATGGTTTGCGCGCAAGTGATGGGTAATAACACCTCCGTCTCTTTTGCCGGTTCGCAAGGCCATTTTGAGCTGAATGTTTACAAGCCGGTCATCGGTTACAATGTGTTGCAATCCATCCGCCTATTGGGCGATGCGGCAGTCAGCTTTACCGATAATTGTGTTGTCGGCATTAAAGCCAATGAAGACAACATCGCCGCTTTGATGGAACGCTCGCTGATGTTGGTCACTGCCTTGGCCCCGAAAATCGGTTATGACAACGCCACGACGGTTGCCAAAACCGCGCATAAAAACGGCACGACATTGCGCGAAGAAGCCGTCAGTGGCGGCTTTGTGACAGAAGAAGAGTTTGATGCCATTGTGCGCCCTGAAGACATGATTGCACCGAAATAAGCAGGTAATTGTTTGAGCGAAAAGCCCGAAAAACGGTCCATTACTATTGCCGGTCACGCGACCAGCGTGTCTTTGGAACCGCGTTTTTGGGCCGCTCTGCAATTAATGGCAGATGAACAAGGTGTCTCTGTGCCCAATCTCATTCGTCTCTTTGACGAAAAATCTCGCACTGCCAGCCTATCGAGCACATTGCGGGTTGCGATACTTGAATGGGCCCTCAGCCGATTATAATAAGCCGGTCAGGCTGATAATAAATTACTGCGCAGTTGCAGCTTGGGCAGCTTGCGCCTCTGTAGTAGCTGGCTCAACAGTAGCGGGCGGCACGGCTTGGTAGGCCGACGCATCGATTGATATGTTTGGCGCGGCAATATCACCACTCAACTGCCAGAGCACCGGACGGTCGACCTGAGGATAAAGGGCAAATTGTGCCGCCAATTGACGGCTGACTATATCGGCATCAAAGGCCAATCGCGCATCGCCATATGGCCGCTTGAAGACAAACTCTACCGCCGCATCATCAGCCCGTCCGGCGCGCATTTGCACCAAACCAATGCCGCGCTCAAACCCGGCCTCGCCATTACCAATATGTTTTTTGACAATGGAAAGCGCGTCATTCGCTTCGCCATTTAACTTATCAGCCAAATCATCCTTTAAACCGGGCATATCTATAAACGCCAACACGCCGCGCCCTACCTCAAACTGCATATCGCCATCCAATGACGACATCATGGCGGCTGCCGATGCGCCGCGCCCGCGAAGCGTCATCGTGCCACTCATTTTAGCGTCCAGCACACGATTGCCGAAATGGGCAAGCAAGGGGCTGGCCGGTGACAAATCGTTAAAGCTGGCCTCAAGATTAAACAATGGTGTCAATTTCCCGCCTTCTGCTTGCAGACTTCCGGTCATCGTGCCGTCGAGTAAGGTAATATCGACTTGCGGCGCTTCCAGCACCCCATCAATCAAACGTAACCGCGACGCCATTCGGCTTATCGGCACATGACCAAAGCGCGCATTATTCAGCTGAAAATCAAGCTCGGCATTGCCCAGTTCAAATAGCGGCCAGCGCATATCCGCCGCCGACCAACCGGCCTTGCCAAAGCGCGGCATCAGCCAATCAAACGCCACGTCATCAATGGCCAAGCGCGCATTTAGCTGCGGCTTTTGCTGTTCTTCCGTGGCCAGTTGCACCACCCCGTCACCGCTAATGACGCCACTACCAAAAGCGCCCTCCATGCCGCTAAAACCGATATTTTTTCCCGTCGCCGTTAATTGACTGCGCAACGACAAAGGCACAGGTTTCGCCAAAGCGGACAAGCCCATGAGCGGCAGACCATCGGCAACATCTACCGAAACCGCGCCTTCCAACTGCGCGCCATCGGCTGATGGACGCAAGGCACCGGTCAGCTCCAAACTGTCATTGGCTAATTGCAGAGAACCGTTAAGCGCCGATACGCTGTTTGACTGCGCCGCCAATTCCAGTTTCAGACGACCGGTTTGCGCCGCCTGATAATTATCCGGAAGCAATAAAAAATCGGCCAACTGCCGCGCGGGACCTTGCAATTGCACAGCCGAGGTGCTGCCCGCCACGCTGTAATCCAACGTGCGCGACGGGGTTACGACCTCAAATAGCAAGCGCATATCGCCCAATGTGCCTTCACCCACCAGCTTGGTATTTGGCCAGTCCATCGCGTTCCGATCCGTCAATAAAACATCGGCCCGCAAATCCAATGGCGCGTTGGAAACAAAACGAAGCGGGGCAAGGCGGTTCAAAAGCGGGTCAGCGAACCCGCCCAATGTTTCGCTCTTCATATCCAATGTCAGCCGTCCGGCTACCGGCGATACGGCATAATCCAATTGGCCCAACACAGCCAAGCGCGCGCCGTCAATATCACTCAGGATGAGCTGATTTAAATCCAGCAAGCGGTCTTTCACACTAGCCCGCAATATGACAGGGCCAATCGCTGTCGTGCCGAAATATAACTGACCGGCTCGAAAATCGAGGGAAATCAATCGTTGCGGCGCGGCTTCTGCCAATTGCGCCTCCAGCAGCCGATTGACCGGCTGCCATACTGAATTGACATCGACATCGCGGGCATTGCCCGCCTCAGCAACACCCCAATCGGTTAAATCAAACCGATCGAACTGCAACTCAACATCCAGTCGCGGCCCTTGCCCGTCGACAACATGAAGCGCACCGGCAAAGCGGTCATTGCCAACGCGACCGCTCATGCTGGAAAGGCGAAGTGTATCAGCCGAGTACTCAATATCACTGACCAAAGACGTGCGCTGCAGTCCGGCATCGTCAACCAATTCGGCCATGGCCGAAAAATCTTGCGCCATTTGGTCTCCGACCCAGATTAAAGCGGCCAGCGTATCAAGACTGCGAGCGGAAAAACTGCCATTAAAAGATGGCGAATCTTGCCCAACATTTAAAGTACCGGTGGCAATCAGCGCACTGCGAAATGGCAGGTCGAGGCTCATGCGCTCAATATCAATCAGGCCATCTTGCCTATCAAAATCAAGGCTGAAATTGCTGCCGCTCTCACCTGCCAAGTCAAAACGATTAGCCTCCATTTGCCAACTGACTGCCAAACGATTGGCAAGACCGCGCCACACATTATCGACTAATGGCGGCGCCATATCAGCTTGCTCGCCATTGCTTGGTTTCAAGCTGACATTATCCAAATTAAGCGTTCCGGTAGACATTCGCCCAACCAAACGCGGTATCTCATTTTCTTCTTGCGGCCAGCGCAAAGCGAGACGGGTTTGAAACACTGCGCCCAAAGCACTGACTTCCAAATTGCCCGACTGAAGCCCGCTTTTATTGCCACGCACCAGACCTTCAAATGCCACATAGCGCGCGCTTGGCTGCAAGCTTAATGGCAAGTGATATTGCAGCGTCTCAGCCAGCAAGCCATTGGAAGCAAATGCCAATTCGCCATCCAATTGCCAATCATTGCGGGTCGCCAGAAAACCGTCAAAAATAATCTTCTCACCGGCCCCGAGACGAATATCTGCACGCAAATCATAGCGCCCGCCAAACGGCACACCGAGCTCCAATTTCCCGCGCGCCATATCGCTGTCAGGCATGGCATGTGATATTTGAACCGCGAGAGGTTGACCTGCTTGGCGCGGCGGCACATCAACCGTTAATGCAGGTAACTGAAGCGATTTTTGACTGTCAAACGGATTGAGGCCTTGGAAAGTAAACTGCCCTTTTTTGACACGCAGACCGGGATGCGCACCGCTTTGCATGCGGGCGACCAAGTCATGCAGCGCACTGACCAGTTTTGCTGTGACTTGCGGATATAGCAAAACCACCGAGGCGACATCGAAACGCTGTTGGCCCAATGCAACCCAATCGAGATTGACCACCAGACGCGGCACGGAAACGGCAATAAGGTCGCCCGCCTCTGTGCTGCCTGTCATATCAACATCGGTCAAAATAATTTGCGGGCGCGGTAAAAAGCGCAAGCGAATATCTCCGCCCAGCTTCACCTGCATATTCGACTTATCCATCAATAATGTAGTGAGAAGCGCGCGCTCCGGCGGCGGCACAAGGCTATGCGGCAAAACCACCAACGCGCCGATAAGGCTCAAAAGCAGTAAAATGGTCGGGATGACGGGGAAGCGCATAATATGTCCAATATTTCTGGTGGCACAGATTACCAAGCGACAGACCCGTTGGCTAGTAACCAGCCCTCTTATAGTCTTCCGCTTATAGTCTTCCGCTTATAGCCTTTCGCGCTTTGTATCGCCCTCGGCGTGTGACGGGCTACATGTTATAGTGATAGAATCAAGTTAAGTGAAAAATATGTCTGACGATCCGTTTGATTTGGGCGCTGAAACGCCCGCCGCAAAGCCTTTCGGGCCTGCCACATCTGCCGCGCCTGCGGGTGATGGCATGAGTTTGTCACAACGCGCCAGCGCCGCCGGTAATGCGCGACGCCTTGAGCCTTTGCTGGACGGATTGAACGAAGAACAACGTGCCGCCGTGACGGCTGATGATGGCCCGCTTTTGCTGCTGGCCGGTGCGGGCACCGGCAAAACACGCGCGCTGACTACACGCATTGCCTTTAAAATCGCCACACAGCAAGCTTGGCCAAGCCAGATATTAGCCGTTACCTTCACCAATAAAGCGGCGCGTGAAATGAAAGAACGCATCAGCCATATGCTGGGCGAAACAGTGGAAGGCATGCCTTATCTCGGCACGTTTCACTCGCTTTCAGCGCGTATTTTGCGCCAGCATGCCGAATTGGTTGATTTGCGCTCCGACTTCACAATCCTTGATACAGATGACCAAATCCGTCTGTTGAAGCAATTGATACAGGCCGAAAATATTGATGATAAGCGTTGGCCTGCGCGGCAGATGGCTATTTTAATCGATCGCTGGAAGAACCGCGGCTGGTTGCCCGATGATGTGCCGGAAAGCGAAAGCGGCTTTTTCGGCAATGGTATGGGCGGCAAAATTTATCGCAATTATCAGGCGCGGCTGAAAATCCTCAATGCTGCCGATTTCGGCGACTTACTGCTGGAATGCTTGCGCTTATTCCGTGAAAATGATGCGGTTCTGAACGAGTATCAGCAACGTTTCAAACATATTTTAGTAGATGAATATCAAGATACCAATGTGGTGCAGTATTTATGGCTGCGTTTGCTGGCGCAGGGGCATAATAATATTTGCTGCGTCGGTGACGATGACCAATCGATTTATGGCTGGCGCGGTGCCGAAGTGGATAATATTTTGCGCTTTGAGAACGACTTCCCCGGCGCGCAAGTTATCAAGTTGGAACGCAATTATCGCTCGACCCCGCATATTCTTGGCGCCGCCTCAGGTCTGATTTCCGCCAATGAATCGCGTCTCGGCAAAACGCTGTGGACCGACAGCAATGAAGATGGCGAGAAGCTGAAAGTGCGCGGCACGTGGGATGGCGAGGAAGAAGCCCGTCTGGCGGCTGACGATATTGAAGCGCATCAACGCGCCGGACAGAGCTTGAACGAAATGGCTATTTTGGTGCGCGCCAGCTTTCAAATGCGCGAGTTTGAAGATCGCTTTATTTCGCTCGGTGTGCCTTATCGGGTGATTGGTGGCCCGCGCTTTTATGAGCGCGCCGAAATTCGCGATGCCAATGCCTATTTGCGGCTGATTGCCCAGCCGGATGATGACTTGGCTTTTGAGCGTATTTGCAATAAGCCGCGTCGGGGGTTCGGCGATGTAGCCATGAAAGCACTGCACAGTGCGGCGCGGCGGGCCAATAAATCGCTATTCCGCACGGCTGAAGATATTATCGACACGGAAGAGTTAAAGCCCGCGGCGCGGCGCTCACTGACCGGCTTTGTGCGCGCCGTGACCCATTGGCGCTCATTGGTCGACACTATGACCCACACAGAATTGGCTGAATTAGTGTTGGATGAAAGCGGTTATACCGCCATGTGGCAGGCCGATAAATCGCCCGAGGCGCCGGGTAAGCTCGAAAACTTGAAAGAGCTTGTGCGCTCGATGGATGATTTTGAAAACCTGCGCGGCTATCTTGAGCATATTTCTTTGGTGATGGATGCCCAAAGCAATGACGACGAAGACAAGGTTTCAATTATGACGTTGCACGCCGCCAAAGGGCTGGAATTTGAAACCGTGTTTTTGCCCGGCTGGGAAGAAGGCTTGTTTCCGCATCAGCGCAGTCTCGACGAAAGCGGCACAAAAGGTCTCGAAGAAGAACGCCGTCTCGCCTATGTCGGCATTACCCGCGCCAAGCAACGCGCCACGATTTCTTTTGCCGGCAATCGGCGCACGCATGGGCAATGGAACTCGGCTTTGCCGTCGCGCTTTATTGACGAGCTGCCGATGGATCATGTCGAAGTGGCAGAAAGCCAGCACGATGCCGGTGGCTTTTCAAACCAAAGCCGCTTTGCCAATGATTTCTCAGGCTCCAGCTATAACAGCCCGGGCTGGCAACGTGCGCAATCTAATCGGCAAAATTATAGCGCCAGCTCGGCACCAACCATTAATGCGCGCGCCGAAACAATTGTCTCAAGCATGAATGACAGTGCCTATAAGCGCGGCGAGCGCGTTTTCCATCAAAAGTTCGGCTATGGCCGCATTGAAGCCATCGAAGGCAATAAGCTGACGGTGGCCTTTGAAAAAGCCGGAACCAAAAAAGTGCTCGATACTTATGTCGAGAAGCACTAAGGCTGATGACCGCTTGCTGGAAAATCACCTTCATCACGCAACATACCGAAGCTGGTGAAGCCGCGCTGGAAGCCTTTGGCGCGCTTATTTGGTCAATGGAAAAACACGCCGATGGCGTGCAGTTTGAGGTCTATTTGGAAGATGAGCCGCAAATAGACGATTTATCGTTACCCGAAGATGCCACCGCTCATATCGAATATATGCCGCCGCAAGATTGGGTGTCGCAAAGCCAAGAAAATCTGCCGCCGGTTCCGGTGCCGCCATTTTATGTGCATGGCACGCATGATGCGCCCAAAGGTGGCGCTTGGCGCAGTATTGAAATGCAAGCGGGCATGGCCTTTGGCTCGGGCCATCACGGCACAACACAAGGATGCTTGTTTCTGTTTGCCGAATTGCTGAAACGCCGCCCGCGCCCACTTTATGTGGCTGATATTGGTTGCGGGTCGGGCACACTCGCCATTGCGGCGGCGA
>CBFHPF010000066.1:0-7841 GCA_965657665.1 Alphaproteobacteria bacterium | reverse complement strand
ATATTTTGCAGCCGAGGCAGCGTTGACCGGCGGCTCAAATGAACAGGCCGAAATGGATGGTGAATTGCCAACCGAAGTCAGCCCCCATGTTTGCATGGTTGGTAGCGCGGAGGAGGTATAATATGACATCAGGCGATTGCCGTTAAACGCGCGAAAGCAATTTTGATTAAACGGGTTGCGCCCGCCCTCAACATTATTGACGTGATTAACGATATTATCGACTTGCGCAAGGCACGTGCTGCTCGATGTAATGCCTTGATTTATGTCCGACGCGCCGCCGAGATTTTCCCGAATGGCCAGATTATCTTGTTCAACCGCACGCGACATGATGCTGAGATTGGCTTTGGCCGCCTGGTCTTTCGTGTTGTCAATATAGCCCTGATATCCGACCGTGCCGACAGCGGCGAGAATGCCGATAATAGCAACAACGACGAGGAGTTCGATAAGCGAAAAGCCCAAACGGTTAGAAGACATATTACTTACACCTGTTTTAAAAATTACGCGTAAAATTGGCAGTTGTCTGGATAAATATCAACAAAAAGTGAGCGTCATTCCGTCATATGCGGGCAGCACATTTTGGGGTAGCTCAGTCAGTAAAGTTTGATAATCCAAATCAACATGCAAGTTTGTTAACACGGCTTGTTTTGGTTTGAACTTGGCAATCATCTCCAAGGTTTTGTCGAGATGAAAATGCGTTGGGTGCGGGTCGCGCCGCAGCGCATCGATAATCCAACAGTCCAATCCGCTCACCGCGTCAAAGCTCTCCTCCGGCAAGTCACTAATATCACTCGAGTAAGCAACATCACCGATACGAAAGCCGAGCGAGTCGATTTGACCGTGAATTTGTCGGAAAGGTGTGGCGGTTATATCACCGCCCTCTCCGCTAATGGTTATCGGCTGATATGGCTTTTCAATCCGGTTATCTTTCAAAATAGCCGGATAAAGCGAGCCTTCGGCTTGGCTGAAGCAATAGCCGAAGCGCGTGGTCAATGTTTGCGCCGTCGCCTCATCCATCCAGACCTCGATTTGCTTGCGCTTGGCATAAACCATCGCCCGCACATCATCTATGCCGTGTGTTTGGTCGGCATGGTCATGGGTATAGGCAATCGCGTCCAGCCATGTCACGCCCGCATCAATCAATTGGGCGCGCATATCGGGCGAGGTATCAATAAGCAATTGCGTATTGCCACCCTGCCCTTGGCGCGTCACCAGCAAAGAGCATCTGCTGCGCCGATTTTTCGGATTATTCGGGTCGCATTTACCCCAGTCACCATCAAGACGCGGCACGCCGCCCGATGAGCCGCTGCCCAAAACCCGAAAAGAGAAACTCATGACACCACCGGAGGTTTGGCTTTGCTGAACAGTTTATAAAAATTCGCAGTGGTGATTTGCGCCAATTGCTCGGCTGATACGCCTTTTAATTCGGCCAACATGCGCGCCGTGTCAGCTACAAAGGCCGGTTCATTGCGTTTGCCACGATTAGGCACAGGGGCAAGAAACGGCGCATCGGTCTCAACCAATAGCCGCTCCAACGGAATGTTCTTTATTGTGTCGCGCAAATCTGTTGCGCTTTTAAACGTCGCAATACCGGATATTGATATGTAAAAACCGATATCAAGCGCGCGCTGCGCCAATTCAGGGCCGGCAGTAAAGCAATGAATGAGGCCGGGATAATCGCCCGCCTTCATTTCGTCTTCGAGAATATCGGCTGTATCTTCATCGGCATCACGCGCATGAACAATCAACGGTAAGCGACTTTGACGCGCCGCCTCAATATGGGCGCGAAAATTGCGCTTTTGCGCTTCACGCGGGCTGTGCTCATAAAAATAGTCCAAACCCGTCTCACCAATGCCGACGACTTTTTCGTGCTGCGCCAGCGCCACCAATTGTGCGGCGGATGTCTCCGGCTCGCGCCCCGCCTCATGCGGATGAATACCGACCGAACAAACCAACTCGTCATGCGCCTCAGCCAACGAAATAATGTTTTCCGCCTCGCTGACCTTAGTGGAAATCGTAACCATTAATTCCACACCGGCGGCCTTGGCGCGCGCCAACACGCCCGCGCGGTCTTCGGCGAAATCGGGAAAATCCAAATGGCAATGACTGTCAACCAGCATGATAAACCTCAGATATATTGTCCGTCATCGACGGTGATGGATGAGCCGGTCATGCCCTTACCTAACGGCCCGGCCAACAGCAATATTGAGCCATCCAAATCGCTCTTTTCGCCAAGCCGACGACGCGGGAAAGACTTAATCTGTTTTTGACCGCCCTCAGTCTTCCACCAATAATCGTTAATCTCGGTTTCAATATAACCCGGGCAAATGGCGTTGACGTTAATATTATATCGCGCCCATTCACGCGCCAAGCTGCGGGTCATCATGATGATGCCGGATTTTGAAACACAATAGGATGTATTGCCCGGCAAAACCCGATAGCCGCCGACAGATGCGATATTGATAATGCGCGCCTGGGTTTCAGCTTTAATATGATGCTTGGCCAACTCGGTGGAGAGAAAAAACGGCGCTGTCAAATTAGTGTTCAGCACGGTTTCATAATCTTCCGGCGTGGTTTCTACAGCCGGTTTGGTAATGCTTAAACCGGCATTATTAATAAGAATATCCGGCAACATGCCGTCAGTTTTCAGACCATCATAAAAACCGGCAATCGCGTCCAATTGCGTGACATCCAATGTTACCGCATGCGCTTTGCCGCCATTCTCAGTGATACTGGCTTGCAATTCGGCCAAACGCTCAGCGCGCCGCGCTGCAATGATAACCGTCGCACCGGCAGCCGCCAAAACATGAGCAAAACGCGCGCCAAGCCCGGAGCTTGCGCCGGTAATCAAGGCCGTTTTGCCGTCTAGCTGATTGCTGATGTCGATTGTCATAACTGTCTCCCCGAATTGCGCACCCTACTATTTGTGCTGCGCACTTTGACAGAGTTCCGGTTTTTTTGCCACACTGAAACAAGCAGCGAGCCAAGCGGATACACATAAGGAGATTAAGATGAGCCAGACAGACAGCCCCGACATGCCGGTTTTGCAATTGGATGTGATTTCCGATGTGATTTGCCCGTGGTGTTATATCGGCAAGCGCAAGCTAGATGCCGCGCTAAACGAAGTCAGCGATTTTAAAATCAACTTGATGTGGCGTCCCTTTCAGCTTGACCCAACGACCCCGCCGGAGGGCTATGACCGCAAAGAGCAAATGAAGAAGAAGTTCGGTCCGGATGGCGGTAAAGAAATCTTCAAAAATGTACTGGCTGCAGCTGAGGGCACCGGTATTAACTGGAATTTTGAGGCGATAACCCGCACGCCCAACACGTTAAACGCCCATCGGCTTATTCGCTGGGCGGCCAGCACGGGGCAGCAACACGCGATTGCCGAGGCATTATTTTCAGCGTTTTTCGAGCAAGGCAAAGATGTCAGTGATGTTGAAGTGTTGTTAGAAATCGGCACACAGCATGGCTTGGAAGCGGAATTATTACGCGAATTATTCAGCGGTGACCGCGATGTTGAGCAGACGCGCAGCGATGATGCCGCAGCGCGTGAGCTTGGTGTGCATGGTGTGCCGGCCTTTTTAGCCGGTGGCAAGTTTTTGCTGATGGGCGCGCAAGAGCCTGAATATCTTAATAAATTCCTCAGTAAAGCGCGCGAAAAACTGGTCGTTCAATAGGTTTTTGCGGGTTTAAGCCGCCAATTCAGCGAGGCGTTTGGCGACATTACCGGCCAGTTTCAGGCGGTCTTCGGCATCGTCGCATTTGGCGCGGAACACCAAGCTTTGGTCAGGACGAATTTTAACGCGTTCTTGATTGTCGCTGACATAATGAATGAGTTTTTCAGGATTGGCGAAGTTCTGATTGCGGAAGACAATCGCCGCGCCTTTCGGCCCGACATCGATTTTTTCCACACCGGCGTTGAGGCAATCGATTTTAATCGTCAAAACATCAAGCAAATGGCGCACTTCTTCGGGCATTGACCCGAAACGATCCACCAATTCAGTGGCAAAAGCGTCGATATCTTCGCGCGCCGTCATGCCTGAAAGACGGCGATATAGCCCCATGCGCAGGTCCAAGTCCGGAACATAATTTTCCGGTATAAGCACAGAAATCCCTGCGTTAATTGTAGGCGACCAGTTTTCATCCATCGCCTCGCCCTGGCGTTCAGCGACAGCCTCCTCAAGCATGGCCTGATAAAGCTCAAAGCCAACCTCTTTAATATGGCCCGATTGCTCCTCACCAACGAGATTGCCCGCACCGCGTAAATCGAGGTCATATGATGCCAAATTAAAACCCGCACCGAGACTATCGAGGGACTGCATAACTTTAAGTCGTTTCTCAGCACTTTCCGTTAATCCGTTGGTTTCATTGTATGTTAAATATGAATAGGCGCGTGTTTTGGAGCGCCCGACCCGCCCGCGCATTTGATATAATTGCGCCAAGCCGAACATATCAGAACGATGGATAATAATCGTATTTGCGGATGGCACATCCAATCCGCTCTCAATAATCGAGGTGGACAGCAGCACATCATATTGACTGTCATAAAACGCATTCATCCGCGTTTCCAACTCGCCGCCCGGCATTTGCCCATGCGCCTGCACGAATTTAACTTCCGGCACATATTCGGTGAGGTAATCAGCCATTTCCTCCAAATCAGATATGCGCGGCACGATGATAAAACTCTGCCCCGTGCGATATTTTTCGCGCAACAAGGCCTCACGAATGCTGACAGCATCAAACGGTGTCACATAGGTTCGAACAGCTAATCTATCGACCGGCGGCGTGGCGATAATGGACAAGTCGCGCACGCCGGTCAGCGCCATTTGCAAAGTGCGCGGAATAGGCGTTGCGGTGAGCGTCAGCATATGCACCTCAGCACGCAATTGTTTCAGTCGCTCTTTATGAACAACGCCGAAATGCTGCTCCTCATCAACAATCACCAAGCCGAGGCGTTGAAAATCAATGTTTTTGGCCAGCAGCGCATGTGTGCCGATAACGATATCAACCGAGCCATCGCGCATGCCTTGCTTGGTCTCGCTCGCCGATTTGGTGGATACAAGGCGCGATAATTCACCAATGCGCACCGGTAATCCGGCAAAACGCTCGCGGAAGGTTTTTCCGTGTTGCCGCGCCAGCAGCGTGGTTGGCGCGATAATGGCCACTTGTTTGCCGCTCATCGCAGCGACAAAAGCGGCGCGTAAGCCGACCTCGGTTTTGCCAAAGCCGACATCGCCACAAATTAATCGGTCCATTGGGCGACCGCTCGCCATATCTTCCAATACGGCTTCAATCGCCATTAACTGGTCTTCGGTTTCCTCATACGGAAAACGAGCGGCAAATTCGTCATATAGGCCGGTCTCAGGCAGTAAGGTCTCGCCTTGGCGCATCGCCCGCTCAGCCGCTGTCTTAATCAGCTCATCGGCAATCAGCTTCAGTTTTTCTTTTAGCCGCGCCTTGCGCATTTGCCATGCGGTGCCGCCAATTTTATCCAGATTGACCGTCATATCATCGCCGCCAAAACGGCTCAGCAATTCGATGTTCTCGACCGGCAGAAACAGCCGCGAGTCGCCATGATAAACTAGCTTCAGGCAATCATGTGGCGCGCCGCCGACATCAATAGTCTGCAAGCCTTCAAAGCGGCCAATGCCGTGCTCGACATGCACAACATGGTCACCCGGATTAAGACTTGAGGCCTCGGTAAGAAAATTCTCAGCCTTTTTGCGACCCGGGCGGCGAACCATGCGGTCGCCCAGAATATCCTGCTCGGTAAGCACACTCAGCGTGTCGGTTTGAAAGCCGTTTTCCATGCCGCAAACAGCAATCACCGGCGCGCTGCCTGATGGCTTTTCGGCCCATTTCGTAATTAGCGGCAGTTCGGCTGCGCCATGCTCTTGCAGCAGTCCGGATAAGCGTTCGCGCGCGCCATCGCTGGAGGCGAGAATAATCACTTGTCGTTGATTGGCGCGTTCGGTCGCCAGATAATCAACCACTTTATCAAACAGGTTAACGTCTTGTTGCTTACGCTCGGCGGCGAAATGATGGCCTTCACGGCCTTCAAGATTGACCTTGCCGCCCTCGCCTTCAGGATGCTGAAACCCACTGACGCTGCGCCACTTAACCTCGGCAATGCGCTGCTGCCACTCATCAGCCAGAATATATAATTGCTCCGGCGGCAATGGCTTAATGATGCGACGGTCTTTATCGGCGCTATCCATCGCCTCACGCCGCGCCTCGTAATAATCCTCAATTTGCGCATGCCGGTCAGACAGTGCGCCATCAATCTGGCCGTCAGCGACATATAAACACGCGCCGCAATGATCAAACAAAGTCTCTAACGTGTCATGAAACAGCGGCAGCCAATGTTCCATACCCTGATGGCGTGCGCCGTCGCTAATCGCCGTGTAAAGCGGGTCATCATCCATCACTGTGCCGAAGCACTGCACATAGCCGCGCCGAAAACGCTGCACGGCTTCGCCATCGAGATGCACTTCGCCGGCAGCTGTCAGGTCAAGGCCTTGAAGCTGGCCGGTGGTGCGTTGGCTTTCCGCATCAAACGGACGAATGCTTTCCAATGTGTCGCCGAATAAATCGAGCCGTACCGGCGCGTCATGGCCAGGGGCGAATAAATCGACAATGCCGCCACGCACGGCATAATCACCCGGCTCCATAACCGTTGAGCACCGCGCATAACCATTGGCTGATAAGAACAGCGTCAGCGCATCTAAATCGATAATTTGTCCTGGCCGCATTGAGAAAGATAAAAGCGCCGTTTGCGAACGTGCCGGAAGCCGTTGCGCCGCCGCCGAAACCGTGGTGATGAGAATATGCGGCGCGCCTTCATGGTTTGGCAAAGCCGCCAGCGTCGCCATGCGCTGCGACATGACAGCGACTTGCGGCGATAAGCGGTCAAACGGCAGGCAATCCCAAGCCGGAAAATAAAGCTGCGGCACATCAGGGGCGAAAAACGCCAGCATATTGCGCATAGCTGAGGCAACGGATGCGTCGCGCGCAATATAAACCACGCGATTTTGCGCCGCGCGCGCCATATCGGCCAGCACGAGGGGCTGAAAACCTTCCGGTGCGCCGCCAATGTGCAGGCTGCCATCCGCAGCAATAAGCTGTTGCATAAGCGCTTGTGTCACGCCGCTCTCTTTTTGTTGTTCGATTTACATATAATCCAGGCTGACCAAGCGGTCGAGCAAGGGTGAACGTAATTCTTCCGGCAATGGCTCGCGCCCTGTTGCCCAGCTAAACAGCTTATCATCGGGCAATTCCAAAATGCGCTGATAATCAATCAATTCAGCATCGGTCAAATCGGCCAAAACGGTTTCGGCAAATTTGGTGAAAATAATATCCATCTCTTTAATGCCGCGATGATTGGAGCGGAAATAGAGTTTGCGCCGTTCGGCGTCCAATTCATGAATCATAAGCTATCCTCGTTTGCGCGGGTTATAGCAAATCACTGATATTTGTCACCCGACCGCTATGGCTCTGATATAGGCGGTTTTGTGTGTTAGACTATGCCGACTCATGAAAAAGGAGCGATATGCGCCCGACCAAGCTCGACCCGCTTTTTGCAGATGCCATTACCTTGCCGGGCATCGGGCCGAAACTCGGTAAAATTTTGGCCGAGTTTACCGGTGATAAAATCATCGATTTACTGCATCACTTGCCCTCAAATTTGGTGGATCGGCAATATCGCCCGCCATTAAATGAAGTCGAAGATGGCCGCATTGCGACGTTTGAAGTCGAGATTGTCAAACATGATGCGCCAAAACGGCGCAATCTGCCCTACCGTATTTTATGCCGCAATGAGACAGGATTTCTGTCGCTGGTGT
>CBFHPF010000065.1:0-7931 GCA_965657665.1 Alphaproteobacteria bacterium | reverse complement strand
CCGTTTGGTGATTGAAAATCTAACAAAGAATTTCGGCTCTCTATGTGCTGTGAGCGATTTTTCACTGTCTTTGGCTACCGGACGCTCGCTGGCGCTTATCGGGCCGACGGCGGCCGGTAAGTCGGTTTTGCTGAAATGCTTGGCGGGGCTTTATGCGCCCGATAGCGGACGTATTTTAATTGATGGCGAGGCAGTGGGCGTGACGGATGAACGCTCTGCTGCGCTAAATTCGCGTATTGGCATGTTGTTTCAGCAAAACGCGCTGTTTGACAGTCTGCCGGTTTGGGAAAATATCGCCTTTCGGCTTATCGCTGATGGCATGAGCCGCGATGAAGCGCGCGCCGAGGCTGAGGCTTTGTTGCCGCGGGTCGGTTTGCCGGCGGCGAATGCTGATTTATTTCCGGCTGATTTATCGGGCGGCATGCAAAAGCGCGTTGGCTTTGCGCGCGCCATTGCCACTAAGCCGGATATTTTGCTGCTCGATAATCCAACCGCCGGTCTGGACCCGATTTTGTCGGCGCGGGTGGATGGTATGATTTCATCATTGGCGCGCGATAGCGGCGCGTGTGTTATTTCTGTCACCGGCAATATGGTGGGCATTACCGAGGCTTATGACGAGATTGCCGTGATGCATGATGGCGTGTTGCGCTGGCAGGGCACGGGCAAACAAGCTGAGACTGATAAGAATGAATGGCTGCGACAAATTTTGGCGGGCAGCCGCGAAGGACCGATTTCGACATTAACCGCCGCTTAAACCTTTTGGGATAGGAGCGCCTTATGTTTGGACTGACTAAGAAAAGTGAAATGGTGGCAGCCGAGGCGGCCTTGCCCGGGCGCGATATGATGATGCCGGTGCCGGAAAAGCATTTCGTGCTGGGAACGCCACTGGTCGCGCCTTGGCCTGCAGGGCATGAGGTGCTGATTGTGGGCATGGGGTGTTTTTGGGGCGCAGAGCGCAAGTTCTGGCAAGCCGATGGTGTGTATTCCACGCAAGTTGGCTACGCGGCGGGCTTTACGCCGAACCCGAGCTATGAAGAAGTATGCAGCGGGCAAACCGGCCATAATGAAGTGGTGCAAGTGGTGTTTGATCCGGCGCAGATTTCGCTTGATGAAATTATGCAAATCTTTTGGGAAAACCATGACCCGACGCAAGGCATGCGGCTGGGCAATGATGTCGGCACGCAATATCGCTCAGGTATTTATTGCCTGACAGACGCGCAAAAAGCGGCCGCCGAAGCAAGCCGCGATATGTTTCAAGATAAGCTGCGCGCGGCAGGCTATGGCGATATCACCACCGAGATTATCGCGGCTCCGGCGTTTTATTATGCCGAGGATTATCACCAGCAATATCTTGGCAAAAACCCGAACGGCTATTGCGGCATGGGCGGCACGGGCGTTAGCTGCCCGATTGGCCTCACTGCCTAAAATCGAAACGCTTTTATCTCCGCTTTAGAAGCTGCGATTAATGCGCGCCATGAAGCGACGCTCTTCGCCCGGGAAGTAGCGATTATCGTCAAACCATTTATCAGCGCGTGTGGCGTAAGCTTCGTCAAACAGATTGTCGATGCGCAATGCCAAGGCGGTGTCGGCTGACAGCGCATAATCCAGTGTGGCGGCGAAAATATCATGCCCGTCATATTCGGTGCTGTTGCTGGCATCCATAAAATAGCTGCCGACATGTTCCCAATTCAGCGCGACATTCAGCTTTTCACTGGCTTTATAAGTCAGCGTGGTGCTGCCAAGTGTTTCCGGTGCGCCGTCAATTGTGTCGCCTTCTTTTATTGCTTCAAGTTCATTTGGATTTCCGTCGGCAATTTCACGAGTGAAAGCATATTCATGCTGCGCGTAAGTCAGATTGGTTTGTAATTCGATATCTGTGCTCAATGCCCAGTTCATGCTCAACTCAATGCCCTGATGGTCGGTCTCGCCATTCAACTCATAGCGGTCATCGCCATCTCGGAAGTGGTAATTTTCTTTCTGCATTACGAAAGCAGACAGTTCATAAGAGGCACCTGGATAAACCGCGCGATAACCGAGTTCCAGACTGTCGAGTGTTTCTGAATCAAAGCTGGAGGGTTCTGGGGGCAGCAAAGCGCCTGTTCTGTCGTCGTCTCGCAAACGATATAAATCGGTTACTTGCGGCGCGCGCGCGGCGCGGGCCAGATTGGCGAAAACACGACGGTTTTCAGCCAGCTTGTGCACAACGCCTAATTTTGGCGATATATCTGAAAAATCATTTGATTGGCTGGCCGGGCGGAAAAGTTTGCCTTGTAATCCGGTATCTGTGTTGTTGGTGTAATCATAATCGGTTTGCTCAATACGCGCACCGACAGTGATATCGGTCTTATCCGACCAGTTCCAAACCGCATGCACATATGGCGCAATTGTTTGGGCTTCAACTTCAAAATCATAATGCGTGCCGACTAGATAATTGTTGGCATTAAACCCGGTGGCTGCTTCCGTTTGCACTTCGGTCAATTCGCCATTGGTCAGTTCAATATCAAGTCCGGTGACATAAGACAGTTTGCCGGTATTGCGGGCATAGCTGGCTTGCAGGCCGAATGAGGTGTGCTTGTTTTCTTCCAGCGGTGTGCCGGGCAAGAAGTGCATGAAGAATTGCATATCATTGGTGCGGAAATACGGCGTCAGTGTCAGTGTCGCGCCATCATCCAAATCTGTCGTCATCCGCAAATAAGAGCGGGTCGCGGTCGCGTCGCGATAAGCATCATCATTGGCGTTTGTAGTGGCGCAGCTTTCGACCTTATAGGCTTCAACTGTGCCGTCACCGCAATCTTCGGTTTTAATATAACCCGCTGTTTCTTGATTGAGGTTCATGGTTGCCAGCGAGAAGCGATAGCCGGTGCTGCCGCTCTGCCAAGCGGTTTCCAGCCGTGCTTTTTGCTGTGCAAAGCCTTGCTCGTCGCGATAGCCTTCATGGTCGCCATTCAAATCCAGCGTTACCCGTGAGGTGAAATTGGCGTGCTGCTGTGCGGTTTGAATACCGACAGCATGGCGGCCATAGGAGCCATAAGCGAGGTTCATACTGCGCTCTGAATTATCCATTGGCGCAGAGACAAAGTTAATCAGCCCGTGCACGGCATTAGAGCCATAAAGCGCAGAGCCCGGCCCGCGCACCACTTCAACGCTGCCGCCATTTTGCGGTTGCGCATCCATCAACGCATTAACATTGGCAAAGCCCGGCGCGCGCATGGGAATACCGTCTTCGAGATAAAGGAAAGAACCGGCACCGGCACCGCCCACCAATACAGGCGAGCGAATAGCTGTCAGATGCTCTTGCCCACTACCGCGATGAATATGCACGCCGGGGGCGCGATTAACCAATTCAACGGGAAACAGATTAACCGTTTCAGACGGGTCGATGGTGGCGATATTGCCCGGATTGTCGAGCCGAACCGTCTCGGTGCGCGTGGTGGTCACAACCACTTCGTCCAGCACAGCGGTTTGCGCCATGGCGGGCACAAGTGCCGTCGTGGTGAATGCTGTTGTCGCCAATAAAATGGCGGTGAATTTGGTGTTTCTTGTATTCTTGGTGTTGTGCATTACTGCCTCCCTTTAGGGCTAGGCAGTACCTAACCGCAACAAATCCAAAACCCTTACGAGGCCTGTCGGTTTACCCTCCTCGCAAACAAACAAGCACTGAATTTTGCTTTCTTGCATTAAGCTTAGGGCTTCCGCCGTCATTTTGTCACCTGAAATAACTTGCGGCGCGGCGGTCATAATGTCGCCGGTGGTTTTGCTCAGCAAGTCACTGTTCATGTGGCGGCGCAAATCGCCATCAGTGATGATGCCGCCCAACGCGCCTTGCGCGTCAAGAATACCAAGACAACCGAAACCTTTTTCGGTCATCAGCAACACCGCTTCATCCATTTTCATATCGGCCGCCGCAAGGGGCAGCGCATCGCCGTGATGCATCACATCGCGGACGCGGCTAAGGCTGGCACCAAGCTTGCCGCCTGGGTGAAAGTTTTTGAAATCGGCGGCAGAAAAATTGCGCCGCTCCAAAAGAGCAACGGCAAGCGCATCGCCCAGAGCCAATTGCATGGTGGTTGAGGTGGTTGGGGCCAAGCCGTTCGGGCAGGCCTCTTCGGCTTTTGGCAAAGTCAGGCATATGCTCGCCGCTTTGCCTAGCAGACTGTCAGCACCGGAAGTAATGGCAATCAACGGAATATCAAAACGCTTGGTATAGTTTAACAGGCTGGCAAGCTCTTGCGTGCCGCCCGACCAGCTGAGTGCCAGCACCACATCGTCTTGGGTAATCATGCCCAAATCGCCATGGCTGGCTTCTGCCGGATGAACAAAATAAGCCGGCGTGCCGGTTGAGGCCATAGTGGCAGCGATTTTATGGCCGATATGACCGCTTTTGCCCATGCCGGAAATAATCACCCGACCTTTGGTCTCTGCCAGTAATTCAATGGCGTTTACGAAATTATCGCCCAGCGCATCAGCCAATTGTGTGAGGCCGGACGCCTCAGCGGCCAGTGTGTTGCGGGCAGAAATCAGTGCGTCATGCGCCATCGAAAAACTCCGAGATATCAATATGCGCTATATATGCCCGAATTTGCCGATTAATCCAATAAGGGACGCAAGCGCGCCTTCAACGCTGCTTGTTCGTCGCCATCCAGCGCGGCAACGGCATAGGCCAAATTAGCTTCGAGGAAGCCGTCGCGATTGCCGCAATCAAAGCGCGTGCCGTTAAAACGAAAGCCGTGCATCGGCACTGTGCCGATAAGCTCCGCCATTGCATCAGTGATTTGAATTTCACCACCGGCGCCTTTTTTAAACGCGGATAGCGTCTGCATAATCTCGGGCGCGAGAATATAACGCCCGATAATCGCCAGTGTTGACGGGGCATCTTGCGGCGCGGGTTTTTCGACCAGCCCTTTAACCTCAACCAGCCCGTCAGCTTCTGAGGTCGGGTCAAGCACGCCATAGCGATGTGTCTGGTCGGCGGGCACATTTTCAACCGCCACCAAATTGCCGCCAATATCTTGATAAGCGGCAACCATTTGCGACAAGCAGCCGGTAGAGTGCTGCACCATATCATCGGGCAAAATCACCGCGAAAGGCTTGTCGCCGGTTGCCTCATGGGCGCACCAAATGGCATGACCAAGCCCTAAAGGCTCGTCTTGATAGGTTTCGATAATCTCAGCATTTTCCGGCAGACCGGCTTTCAGCAATGCCAGTTCTTTGGTTTTGCCGCGCGCTTCTAGAAGCTCTTGATAATGCGGTGCATCAGAAAAATGGTTCATAATCGCGCCTTTTTCAGGCGCAGTAACAAACACAAAGCGCGTGCATCCGGCGGCGGCGGCTTCCTCAACCGCCCACTGAATGAGCGGCTTATCGACGACGGGCAGCATTTCTTTCGGCACGGCTTTGGTGGCCGGTAAAAACCGTGTGCCTAAACCGGCAACGGGAAATACAACGGTTTCAATTTTATCGCGCATGCCAGCGTTCCTTTACCCTGAATAATGTCCGCTTTTTCGCTTTTTCACTCACCTCATATATCGGCAAGATAGCTCAAAGCTTGTTTGTGCATGAATCTTTTGTAGATTGATTCCTACAAATTGATGACAGGCGGGCAAACCGCTTCGCATCTGCCTTTCTGGGAGGAATATCGTGCGTTCGGCCATCATCGCCTTTTGCAGCAGTTTAATTCTGGCTGTGCCGGCTTATGCCGATAATGCTGTTGAAAAGCGGCAGTTTGGCGCGTTTATTACTGATGTGAAAAAACAAGCCGCGGCTGACGGTATTGATAAGAAATATTTGCGCGCGCTCGACCGCTTATCGCCCAATGAAGACGTGCAGCGTTTGGCGGCGCGCCAACCCGAATATGTCAAACCCATTTGGGCTTATTTGGTGCATATGGTGACCGATGAGCGCATTGCATTGGGGCGGCGCGAGTTGAAAAAGCGGGCTGATTTTTTCACTGAATTGGAAGAAAAATACGGCGTGCCGCGCGGTATTCTCGTCGCTATTTGGGGCGTTGAGACCAATTATGGCGGCAATAAAGGCAGCTTTGACGTGCTGCAGGCGTTGGCCACTTTGGGCTATACCGGCAAGCGGGCTGATTTTGGCCGTCAGCAATTGCTGGCGGCGTTGGAAATTCTGCAATCGGGCAATGTCTCGCTGGAAAACTTTAAGGGCAGTTGGGCCGGTGCGATGGGGCACACACAATTTATCCCAACCACTTATCTGGGCTATTCGGCAGACGGCACGGGCGACGGCATAAAAAACATTTGGACTGAGCCGAAAGATGCGCTCGCCTCTGCCGCTTATTATCTTAAGCGCATGGGCTGGCGGCGCGGTTTGGTATGGGGCTTTGAAGTCAGTGTGCCGGGGACGATGGATTTCTCAGTCGCTAAATTGAAAAGCCCGAAGCCCGCCGCTTATTGGCGCGATAAAGGCATTCGTGCCGCCGGTCGTGAAATTAAGGACGAGTTGGGCGATTTGTCTTTATTTGCCCCGGCCGGTTTGCGCGGCCCGGTGTTTTTGGTGACCAAAAATTTCCGCACTTTGCTGCGTTATAACACCGCGCCGGCCTATGCGCTGGCGGTCAGTCATTTGAGCGAGCGGTTTGACGGCTCGGCCCCGTTTGCCCGCGAATGGCCGCTGGCCGACCGACCGTTAAAGCCGGAAGAAATTGCCGATATGCAGCGCGCCCTGATTAAGGCTGGCTATGATACAGGCGATGTTGACGGCGTGTTGGGGCGGCAAACCATAGCGGCGGTGCGGCAATATCAAAAAGACCGTGGGCTGGTGGCTGACGGCTATGCAACGCCGGGCGTTTTGACCGTCTTGACCGCAAAATAACGCCGCTTATCAGACAGTGAGGCCCCGCGCGCATGCTTGGCAAGCCGCGCTTTTATGCTATCGTCGCGGGCAAATGGGAAGACAAATATGACAGATGTGAAGAACCCCGCCCTTGAGGCGATTGGCAATATGATGGCGGGTTATGAAAAGCTCGGCTATGTGAGTGATCAACAAATTGCGACCGCGCTTTATTTGGCGCAGCAATTGGAAAAACCGCTTTTGGTTGAAGGCCCGCCCGGTGTCGGCAAAACCGAATTGGCGAAGGCGACGGCTGAATATCTCGGCCTCGATATGATACGGCTGCAATGCTATGAGGGGCTGGATGAGGCTAAGGCGCTGTATGAATGGCAATATGGCAAGCAGCTTCTTTATACGCAGGTGCTGAAAGAAAAGCTCGGCGATGTGATGCAGGGCGCAACCTCGCTGGATGACAGCATGGGGCGGCTGAATGATTTTGAAGATGTGTTCTTCTCTGAGCAGTTTATTCAAACGCGGCCTTTGCTGGAAGCACTGCGCAAAGATGATGGCTGCGTGCTGCTGATTGATGAGATTGATAAATCAGACGATGAGTTTGAGGCGTTCTTGCTGGAAATTCTGTCGGATTATCAAATCTCCATCCCCGAATTGGGCACGATTAAAGCGAAGAAACCGCCGCTTGTTTTCTTGACCTCAAATAACACGCGCGAAATAGGCGACGCGCTGAAGCGGCGCTGTTTGCATTTGTATATTCCGTTTCCTGATGCGGCGCGTGAAAACACGATTTTGCAAGCCCGTGTGCCTGAGATGGATGGCATGATGCGGCAAAATATTGTCAGCTTTGTGCAAGCCGTGCGGGAAATGGATTTGAAAAAGCCGCCCGCGGTTAGCGAGACAATTGATTGGGCGCGCACGGTTGTGCTGCTCAATATGGGTGTGCTGGATAGCGAGTTTGTGCAAAACACGCTGAATGTGCTGCTGAAGTTCAAATCCGATATTGAAAATGTTGAGGGCGAGTTGGCGCGCCTATTGCGCGAGACGCAAATGTCGCCCGATACGCCTGTGCAATAGGCGGCGATAAACCTCATGATTGCCGATTTCCTTCGCATTTTACGCGCCGCTGA
>CBFHPF010000064.1:0-8002 GCA_965657665.1 Alphaproteobacteria bacterium | reverse complement strand
TCAATGAGGTCGCCATATTAACCGGCACAACCGATTATGCCGCTGCTGCGCAAGGCTTGTTCACCGCCCTGTCGGCTCATCTAGCGAAAAATTTCTCCGCGATGACGGCCATGCTCGACGGCTATTATGAGGCGCGTCATCCGCTATCGATTATTATTATCTCACCGGCTAACCAAGCATTGATGGAAAACAAGCTCGCGCTTGCTGCACACCACCACCCTATCGCCTATCGCCAAATCATTACCCTAACGGATGCGCAAAGCCTACCGCCCACACATCCGGCCCATGGCAAGCAGACCATTGACGGGCAGACGACTGCCTATATTTGCCCGGGCCAATCTTGTCTGCCGCCGATCACGCAAACGGATGAGCTCATCAACCGACTTGACGCTTTATTGGCACAACGACAAACTACAACAAGCTAAACTTTCAGGAGAGCGTGATGGGCGAGATGATTGAAATAGCTTCAGGTGCTGATTATTTCGACGCTTATATGGCGCGGCCGGCTGATAAGCCGACAGCATCAATTATTGTGTTACAAGAAATTTTTGGTGTTAATGCCGATATCAAGGCGACGTGTGATTGGCTGGCTAAAGAGGGCTATCTCGCGCTCGCGCCCGATTTATTTTGGCGTCAAGCCCGCCTGACCGATCTCAATCCGGCTCAAGAAGATGATTGGCCCAAAGCATTCGAGCTGATGGGCAATTATGACGGCGATGCCGGCGCGCAAAATATCCAAACAGCGATTGATTATCTGCGCCATGAAGGTTGCGCCAAAGTCGGCACAATAGGGTTTTGCTTGGGAGGGCGCATGAGCTTTCTCGCCGCCTGCCGCACAAATGCCGATGCACATAGCAGCTATTATGGTGTTGGCATTGACGGTTTATTATCCGAAGCGCATCACATCACCGCGCCGACACTTGTTCATATTGCCGGTCGCGATGAATTTGTGCCACAAGCCGCGCAACAAATTATTGCCGACGGGCTGGCCACGCATGATAAAGCGAGCGTGCATATTTACCCCGAACAGGACCACGCATTTGCGCGCCATAATGGCCTGCATTACGACGCTGAGGCGGCGACGCTGGCACACCAACGCACACTGACGCTGTTTGCTGAGGCGCTAAAATAAAACCGCAGTAAAGCTTAGGTGTTCATCGAGTCGAAGAACTCGCTATTGGTTTTGGTGTTTTTCAGCTTATCGATAAGGAACTCGGCCGCGTCCACCGCGCCCATCGGATTTAGAATGCGACGCAGCACATAAATCTTGGACAAATCACCGGCATCAACCAGCAATTCCTCTTTGCGTGTGCCTGACTTCATAATATCAATGGCCGGGAAAACGCGCTTATCGGAAATCTTACGATCCAGCACAATCTCCGAATTGCCCGTGCCTTTAAACTCTTCAAAAATGACTTCATCCATGCGCGAACCGGTTTCAATCAACGCTGTCGAAATAATCGTCAAAGAGCCACCTTCTTCGATATTGCGCGCCGCGCCGAAAAACCGCTTAGGACGTTGCAATGCATTGGCATCAACACCACCGGTCAGAACTTTACCGGAACTTGGCACAACCGTGTTATAGGCTCGACCAAGACGCGTGATGCTGTCCAATAAAATAACCACATCGCGGCCATGCTCGACCAAACGCTTGGCTTTCTCAATAACCATTTCAGCCACTTGCACGTGGCGCGTCGCCGGTTCATCGAATGTGGAAGATACCACTTCGCCTTGAACCGAGCGCTGCATATCGGTGACTTCTTCGGGCCGTTCATCAATCAGCAGAACAATCAAATAACATTCGGGATGATTGGCGGCGATTGATTTCGCGATGTTTTGCATCAGTACGGTTTTACCGGTGCGCGGCGGCGCGACAATCAATGCGCGCTGGCCTTTACCCATCGGTGCCACAATATCGATGATACGCGACGATAAATCCTTGCGGGTCGGGTCATCCACTTCCATGCCCAGAGAGCTGTCTGGATAAAGCGGTGTCAAATTATCGAAATGAACTTTTTGACGGGCTTTTTCTGGATCTTCGAAATTAATCCGATTGACTTTCAATAAGGCAAAATAACGCTCGCCATCTTTCGGACTGCGAATTTCGCCTTCAATCGTGTCGCCCGTGCGCAAGGCGAAACGGCGAATTTGGCTGGGGCTGACGTAAATATCATCAGGGCCGGGCAAATAATTGGCATCGGGCGAACGCAAAAAACCAAACCCGTCTTGCAATACCTCAACCACGCCCTCGCCAATAATCGTGACGTCATTATCGGCGAGCTTTTTCAAAATCGCGAAAAGCATATCCTGCTTCAGCATGGCCGAAGCGTTTTCTATTTCATGCGTTTCAGCAAAAGCCAACAAATCCGTTGGCGATTTGCTCTTCAGCTCTTGCAGTTTAATCTGGTCCATGCCGTATCCTTTATGGGAAAGCGGGGCGGGTCAATCAAAGCCAAAATCTATCAGATTATAATGAATTTTAGAAAATCGGATGCCATCAGCGTGAGACCCACGAGCTTATCCGTCAATGCGAGAATTTTGTTTTACCCCAAGGCAACATATTCTTCAAGCCAACAGTTTAAAGCTTCAAGCCAATAGGCTGGCACGCGAACATAGCCTGGGATTAAAACGGTTGAACAACCACCAATATCACAATCAAAATAGTTAAAATCGGCGGTACTTCATTAATCATCCGATAAAACCGCGATGGTCTCGGTAAGTCACCGGCTAAAAACTTTTTGCGTGTTGACGCCAAAAATCCATGATAACCGGACAATAAAACAACCAAGAATAATTTAGTGTGCAGCCACCCTCCCGCGCCTTCCAAAAAACCGCTGCGCGCAATAAGACTTAAGCCCAAAATCCAAGCCACAATCATTGCCGGGGTCATAATGATACGCAGTAATTTTTCTTCCATCACCTCAAATACGGCATAAGGCTCACCGTTTTCCATGGCTTCCGCATGATAAACAAAAAGCCGCGGCAAATAATACATACCGGCCATCCAAAACATCACGATAATAATGTGAAACGCCAAGAGCCACGGATATATATCAGTTAGAAAATCGCGCATTGATAAAACCTTTTTGCAATCTTGAGTGCCGTTTCGCGTGCAATCTCATTACCGAAAAATTATTAAGTTTCGCGCACCCAATGCATTAATTCACTGACATGGGCGGGCGGCGTTTGCGGCACAATGCCATGCCCAAGATTGAAAATATAGGGACGACCAGAAAAATCTTTTTTGATGGCGCGCACACCATCACGTAGCGCATCGCCGCCTTGCACCAAAATCAGTGGGTCGAGATTTCCTTGCAGCACAATATCATCCGGCACATTTTCAACCATAGTTTTGCGGTCCGCGCTGGTATCGAGACTAATCGCCTGCACGCCAGTTTGACGGGCATAATCTGCCATATCCCAATCAGCAGCACGCGGAAACCCTATAATCGGCACGCTGATATGGCGCGCGCGCAACCCAGCGACAATCGCCGCCACAGGCGCGATACACCAGCGCTGAAAATCATCGCCTTGAAGACTGGCCGCCCAGCTTTCAAAAATTTGCAACACTTCAGCACCGGCCTCTACTTGCGCAGCCAAATAATCAATACTGGCAGCAACCAATTTGTCGATAATGGATTGAAAAGCGATCGGGTCTTGCTTGGCTAAATCGCGCGCCGGTGCTTGGTCGGGTGTGCCGCGGCCAGCCACCATATAACTGGCAACCGTCCAAGGCGCACCGGCAAAACCGATAAGCGTCGTCTCTTGCGGCAAAGAAGCCGAAAGCCGCGATACCGTCTCAATAATCGGCGCCAAATGCGACTTCGTATTATCCAGAGATAGCATATCGCCATGTGCAATCGGCTCAAGGCGCGGCCCTTCACCGGTCTCAAACCATAATTTTTGGCCCATGGCTTCTGGTATCAATAGAATATCGGCAAATAAAATAGATGCATCAAATCCGTAACGCCTTATCGGTTGCAGCGTTACTTCTTCAGCAAGCTCAGGCGTATAACATAAATCTAAAAATCCGCCTGCTTGTTCGCGTGTTTTGCGATATTCCGGTAAATACCGCCCTGCTTGTCGCATTAACCATATTGGCGGCGTATCAAAAACCTGTCCGTTTAAAACGGAGAGTAATTTTTTCTCTGATGAAACTTTGCTTGCCTGATGTGTCATGTTTTCGTTTTAAGTCCTTTTTCTTTATTAATAAATAAAAGGATGTAGTGGTTGTTGTCGCAGCCTATTTCTGTGGATTATCGAGTTATGCGTTTTTTATCCCCAAACTGACACGCCATTTAAAAATATGTGAAAATCGGGGATGGTTTTTCGTTATCCCCATTATTTGTCTAAAACAGCATTACCCAGTGCGTATAGGTCTCTAGCAACCCTATTTAAATGTGGGGATAGCGGGGATAACTGATGAACCATATTGTGGCGGATAATTACCCCCGTTTTCCTAAAGAGGTAAAATCGGGTTAATAAATCGCCTCAAACTGATATATGAAAATGGGACGAATGGGGACAAAAAGTCTTGGCTTGCACCAAACCCCGACTTATCCTTGTTACTCACATTATTCACAGGCACTGGCGTGAAATATTTTCATCTGCATTTGATATCTGACAGCACAGGCGAAACCATCCAAGCGGTGGCGCGCGCGGTGTGCGCACAATTTGTCGAAGCGCAACCGGTGGAGCATATATACGGCCTTATTCGTGGCAAAAAAGCTTTGGCGCGGGTGTTGCGAGAAGTGCAAGAAAATCCGGGGCCGGTTATGTATTCCATACTGGATGAAGGCTTGCGCAGCGAGCTGCATCAATTATGCGATAAATTAGCTGTGCCGTGTCTGTCTGTGCTTGACCCGTTTGTCAAACAAATGGCGCCTTATTTAAAGGTTGAAGTCAGCGGTAAGCCCGGCAGCCAGCACGCGATGGATACTGATTATTTTCGCCGCATCAATGCGTTGAATTACACCATTCAGCATGATGACGGGCAAAGCCAAAATGATTTAAATGAGGCAGATATTATTTTGACCGGCGTGAGCCGCACGTCAAAGACGCCAACCTGTATTTATCTAGCCAATCGCGGTTATAAAGCGGCCAATGTGCCGCTCGTGCCGGGTCTCGACCCGCCGGTAGAATTGCTGGAAGCCGAAAAACCGCTCATTGTCGGGTTGATTAACAGCCCTGAAAGATTGCGTGCGATACGACGCAACCGCTTGCTGACGCTTAATGAGGACAGTGAAACCGAATATATTGACCCCGACCTCATTCGCACAGAAATTGCTGAAGCGCGGCGGCTGTTTGCCCGCCAGCAATGGCCGGTGATTGATGTCACGCGGCGTTCGGTCGAAGAAATAGCCAGCGCAATTTTAAACCTGCACCATGAGCATGAACAAAATGCTGTGGCGCGGCCATAAAGCAGACCAAATATCAGCACTCTGAAAGGTGGCCCTTTGACCGAAGCTCTCGCGACACAAATGCCTCTAACTGAAAACCTTATTCTGGCTTCACAGAGTAAAATTCGCGCGCAGATCTTAACCGGCGCGGGGCTTGAATTTACACCGATTGTTTCCGGCGTTGATGAAGACGCGCTGAAACAAAATCATACCGGCGATGCCGCCGCTTTGGCTGTTGCGCTGGCCGAGGCAAAAGCGCGAGCTGTGTGGCAGGACGAGACACAAAGCGGTAAAACGGATGGGCTGATAATCGGGGCCGACCAGATTTTGCAATGCGATGGTGTTTTATATGACAAGCCACGCGATTTAGCCGAGGCGCGCGCCAATTTGCAGAAATTTCGCGGCCGCACGCATTATCTTATTGGTGGTGTTGTGCTGGTTAAAAATGGCGAAACGATTTGGTCGTATACACAAAGCGTAGCGCTGACCATGCGCGATTTTTCTGATGATTTTCTCGATGATTATCTAAGCGCGGCGGGCGAGGGGATTTTGGCCTCGGTCGGGGCTTATCAGCTAGAGGGGCTGGGCGCGCATTTATTCGCATCCATTGATGGCGATTATTTCGCCATTTTGGGCCTGCCCTTGCTGCCGCTTTTGGGCGCTTTGCGCCAATATGGCGGGTTATCTCAATGAGCCATGCTGCGCCCATAAACGCGCCGCGATTGGGTGTTATCGGCTGGCCGATAGCTCATTCGCGCTCGCCGCTTATTCATAATTATTGGCTTGAGACAATCAAGCGCGAACCTAACGCGACAGGCGACTGGCCGAAAACATATGAGCTTTGTCCGATTGATCCGGCCGATGATTTCGCGACCGCTTTGGACAAAATGGCGGCTGAGGGGTTTATCGGTGCCAATGTTACCCTACCGCATAAAGAAAACGCTTTTGCTGCGATGGATGCGTTGGATGCGGCAGCCGAGGCCTTGGGCGCGGTGAACACAATCAGTTTTGTTGATGGCAAGCGCATCGGGCGCAATACTGATGGCGGTGGGTTTGTTGCCGGTCTTGATGAGGCAACCGCCAAGCATGCGCAGCAGCACAAATGGCGCGACAATCCGGTTTTGGTGTTGGGTGCGGGCGGCGCGGCGCGGGCGATTATTGTCGCGCTGGCGCGTGAGGGCGTGCCGCAGATTAAATTGGTCAATCGTACAAAGGCGCGCGCTGAGGCTTTAGAGGGCTTGAGCGATAAACTCATCATTGGTGATTGGGATGCGCGCGCTGCGTTGGCGCAAGATTGCCATTTGCTGGTTAATACAACCAGCTTGGGCATGGATGGTGCCGCGCCGCTGGAAATGGATTTACAGCAATTGGCTGACGGCGCGCTGGTCAGTGATATTGTTTACACACCCCTTGAGACGGATTTATTGGCGCGCGCACGGCGAGACGGCTTTGTGCCAGTTGATGGTTTGGGCATGTTGTTGCACCAAGCGGCGTTGGCTTTTGAGGTTTGGACAGGCGTGTTGCCGCCGGTCAGCGATGCGCTGCGGCAAAAACTAGTGGCTGATTTAACGGGGTAAAAATGACGCAAAAAAATGACGGCCAAGAGGGCAATATTTACTTAATCGGGTTGACCGGCTCTATCGGCATGGGAAAGAGCGCGACAGCGGCGATGTTTGCTACTGAAGGCGTGCCGGTTTATGACGCTGATGCAGCTGTGCATGCGCTGTATGAAAAAGGCGGTGCAGCGGTTGCGCCAATCGGCGCGCTTATACCGGAAGCAATTGTCGATGGTGCCGTTGACCGCGCAATATTGGGTCAACATGTATTAAAAGATGGCGATAAATTAAAACAGCTTGAGGCGATTGTTCACCCGCTGGCGAGAAAGTCGCAAATGCAATTTCTCGATGCTGCAATGGCGGCGCATGCGCCGTGTGTTGTGTTGGATATTCCGCTGTTATTTGAAACCGGTGGCGATGGCTTTGTCGATTGCACAATTGTTGTTTCTGCGCCTTTTGACGTGCAGCGCGCCCGTGTTTTGGCGCGGCCGGGTATGAGCGAAGAGCGATTTAATGATATTCTCGCCAAACAAGTGCCCGACGCTGATAAGCGCAAAAAAGCAGATTTTATTGTGGACAGCTCGATTTCATTGGAAGACGCACACCACCAAGTGCGTGCTATTTTAAAAGCGATTGACGGACGAAGCGGCACGGCTCTGGCAGCGCGGCGCGCTCGTATAAACTAGCAGGAAACAAAATGCGCGAAATTGTTTTTGATACGGAGACGACAGGCCTTGATCCGAATAGCGGCGACCGCGTGGTTGAAATCGGGTGTCTGGAACTGATCAATCGCACACCGACCAATGAAACATTTCATGTCTATCTTAATCCTCAGCGCGATATGCCCGCCGAAGCCGAAAAAGTGCACGGGTTGAGCGCAGCGTTTTTGGCCGACAAGCCGCTTTTTGCCGATATTGCGCAAGCGTTTTTGGATTTTGTCGGCGACGCGCCCCTGATTGCCCATAATGCCGATTTTGATATGCGCTTTATTAATGCCGAATTGCGTGCATGTGGGCGCGATGATTTGAGCGGCCATGAGGTCATTGA
>CBFHPF010000063.1:0-8046 GCA_965657665.1 Alphaproteobacteria bacterium | reverse complement strand
CGTCAGCTCAGCCCGCGCCGTCACGTCACCAACCGCATAAATGCTGTCAATATTGGTTTTGGAATAAGCATCGACCGAAATCTCACCCTTCGCGCCCAATTCCACACCGGCGTTTTCCAGCCCGAGACTTTGGGTCAGCGGCACACGGCCCGTCGCATACATCACCAATCCGGTTTGTTGCGTGCTGCCATCGGTAAAGGTCACCAAATAACCGTCTGTGTTTTGCTCGATTTTGGTAATATCGGTTTGCGTTGCCACATCAATGTTTTTGGCGCGCATTTCAGCCAGCAAATGATTGGCAATCTCATGGTCAAAATTGCGCAAAATCTGCTCGCCGCGATAAACCAGCTTGGTGTTCGCGCCCAGCCCGTTGAAAATACCGGCGAACTCCACGGCTATATAACCGCCGCCGACCACAATAATATCGTCTGGCAAAGTTTCGATATGAAACGCTTCGTTAGACGAAATGGCATGCTCAATGCCTTCAATTTCGGGCATGAAGGGCGTGCCGCCCACTGCCACCAAAATATATTTGGCAGTGATGTCGCGCCCGTCTAGCGAAACAGTGTGCGCGTCTTTCACCGTCGCGCGGCCTTCAAGAATCTCAACGCCTGAGGCTTCAAGGTTTTTAATATAAATGCCGTTCAGCCGGTCAATCTCGGCGTCTTTATTCTTAATCAAAGTCGGCCAGTCGAATTTCGCGTCGCCGACCGTCCAGCCAAAGCCTGCCGCATCTTCAAATTCCTCGGCGAAATGGCTGGCATAAACAAACAGCTTTTTCGGCACACAACCGCGAATAACGCATGTGCCGCCAACGCGATATTCTTCTGCCACAGCCACTTTAGCGCCGTGCGAAGCACTCATCCGCGCGGCACGCACACCGCCGCTGCCCGCTCCTATAACGAAAAGGTCATAATCATAATTCATCTAAAGTTCCAAATCCTTTGCCCGCGGGCAGCTTCTTTTTTTGCGCTACCGCTTCGCTATTTGAGCGCGTGCCCGCACCAATGACAAATAAGTCGTAATCATAATTCATCTTAAGCTACCAATCTGCCGCGTGTGAGCCGTTTATCTGAGGTCATAATTGTCCAATCTCTATCAGGCCATCTGCGCCTGCAAGAACCGCTGCCGTGGCATAGCCCAGAAACAATCCGTGTTCAACGACACCGGGCACATTCAACAAAGCCTGCGACAGTGCTGCCGCGTCATTAATCGTGCCCAGAGCACAGTCATAGATATAGTGTCCGCCATCCGTGATAAAAGGGGTGTCGGCTGTGTCACTTGTGCGCAATGTCATCGCGCCCGCATGGCCGGTGGCCGCCAGCGCATCGCTTATCGCTGCCGCCGTTGCGCCATGCGAAAACATATTCACCTCCACCGGCAAGTCAAACGCGCCCAATGTCGACACTTGCTTGCTGTCATCGGCAATGACAATCATTTTAGCCGAGGCCGCCGCAACGATTTTCTCGCGCAGCAAAGCCCCGCCGCCGCCTTTAATCAGCTGCAAATCGCTATCCAATTCATCAGCCCCATCAACGGTTAAATCCAACCGCTTCAACTCATCCAATGGCGCGAGCTTGATATTCAACGTCTCGGCCTGTTGGCGCGTCGCTTCCGAGGTTGGTACACACACAACCTCAAGCCCATCGGCGACCTTCGCGCCCAAGCCATCGACGAAATAGCGCGCAGTCGAGCCGGTGCCCAGCCCCAGCTTCATGCCGTCGCACACTTCTTCCAAGGCGCGCAAAGCGGCTTTTTGCTTCATTTGCTCAACCGCCGTGTCGGGTTGCAAAATTCTGTCCATCCAATTCGTTGAACCGCTCATAATCCGCGCTCCTGTCTTACGGTTTCCCAAGCTTCATTTATCGCTGCCATACGCGCTGTTGCAATATGCATCATTTCGGGCGGCATACCGCGCGCTTGCAATTGGTCCGGGTGATTGTCGCGCACCGCCGCCAGCCATGCTTGTTTCACGGTCGCATCTTCCGCATGGCGCCCGACACCCAGCACAGCGTAAGGGTCAATGACGCTGCCATCATGGCGCGCTTGAATACGCTTAAAATCACTCTCGGCAATGGCGAAAATATCAGCGACGATTTCCAGAAATTGCTGCTCTGCCGGATGCAACACCCCATCGGCATAAGCAATGTAAAACAGTACATCCAGCACATCTTCCAGCACTTGCGGGCTGTCGGCATAAATATCGGCGACTTGCCGCGCATAGCTATCGAAACCGGCAACGTCTTCTTGTGCCAGCCTGAACACACGCTCCATATTGGCTTTTTCTTTGTCCGGCACGCGCATCATATCTTGCACGGCCTGAACCTCGATCGGCGACACATCGCCATCAGCGCGGGTCATTTTGGCAGCCAGCGATACCATCGCAATGGTGAAAACAACCTCGCGATCATTCACCCGATCAAGCGCAAAGTGACCGGCCAGCCCGCCGACCAATGCGCCCGGCACGCCGCCAATGGCATAACCAGCGGCTATGCCTGCAATTTTGCCCCAAACTGACATGGGCGCATATTAGCGGATTCATTAAGGCGTGTACGATAGAATAGGCGACAGCCATTTTTCGCAGGTTTTCACATCCATGCCCTTGCGCGCCGCATAATCTTCCACTTGGTCGCGGTCGATTTTGCCGACACCAAAATATTGGCTTTCAGGATGGGCGAAATATAAGCCCGACACCGCCGCACCCGGCCACATAGCAAAGCTTTCAGTCAATGAAATGCCCGCGCCTTTTTCAGCGTCCAGCAGTTCAAACAAAGTGGCTTTTTCCGTATGGTCTGGCTGCGCCGGATAACCGGGTGCCGGACGAATGCCCTTATAGGCTTCGTCAATCAACGCCGCATTATCGAGTTTTTCCTCGGGCGCATAGCCCCAAAACTCGGTGCGCACACGCTGGTGCATACGCTCGGCAAACGCCTCCGCCAAACGGTCAGCCAAGGCTTTCGACATGATGGATGAGTAATCATCACCATCGGCCTCAAAGCGTTTGGCAACATCGTCTTCGCCATGACCGGTGGTCACCGCAAAGCCGCCAATATAATCGGCGCCTTCGGCGATAAAGTCAGCCAGCGCAAAATTCGCACGCTTTTTGTCTTGGCTGCCTTTGCGCTGCATCTGTTGGCGCAAACTGTGCAGACGAGCGCGCTCTGTCGTGCGGCTCTCATCGTCAAAAACGACAATATCGTCACCATCGCGGGCGCATGGCCAAAAGCCAATAGCTGCTTTCGCGGTCAGCCATTTTTCGCCAATCATTTTGTCGAGCATTTCCTGCGCGTCATTAAACAGGCTTGTCGCCGCCTCACCGACCACATTATCGGTTAAAATCGCCGGATAACGTCCGTGCAAATCCCAGCTTTGGAAAAACGGCGTCCAATCAATATAGTCGCGCAATTCAGCCAAATCATAATCATCAAAAGCTTGGGTGCCAAGGAATTGCGGGCGCACAGGCTGATAGCCGTCTTGCGGCACAAAAGCATTTTCACGCGCCTCGCCAATCGGCGTGCGCTTATCTTCTGTTCGGCCTCGCGCATGCGCTTCCGCCATTGCGACATAATCGGCGCGAATTTCGGCCTTATAGTCATCGCTTTTTTCTTCAGACAGCAAATTACTGGCTACGCCGACGGCGCGGCTGGCATCGGTCACATAAACCGTCTGGCCTTTAGCGTAATTCGGATTAATCTTTACCGCCGTATGCACTTTTGAGGTTGTCGCCCCGCCAATCAGCAGCGGAATGTTCAAATCGCGCCGCTCCAATTCAGCAGCCACATGGCACATCTCATCTAGGCTCGGCGTAATCAATCCGCTCAAGCCAATAATATCGACATTTTCCTCAATCGCCTTATCGATAATATCATTGGCCGGCACCATCACACCCATATCAATGACATCGAAATTATTACATTGCAGCACAACGCCAACGATATTTTTGCCGATATCATGCACATCGCCCTTCACAGTCGCCATCAGCACTTTGCCTTTTGACGAGCTTGTCGCGCCGGAAGCAATTTTTTCTTCTTCCATATAAGGCTCAAGATAGGCGACAGCGCGCTTCATCACGCGGGCTGATTTAACCACTTGCGGCAAGAACATTTTACCCGCGCCGAATAAATCGCCGACGCGGTTCATGCCATCCATCAGCGGCCCTTCAATCACATGCAGCGGGCGGTCAAATTGCTGGCGCGCTTCTTCAGTGTCTTCTTCAATAAAATCGGCCATGCCATTGACCAGCGCATGCATCAAGCGCTCACCAACCGGATTTTCACGCCATTTTAAATCAACTTCTTGTTGCGCGCCTTTTTGCCCGCGATATTGCTCAGCCACTTCCAAAAGGCGGTCTGTGCCATCGGCGCGGCGATTGAGCAGCACGTCTTCAACGGCCTCTTTGAGCTTCGGCTCGATATCTTCATAAATCGCCAGCTGGCCGGCATTCACAATGCCCATATCCATACCCTTGCCAATGCAATGATAGAGAAAGGCCGAATGCATAGCTTCGCGCACCGGCTCATTGCCACGAAAAGAGAACGAGATATTCGACACGCCGCCGGACACATGCGCGTGCGGCAATTCTTGGCGAATACGCGCCGTCGCCTCAATAAAGTCGACTGCATAATTATCATGCTCTTCAATGCCGGTAGCGACAGCAAAAATATTCGGGTCAAAGATGATATCTTCCGGCGGGAAGCCGACCTCATCAACCAGCAAACGATAAGAACGCTCGCAAATTTCATATTTCCGCGCCGCCGTATCGGCCTGCCCGTCTTCGTCAAACGCCATAACGATAACCGCCGCGCCGTAACGGCGACACAGGCGCGCCTGCTCCAAAAACGGTGCTTCGCCCTCTTTCAGCGAAATCGAATTAACCACCGACTTGCCCTGCACGCATTTCAAACCGGCTTCGATAATTTGCCATTTAGAACTGTCAATCATCACCGGCACTTTGGCGATATCCGGCTCAGTCGCCGCCAGATTGAGGAAGCGCACCATCGCGCCCTCACTGTCCAGCATGCCCTCATCCATATTGACATCGATAATTTGCGCACCGTTTTCCACTTGCTGGCGCGCAATATCCAAAGCTTCGTCATAATCCCCTTCGGTAATCAGACGGCGAAACTTGGCTGAGCCGGTCACATTTGTCCGCTCGCCAATATTCACAAAAGGAATTTCTGCCGTCAGGGTAAACGGCTCAAGACCCGACAGACGCATCAGGCGCTCCGGCTGTGGCACATGACGCGGCGTGTTTTTCTCTGCCGCCTTGGCAATGGCTTGAATGTGGTCAGGCGTGGTGCCGCAGCAGCCGCCCAAAATATTCACCAAGCCGCTTTCGGCAAACTCGCCGACAATCACGGCCATCTCGTCAGCCAATTGGTCATATTCGCCAAATTCATTTGGCAGACCGGCATTGGGATAAATGCACACGTTCGTATCGGCAATACGCGAAATCTCAGCCACATAGGGGCGCATTTCATCAGCACCCAGCGCGCAATTCAGGCCAACCGAAAACGGTTTAGCATGGCGCAGTGAATTCCAAAACGCCTCAGTGGTTTGCCCCGATAATGTGCGGCCCGACTTATCGGTAATCGTGCCGGAAATCATCAAAGGCAAGTGAATGCCCGTTTCTTCAAACACATCTTGCACACCATGAATGGCGGCTTTGGCGTTAAGCGTATCGAAAATCGTCTCGACCAAAATAATATCCGCGCCGCCTTCAATCAGCCCGCGCGTCGCCTCAATATAGGCTTCGCGCAACTCGTCATAAGTCACATTGCGCATGCCCGGGTCGTTTACATCCGGCGAAATAGACGCTGTGCGATTGGTCGGGCCAAGCGCACCGGCCACATAACGCGGGCGCGACGGGTCGGCGGCTTCTTGCAAATCGCAAGCCTCACGCGCCAAGCGCGCGCTCTCAACATTCAGCTCATACGCCAAATGCTCCATGTCATAATCGGCCTGCGCAATGGTTGTTGATGAGAAAGTGTTGGTTTCAACAATATCACTGCCCGCTTGCAAATAAGCCGTGTGAATGTCGCGAATAATATCCGGCTGGGTGATGGACAAAAGGTCATTATTGCCCGCCACATCAGCGTGATAATTGGCAAAACGCTCGCCGCGATAGGCCGCTTCATCCAGCTTATACCGCTGAATCATCGTCCCCATTGCGCCGTCCAAAATCAAAATACGGTCGCCAACCTGCTTATCCAATGCAGCAATTCTTGTTTCACGCGTCCAGCTCATGAACTTACCCCTAGTTTTTATTGCTTACCCAAATTCAAAATCCGACAAACCGCGAAGGTCAAATCGGCTTGATTGAGCGTGTAGAAATGCAGGTTCTCAAACCCCTCATCCAGCAGTGTACGACATTGGTCGACCGCAACCGATGCGGCAATATGCTTGCGCGTATCGGCATCTTCTTCGAGGCCCTCATAAAGCGCGCTCAGCCAGTCAGGCATGGCTGCGCCACAAGCCTCTGCCATGCGCTTGGCACCGGCAAAATTAGTTGTCGGCATAATGCCCGCAATCACCGGAATGGTGACACCGGCTGCCGCCAGCCGGTCGCGGAAATGCAGATGCGCGTCTGTATCAAAAACAAATTGCGTGATGGCGCGGGTTGCACCGGCATCAATTTTTGCTTTCAGCAAATCAATATCAGCATCTAGCGATGTGCTTTCGGGATGCTTTTCCGGATAGGCCGACACGGTGATGTCAAAATCGCCACGCTGGGCCAGCGCAGAAATAAGCTCAACCGAGCCGCTATAGCCATCATCATGCGGCTGAAACGCACCCATATCGGGCATATCACCGCGCAAGGCCACAATATGGCGCACACCGGCGGCGGCGTAATCATCAACCACGCTATCCACCTCAGCTTTTGAAGCCGCCACACAAGTCAAATGCGCTGCCGGTTTCAAATCGGTCTCATCGATAATGCGTTTGACGCATGCATGAGTGCGGTCGCGGGTCGAGCCGCCTGCGCCATAAGTCACTGACACAAAATCGGGCTGCAATGGCGCGAGCCGATGAATATTGTGCCAGAGCTTTTCGGCTGCCACTTCGGTTTTCGGCGGGAAGAATTCAAAACTTATTTTAGTCATTTCAATTGCTCTTTCTTCTCCGCCGTCCATAGGGCGACGGTTAAATCATTTTTATCGCTGGCCAGTGTTTCGCTGGCGCAGGCGCGCAAACCGGCTTGCGCCAAAATGCTTTGCATCTCGGCCTCAGCAAAACCGAGGCGGCGATGCGCGTGCTCGTCGCGCAATGTCTCTAATTCATGCGGCCCGAAATCGGCAATCAATACGCGACCCGACGGTTTCAGCAGCCGCGCCGCTTCATTGACGGCGCGTTGCGGGTCGTCCAGAAAATGCAGCACTTGGTGCAAAATCACGATATCAGCCGTGCCATCTTCCAATGGCACATTGGCGCAATCGCCCTGCCTCACCTGACAATTATCAGCCGCCGCTTCGTCCAGCTTGGCGCGCGCCAGCGTTAACATATCGGGGCTGACATCAAAGCCGATGGCGCGGGAAGCCTTAGGCCCGAACACTTCGAGCATGCGCCCTGTGCCGGTGCCCAAATCAACCAGCAGCTCAATAGGCGCAGCGCCAATATGCGCGGCCATTTTGTCTTCTACCGTGGTTTCGGGAATATGCTTGCGGCGTAAACTGTCCCAGCCTTCTGCATTGGCGGCGAAATAGGCCTGGGCGCGCGCCGCGCGTTCGGACCGCACTTCAGCGAGACGTTCGCGGTCGCGCAAAATATCATGGTCGGCTTGCGGCACATGATTGATAATTTCAGACAGCAGCGGCGCGGTTTCATCCGCCTCATCGATACGATAAAAAACCCAACTGCCTTCGGGATAACGCTGCACCAAACCGGCATCAGCGAGCAATTTCAAATGCCGCGAAATGCGCGGCTGGCTTTGCAGTAAAACCTGCGTCAGTTCAGACACAGTCAATTCGCCCTCAGCCAAAATGGCGAGGATGCGAAGCCGTGTCGGTTCACCGGCGGCACGAAGGGCTGCAAGAAGCTTTTCCATAC
>CBFHPF010000062.1:0-8360 GCA_965657665.1 Alphaproteobacteria bacterium | reverse complement strand
GAGATCGATGCGACCCCTGAAGGATTGCTCTACAAAAGCATCTACGAAGAGGTCTGCGCCGTCGCGTCCGCAGACCGGGATTATGTCGGTATTTTCTATTTGCCCGAACTACGAAAACCTGAGTTCAGTTCGGCGCAGGCTGTACGCGCAAAAATGATCTCGCATTATGCTGAGCTGATAGAAAAATGCTCAAAGGGTGACGTACTGGACGTTGGCAACGTGCAATTGCAAGCAGAACAAGTGTTTCAATTAACGGAAACCTCGATCCTCGCACCGAGCCTGGCGGACGTACTCTCGCCTGCCGATCAGGCGCAGCAAACGGCTGAGTTTTGTATGCGCGCCATGGGGTGTAGCGAAACAGAATTGAAATCGATTGCGAAAGCTGCGGCAAATGTCGATCTCCAAATCACGCTTCCCGAGGCCTAGCTGATATTGCCCCCGATATGCGGGATTTCGCCTATCAGGAGAATTCTCTAGTCGTGCCGCGCCCGATGATGGGCGCAATTTCACCTGGCAGAAAAAATGTCTTTTGCAAAGTTTGCAGAAACTCAATTGCCCTGCATGCGCCGATACGCGTTCGCTGTTTTGGATGACATTTCTCGAGCGGAGGCTTGGTAGTCAAATAGACTGTGCGGCCACGTTGGGGCATTGGCGTTGCTGTGGTGGCCAATCGGTAATGGGCTACCGCTAGAAAGCATACGCGGTGGCGCGAAACCCGTAATCAATGGTCTGACAAGAACCTGAGCCGCGTCCAAGTAAAGTCGGAAACTTTCAGCGAGATATGTGTTGCGACTAGCCACGACGAAAACTCCCACGTTTCTGCGGTTGCACTGATGACCACCCAGCTTTTCTTTTTTTCTTATTATTACTAATGCCTTGCTCAATATCAGGCGATAAACTCAGTGTTTCCGTGGCCTCTGGCCGTCCAAGTAATGGGTCAAAGTAAGGTAGAAGTAGCGGTGTTTCTCCTACCTGCGCCCACTTACTTTGACCTTTTACTTTGACTTTGCTCATCAAACCGGAAACTCGTCTTGGTCATAGTTGGAATAATCAGATGTCGGTTGTTCCAGCATTTTCTTTATGCGCTCAGCTGATGGGTTCTCCGCCATAAGGTCGCGATGCACGTAAATAGTGTGGTTTTTGCCATCAAACTTCATCTGCCCATATTTCAGATAGCCTATCTCGTTAAGCTTTGCCTCGGTGTTGCGCGGCGCAAGCGTAAAGCCGTGTTCTTGTTTCAGGTGCGCTCGGACGATTGATAGGCTGAAGCATTCTCGTCGATAACCACGCTCTGGGTTTTGCAGAACATCCATCACCCACAGCTGCTCATTATTCAGCTGCATTTCCCGCATCAATTCTTTGGCCGATGTCGACGGCGGCGGCTGGTTGATGTTGAACCCTGTCAGGTCGCGGTCTAGGAAATAGCCGCGCAAAACGTCCGCGTGGTTGTCGATAGCCTTGTGCAGCGCGTCGAAGTGGGACGGCGGCGGTAAATCGGCGCGTGTCTCGGTGCTTGTTTTAAGCACGTGAAAGCGCCTGTCATCGCTGGCAATCGGCAAAGCGTTTTGGTGATTTGTCAGGATAACAAAGTTGGCCGTGTTTCTGACCTGCCGCGCACTTTTATATTTTTCGCTGATGGCGATTGTGTCGTTAGTGACCAGAGGTTTGAATTCCTCAATCACTTGCTGCTTCATCGTTCCTTGCAGCGTGAGTTCCTCAACAACAACGACGCCGATATTTGCCACCCAATCGTTGTATTGCTCATTTACTTGCACAGGGCTGACAGTTTTCACGTGGTCGTGGCCAACAAGCGCGCGTGTTAGCTTGTCGAATATCATTGTTTTGCCATCGCCCTGCACGCCAACGATGACGGCGGCAAAGCGAAGTTTTTCGCCATACCGCTGAACCTGAAAGCTTATCCAATCCAAAACGAAATTTGCGTCGGCAGAAAACATTTCCTTGATGTGATTGATAACAAGGTCAACGGCTGGGTGGTCGTGGTAATTTATGTCAGCCATTGGAATTGGGCAGATTGGGTATCTGTTGAACATTTTATGCCCATTCACCCAAATGATGCGCGCGTCGGCTGCAGCTGGCTCAAAGGCGGTTCCGTCGACCACCTCAATCACGCCTTCTTTTATTTCTTCGGTCACCTTGCGACCTGTGCCAGCCTGAAATGCTGTTCGGGTGTAGCTTTGCCCGTCAGCTACGCGAATGACCTCGTCATCAATCATATTAAAGACCACTGTCTCGTTACGCCTGCCGCTGGCCTGCGGCCTGCGCGGCTCCGGCAAGCCTCCGCGCTCAAGCTTCGCCAGCGTGCTTCGTATCTTCTTGTTCCATTCTGATAAGCCGCGCCCGTCAGCTTCAAGGCTCGCGCCGCGAGGCGCGACAAGGCTCTCATATTCAGAGTATTCCGATGCGACTTTTTCATAAGCTTTGTCGAAGCCGACTTCGCGAACGGCGTCTAAGCATTTGGCATAGACCATCTCAGCCATCTTGGCTTCGCGGCCATCAGTGAGCTTGCCCCATATGTCTAGCGCCTCTGGCGCAGCTGGGGCAGGGGCTTGAGAGGAAGCCGTTGCTGCATTGGCCTCTAGTGCGAGGCTGATAAGTTCAGGTGACGCGTCAGCGATTTCAGCGTCGTAAAATATGACATAGCCCTCGCCTCGCAGGACGTAACCGCCTACGGCCCGAATATCTACGCCCTTTGCAATGCGGCCCTGAGAGTTTCGGATTTCGTCTTCACCTAGGCGCAAGTAAATGTGATAGCCGCCACTGGGAGTTTGGATAATAAGGGTTTCGGGGAACCTATATCTGTTTGCTTCCCACCAAGAAAGACCGTCTAGGTCAATGTCGTAAACCACCAGTCCGCTCTTGCCGCAATTCACGCCGACCATCGTGGCATCAGTTCCGTGCCATAGACTTACGATATTGTCGTGTGTCTCAACAGCATCATTCAGACCATTTTTGCAAGCTGGCTTTTTGTTCTTGAACGCTGGAAATACTGACAGACCAGCTTCTGCCAGTTCTAAAGCGTAATCTACGGGGTTGCTCGGCTTTACTTTCATCGTTTACCCCGTGAACGGCTTTTCGGCCCGCTTCTCGATGTAATTTATGATGTCCGTGTTGCGGTATCGCACTGCTCGTGGCGTCAGCCGTATCTCCTGAGGGAACTCAGGGTCGCGCTGTCTTAGGTCGAAAAACGCGCTTCGGCTGCAGCTCATTAAGGCAAATGCTTCGTTGATTGTGAGCAAGTATGGTTCGGTCATATCGGTCTCCATAGTTTCCGTTAAAACTATGCTGGACTGATGCGTGACAGGTGTCTGTTCGAACCGTTGGTTGCCGACCTGACTTTCGAAGACCAAGGCGGGTTGTATCCAAGATTGTATCCACGGGAAAATTGCCTGAGGTTTTGCGCAACAAAAAACCCCGCTAAATCAATAATTTAAGCGAGGTTTACTTTAGTAAGAGTGGCTCCCCGGGCCGGATTCGAACCAGCGACCAATTGGTTAACAGCCAACTGCTCTACCACTGAGCTACCGAGGAATAACCCTTATTTGATGCGGTATAACAGAGCTTGGCTTAAACGCCAAGATGAAATCCGCGATTTTGGAGGTCACGGCCGGAATCGAACCGGCGTACACGGCTTTGCAGGCCGCTGCGTCACCACTCCGCCACGTGACCAAACGCTATGGCTTAACGATGCGCTAAGCAACAGAGTGTGCTGTTTATAATGCGCTGGCGCTTAAGTGCAAACGGTTTTTGTGCCGCAATGTTTTTGTCGTGAAGCGGCAATTGTCAAATCAATCGGCGCGGCCTATATAGAGGCATCTTTACACGTAAGAGGTCGCCAAATGGTCACCACACAGTTGAACGATGATGTCAGCGCCGAAGCCCGCTTTAATATGGTTGAGTGCCAGCTCAAGCCGGGCGGTATTCGCGATTACCGTTTAACGCTGCAAGTCGGGCGCATTGCGCGCGAAGCTTTTGTCGGCAGCACGGCGCGCGAATTGGCTTATGCCGATTTGGAATTGGAATGCAGCGCCGGTGAGGCGCATCGCATTTTGCCAACCCCGACAGCTTTTGCGCGCTTGGCTGAATTGGCTGATGTGCAAGCCGATGATGTGGTGTTGGATATCGCCGGTGGCAGCGGCTATTCGGCGGCGGTTTTGGCCGGTTTGGCCAGCACAGTCATCGCTGTTGAAGAAGATGAAGCCATGGTCGAAAAGGCCGGCGCGATTTGGCAGGAATTGGGCATTGATAATGCTGTTGCGGTGGCAGGCTCTTTAACCGAAGGCCAAGCCAAGCAAGGCCCGTTTAATGTTATTCTCATTGGCGGGTGTGTGGCTGAGTTGCCGGAGGCTCTCTTGCAGCAATTAACCGATGGCGGTCGCTTGGTTTGTGTACGTCCGGTTGACGGAACGCCGAAAGCACATATTTACCGTCGTATCGGCGACAGTTTTTCCAGTAAAGCTGCGTTTGATTGTGCAGTGCCGCATCTAACCGCTTTTGATGCTGCACCGGTTTTTGAATTTTAAATTTCGGCACGCCGCTTGTCGCCGGTCGTCGAATCAGACGGGATATTGTTATGCGAATAACAAAACAAACGCTGCTCGCGCTCGCTGCTCTTGCAGCGACAATTTTACCGCTTCAGGCTGAGACCCTCAACGAGGCTTTGGCTGAAACCTTGGCGCGCAACCCGTCATTGGGGGCGGCTAAGTCGACCTATGAGGCGCGCTATATGGAACAGTTCGTCACCATGTCGGCCATGCTGCCGCAAATCTCGGCCTTCGCCACAGAGACACGCACCGATACGGATGCAAAAAACGCTTATACTGCAGGTTTAAGCGGGTCTATGCAGGTCGAAAAAGAAAAGTATGATTCAGACAGCTATGGCTTGCGGGTGACACAAAACCTGTTTACCAGCGGCAAGAACGTTAATGATTTTCGCGCCAAACGAGCAGAAATTCGTGCCGAAGAAGCAAAATATAAAGCGACTGAGCAGCAGGTTATTCTGGCGGCCATTTCGGCCTATCTCGATGTGCTGAGCGCGCAATCTGTTTTGGAACTGCGCAATAAAAACGTCGATGTGCTGACCAATCAATTGGACGCGGTTAAAGACCGCTTCGAAGTCGGTGTGGTGACGCGCACAGATATCGCTCAATCGCAAGCCGCTTTGGCGGGGGCAAAAGCAGCAGCTTTGGGTGCGCGGGCTTCATTGCGGGCAGCGCGCGCTGTGTATCGCGAGATTGTCGGCATTGAGGCGGCCAATTTGGTTAAGCCGAAAAAACTGCCACGTTTGCCGCGCAAGCTCGACCGGGCCATCAGCATGGCGCGGAAAGAAAATCCGGATTTGAAAAACGCGCAAGAATTATCAGCCAGCGGTCGCTTTGCCTCTTACAGCACGGTTGGTGGCGCTTTGCCGTCTTTGAAATTGACCGGCACTTATTCACGAACCGAGAACCCAAGTGGTGCTCCCCAAGTTGATGCAGATACCACCAGCGTTCAGCTGAATTTCAACATGCCGATATTTATGGGTGGTAAATCCGTTGCTGCTATTCTCGCCTCCAGTGATGTAAGCAATGCGCTGAAGCAAAATGTGCATGTGGCGTCAAATATGGTTGAGCGGCAGGTGATTGTGGCGTGGAATAATATTGAAGCGACCAAATCAGCCGCGCAGTCGCGCCGCGAACAAATCACGGCAGCGCGTTTGGCGCTGGAAGGTGTGCGCGAAGAAAACAAGCTTGGTACGCGCACCAATTTAGAAGTGCTGGATGCCGAGCAAGATTTGCTGGACGCGCAAGTCGGCTTGGTGGATGCTGAGCGAAGCGAGCAATTGGCCGCTTATAATTTGCTGGCCAGCATGGGTCGTTTGACAGCCAAGCGGCTGCGTATCAAACCGGCTGAAATCAAGTAATCAGTATTTTGTAAAACTCTGTTGCGTATTGCCCGAAAGGGCAGTTGGCGTTCCTGTTAGGGCTTGAGGCCCGCCTAGAGGACGATGATGAGCAACAAGATGAGCGACATAAAAAACAATAGCGATAATCGCCCGCCGCAAGAAGAGCAGGATGAAATCATCCATGCCATTCGGCGCATAATGAAGGCTGAGGAAGCCATTCTCGAAGATGATCCGGATGTGCATTTTGCCTCACAAGAAGCGCAGCAGCGCATTCAGGCCGCGCTTGATAGGCTGACCGGCGGCGGCACAGATGCGCCTCAACCGACTGTGCTCGAGGCTTTGGTTTTCGAGCGCCTCGACCCGCTTTTGCGAGATTGGATTGACCAAAACTTGCCGCCCTTGGTGGAGCGATTGGTGCGCGAGCAAATCAGCCGCCGCATGCAACACAGCGGCGATACTTGATGTCAGTAACGGCTTGGTGTAACTCACGGACAGATTGATTTCGCAGTTTTAAATTTGTAAGTGGACATGATGGCCGACGGCAGCAAGCTCGATAAAACTTTTGACCCTTCCGCGATTGAAACTCGCCTTTACGAGGCGTGGGAAAGTGAAGGCTGCTTTAAGGCCGGTCGCGTGCTGGCCCAGAATCCTGAGGCCAAGCCTTACACAATCGTTATTCCGCCGCCCAATGTGACCGGCAGTTTGCATATGGGTCATGCGCTGAACAATACGCTGCAAGATATTTTGTGCCGCTTTGAGCGCATGCGCGGGCGCGATGTGCTGTGGCAGCCGGGCACTGACCATGCGGGTATCGCAACGCAAATGGTGGTTGAACGCCAACTTGCCGAGCAGGGTAATGAAAGCCGCCGCGATATGGGGCGCGAGAAATTTCTTGAGCGCGTGTGGCAATGGAAAGAAGAAAGCGGCTCGACGATTACCCGCCAATTGCGCCGCCTTGGGGCCTCTTGTGATTGGAGCCGCGAACGCTTCACCATGGATGAAGGCCTGTCTAAAGCGGTGCTGAAAGTTTTCGTGACGCTGTATGAGCAGGGGCTGATTTATAAAGATAAGCGACTTGTCAATTGGGACCCGGGCTTGCTGACAGCGATTTCGGATTTGGAAGTTGAGCAGCGCGAAACCAATTCTCACCTTTGGCATTTTAATTATCCGCTAGAGGACGGTTCCGGCCATATTACGGTCGCCACCACGCGGCCTGAAACCATGCTGGGTGATACCGGCGTGGCGGTGCATCCTGAAGACGAACGCTTCAAAGACCTTATCGGCAAAAACATTGTGCTGCCGATTGTCGGGCGTTTGATACCGATTGTGGCAGATGAATATGCCGACCCTGAAAAAGGTTCCGGCGCGGTGAAGATTACACCGGCGCATGACTTTAATGATTTTGAGGTTGGCAAACGCTGCGGTTTGGCGGCTATCAATATGCTCGACCAGCATGCCAGCATTGATTTATCTGACGAAGCTTTTGCCGATATGGATGGCAAGGATGAATGGCATGGTCTCGACCGTTATGAGGCGCGCAAGAAAATTGTCGCGACCTTAGAGGAAATGGGGCTGGTCGATAAAATTGAGCCGGACACGCATATGGTGCCATATGGCGACCGCTCTAACCAAGTGATTGAGCCATGGCTGACCGACCAATGGTATGTCGATGCCGAGACTATGGCGAAGCCTGCGATTGAAGCGGTGAAAAACAGCGATACCAAATTCGTGCCGCCGAATTGGGATAAAACCTATTTTGAATGGATGAATAATATCCAGCCTTGGTGTATCTCGCGCCAGCTTTGGTGGGGGCATCAAATCCCTGCTTGGTACGATGAAGATGGCAAGGTTTATGTCGCCGAAAGCGAAGCGGCCGCACAGGCGCAAGCAGGCGAGGGCGTGGCCCTGACGCGCGATGAAGATGTGCTGGATACCTGGTTCTCGTCTGCACTATGGCCGTTCTCAACCTTGGGCTGGACCGGCGGCGATGAGAGCGACGAGACGAAAGCTTTCATCAAGCGGCATTATAAAACCGATGTGCTGGTTACCGGCTTTGATATTATTTTCTTCTGGGTCGCCCGCATGATGATGAGCGGTTTGCACTTTATGGAAGATGACGAGGGCAAACCTGAAGTGCCGTTCGACACTGTTTATGTTCACGCGTTGGTGCGCGATGAAAAAGGCGCGAAAATGTCCAAGTCCAAGGGCAATGTCGTTGACCCGCTTGAGATTATGGATAAATACGGCACGGATGCGCTGCGCTTCACCCTGTCGTCTATGGCGGCAATGGGGCGCGATATCAAGCTGGCGGAAAGCCGGGTTGAAGGCTATCGCAACTTCGCCACCAAGCTGTGGAATGCGGCGCGCTTTTGCGAAATGAATGAGTGCTTTGAGGCCGGTGATTTCGACCCGTCCCAAGCCTCAACGCCGCTGACGCAATGGTTGGTCGGCGAGGTGG
>CBFHPF010000061.1:0-8365 GCA_965657665.1 Alphaproteobacteria bacterium | reverse complement strand
TATACAACCGCAGCAACGCATCAGTTCTATTTGACCAATGTCGCGCTGCCGAAAGTGTCTAATAACACTCTGACGCAAGCGGATTTGGATAGCTCAGGTATTGATTATAGCGGTATCGATAGCAGCCTCTCAGATTGGCAAATCGACTACCTCGAAACTGTTCTTGCCACAGCAGCAGGCACTACCAAAGCCAATTGGCAGACCACTGTCACCGGTTATTCTAAGACCGCTGCCAGTGCTTGGTATCTGAAAAAGATTGCTGATAGCTCCGCTACATCGGGCGATTATGCGGCATCCAATACCACAATAGATTTGCTGAAAGATGCGGGCGTCGATAGCGGCCTGTCAGCTTTGACCGGTATATGCAACAACGGCACGAATATCACTGCCGGTATTGCGTGTAAGACACTGGGCATTACAACCGCGGCACTTGGCTCGTCAACAACGACCGCGTTGGCGAGTAAAGTGCGTTCGCACACATTCTCATCAACGCCGACAGCGGCTGAAATGCGTGACTTGCTTACCGAAGCCAGTGGTTTCCCGTCGGGTACAACTTATGCCAGTGTCAGCACCGCGACTGGAGCAGGGTGGACCGCCGCCGACTATAAAACGGCTTTGAGCAATGGTGGATGGGACAGTTCATCCGGCGACAAAACCAAATTCGCCAGCTGTAAAACCAGCACCGCAGGTGATGCCGCTCCGGCAGGTACATGCGGCCTCAGCGAAACCGAATGGGATGCTGTTGCCGCCGCGCCGTCTGACTTGTCAATTAGCTGGAATAGCTCAATGCTGAGTGCATTTACCATTGCCGCGAATGACGGTGATGGCGGCATTAGTAGCTTTAAAGGCTGTGATGGCTGGCGTAACCGCGCCTTGGCGCAGGCCAATAAGTCTGGCTATTCAATTGAATATTCTTTCAGCAGCACGCCTTCGAGTTTTTCATCTTTGTCAATTAACAGCTCAACCGGTCGCATGTCTTACACAGTGGCTAGCCAAAGCGCGGCGAGTGCGACCAATGTAACCATTGTTGCTAAGGCCAAGAAAAACGGCGTGGCGCATAAAACCGCGACTAAAACCGTTAGCGTTACAGCGGTTAATAAGACCTCTAACGGCTCGACCTGGACATTGGTTCGTGCAGACGGCACGCATCATACGAGTGTTGTACAGACCAATGTTCGTAACATTAATGCATGTCCGGCGGGCTATGAGATGGCCACATCTTCATCAGACCTGACCAATGCCCGCAATATGGGTATGGGCGCATGGAGCAGCAGCACTTGGACGCAACCGTCATCGCATCAGTTTGATTCATGCGGTCAAACCACGCTCGCTACATGCAACACAGCCGGTGTAACCGGTTGGGACCACGTAGCATTGGTGTACGGTAAGAACTCAAGCAACAAGGCCTGTCTCGTGTTTGAGAATAGCGGTCGAAACACCAGCCGCACATTAGCACCGGATGATGGCACCTGCGCAGATCACTCGATCGGTACATCTGGTTGGTGCGTTGTTAACTATATTTGCAAGCGTACAGCCAGCACGAAACTTTGGCCGTAATCATTCATAAGGAGTTTGTTATGAAAAAATTTATCGCAATTATGTCATTGGCCGCTATTGCAGCCGTTCCTGCAACTGCCGCTCAGTTGAAAGGCACCGCCGATTGTTCAGCTTCGGCACGCACAATCGTTGGTGGTCTGAATAATGACTCATCAACTGTTTCATCATTTATTGTTTCAACCAATGGTGTGCCGTATAGCGTCAGCTCGTCACAATACTCAAAAGTTGCCGATGCAACCCATGGCGAGCCGCACACAATTACCTTCACGGCATCTGCTGTATCTGACATGAGCGCAAATGGTGTTACTTTTGGTGACTCATCCAAGGTAAAGATTGTGACATCGAACTTTACACATCTGTTTGACTGTGAATAATTTGTCATAATATTTATTATGCGAATAATTGGGGCGGTAATGGCGCAAGTCATTAGCCGCCCTTTTTTTGCGCCAAATATCCTGCCGCATTCCAGAATCATGAAATTCTATCAATATGACTGAACGGCCCATCGACCGCATCTTGCGCATTATGACTGCACTCCGCACGCCGGAGACCGGTTGCCCGTGGGATTTGCAGCAAGACTTTAAATCAATCGCGCCTTATACGCTGGAAGAAGCCTATGAGGTGGTTGATGCCATTGAACGCGGCAATATGGACGATTTAAAAGACGAGCTTGGCGACCTGTTACTGCAAGTGGTGTTTCATGCCCGCATGGCCGAAGAAACCGGTCAATTCAGCTTTGATGATGTCGCGACCGCTATTTCAGACAAAATGGAACGCCGCCATCCGCATGTGTTTGCCGATAATGACGCCGATACGCCTGAGGCGGTTAATCAGAACTGGGAAGACATCAAAGCGGCCGAGAAAGCTGCTAAAGGCAAAACAAATACCGAAAGCAGTTTACTGGATGATGTGCCGCTCTCCCTACCCGCCATGTCACGCGCTGTGAAGCTACAAAAACGCGCCGCGCGCATCGGCTTTGATTGGAATGAAGCCGAGCCGATATTCGATAAGCTTCAAGAAGAAGTCGGCGAATTGCTCGAAGCCATGCAAAATGGTGATGAAGACGCCATTGAAGACGAGTTCGGCGATGTTCTATTTGTTGTCGCTAATCTGGGCCGACATTTGAAACTCGACCCGGAAAAAGCCTTAAGGCGCGGCAATGCTAAATTTACCCGCCGCTTTAAAAGCCTTGAGCAACAGGCGCGCGACAGCGACGCGACCATTTACACATTGGATGATTATGAAGTTTTCTGGCAGCGCGCTAAAGCGGCTGAGAAGCAAGACGCTGATTAGGCGACAGCAATCTCAACAGCGCTATTCGGCATAATTGTCGAAATCGCGTGCTTATAGACCAGTTGCGAATGCCCATCACGGCTCAGCAACATAGATGTCGCATCAACCCAGGTGATTGACCCTTGCAGCTTCACGCCATTAACCAAAAAGATGGTCAGCGGAAGCTTTTGCTCGCACACATGATCAAGAAATGAAGCTTCGAGAGAATCTTGTTTTGACATTGGTTTACCCAAATTCTTCTACTGTCGGTGAGACGCCGACTTTTTACAACACTGACACGAAAACTCCCCCTCGTGTCGTACACACCAAATCTTAACCACAACTTCGGCTAGATAGCTAATGTTTTTTCAACTTCGGTAATTGAAGCGACGGCGCGTCTTACGCGCCCTGCTCAACCGCATCATAAGCTGCCGACAATGCCTTCGTTAAAACGCCGGGCTTTCCATCAGCAATAATCGCGCCATCAATCTTAACAACCGGAAAGACGCTCATGGTCGAGGCCGTTGAAAAAGCCTCTTGTGCCGCTTGCGCTTCCGCCAATGTAAACGGTTCTTCGTGAACATTAATCTTCATATCAGCTGCGCATTGCAGCAGCACTTGGCGCACAATGCCGTTGAGAATATCATTATCAGCCGGTCGCGTGCGCAAGCGCCCTTCTCCGTCGACAATCCAAGCATTTGTCGCCGCGCCCTCAGTTACAAAACCATCGGCATCAATCTGCCAAGCTTCTTGCACCCCGCTATCGCGCGCTATTTGGCGTGCCATAACATTCGGCAGCAAGCTGATTGATTTGATATCGCACCGCGCCCAACGTTGGTCCGGCACAGATACCACTTCGATACCGCCAGCCATAATGGCCGCGCGTTTACGCCGGTCCATCGGTCGCGCCGTGATAACCAAGACCGGGTTCAGTCCCGCAGCATAACTATGCTCACGCGGCGCAACCCCACGCGTGACTTGCACATAGACCAAGCCATCGCGCACCAAATTACGACGCACGGTTTCGCGCATCACCAATTTCAACGCCTGACGCGACATTGGCATAGGCATATTCAGTTCGGCCAAAGAATGCTCAAGACGGTCAAGATGCGCTGTCTCGTCCAGCAAGTTTCCGCCGCGAATGGCGCAAACTTCATAAACACCGTCGGCAAATTGATAACCGCGATCCTCGACCATAATCCCCGGTCGGTTTAGCGGCTGATATACGCCATCAATATAGGCAACACGGCTCATCTAATATCCAAACTCAGCGCATATAACGCCAAAATGAAGAGGTGAACATCACCATCAGAATCAATAACTCAATGCGTCCTGCAATCATTAGCAGTGCAATGATGATTTGCAAACCGCCACTCATCGCCGCATAGCCGAGCGGCATATCGATATGCATGGTTATTGACAGGCTGTTGGTCAATGCCCCCAGCACGACAGGCCATGCTTCTGACAATTGCATGCCAAACAGGCCGAGCAACACCACACCCATTGTGACGAATAAAATGAAAATCGCCGTAAAAGCCCAAGCCGCATTGAAATCGCTGTCTTCCAAGCGCCGCCCTTCTAATTGCAGCGGATGAACAGATGACGGATGCGTTAACTTACCAATCTCGACACCAAGGTCTTTGAACAAAATAATGGCTCGCATCACCTTAATACCGCCAGAAGTCGACATCGCCATGCCGCCGATAATCACCGGCAGCATCAGCCAAACAATCGGCCACTGCATGATTTGTCCGGGCGCAAGGAAATTAAACCCTGCAGTGCTGTGCAGCGATACGGACTGCATCAGCGCGCGCGGAAATTGTGTGTCGGCAACGCTAAGCGCGCTGACTATGGCGTAAACCACAATCAGACCGACAAAGACAGATAGCTCGCTATTGCGAAACGCGCTGTTAAAGCGCGCGCCGAAAGTCATTAGCAATAATAATGGAATGCTGAGCGCTCCAACAAAACACTGAAACGCCAAAACGGCTTGCGCGCCAATGCTCAATTGCACTGATAAAGGGTCGCTATGGGTTACAAACCCACTGGTGGAAATAGCTGATAGCGACAAGCATAAAGCTTTAAACCCCGGTGTACCGGTCGCCAACAGCGCCAAGAAACCCAAAACAGTCGCAACCAAGTAAATCGGAAAAATAAGCCGCAAAGGCCGTCCCAAACGCGAGGTCAACGGCGCATCCTCATCATGTTGCAATAGCGGACTGCCGGTCAGCGTAATGCCGCCAATGCCAAACGGTGCCAGCACGGCGACCGCAAACACCAATGTCCAAAGCCCACCGAGCCAGCCCAATAAGGCGCGCCACAATAAAATCGGCGCACTTTCGACCTGAGGCACGGCAAGCATTGAGCCGCCGGATGTCGTCAGCGCTGATACGGCCTCAAAATACGCGGCCAAAATACTGTCAATTTGCGAAGCACCGATTAACGGCAAAGCCGCGACAAGCGGCAAAACAGTCCAGAACAAAACCATAATCAGCATAAGTTCTATGCCGCGCGCGCTATGGCGGCGATTGGAAAAGCCCGAGAGCAATAAAGCACCGGAAGCAAAAAACGTCAGTATCAAAGCAATGGTGAAATTGCCGGTATGCCGAAAATTAGGGTCAAACAGGCTGAGTAACCATGGCACCAACATCAGACCGGCAATCATACAACCGCCATAGCCGAGGGTGAAAAGGATGGCCCCCAAGCGCATGATTTATTTCTTTTCAGCCTTTTTTTCTTTGCCGCGCAGCAATTTTTCAAACTGCTCGACACCATCCGCCAATACAAACATCACCACGCGGTCACCGGTCTTCAGCTCAAGCCCACCGCGCGGCATCATAAGCTGGCCCTTACGCAGCACCATGCCGATACGCATATTATCTTCGAGGTCGAGATCGCGAAGCTTGATACCGGCAATCGGCGAACCATCGAGAATTTCGGCTTCCAGCACTTCAGCGGATTCATCGCTAATAGCATGAACGCGCGAGACATTACCGCGCCGCACTTGCCCCAAAATCGACGAAATCGTGACAGCGCGCGGGTTAATGGCAAGCTCCATTCCAAACGGGCCGACCAACTTCTGAAAGCTGTTATCATTAATAAGACACAGACCGCGACTGCAGCCGTCTTGCAGCGCCAACATGGTTGTCAGCACATTGACCTGGTCATCATTGGTCAGCGCGAGCAGCAAATCCGTGTCGCGCACCCCTGCCTCATTGAGAATTTCAGGTGTTAGCCCACTACCCTGCAACACGATAGAACGTGTGAGTTTTTCGGAAACAATACGCGCGCGGTTTTCGGAGGCTTCAATCACACTCAGCGCATAGCGACCAGCTTGCGCGTCTAAAGCCTTGGCAACTTCAAAACCAATATTACCGCCACCGACGATAACAATGCGGCGCGCTTCGCGTTCTTCATGGCCAAAAATTTTCATTGTGCGTTCAGTGTCGCTGCTTGCCGTCACCAAAAACGCTTCGTCACCCGGTTGAATGACATCGTCAAAATCCGGAACATAAGTGCGCCGATTGCGACGAATACCGACAACAATCGCCTGCAAATCCGGAAACAGGCCGGTCAATTGATTGAGCGGCGTATCGACCACCGGACAATCTTCGCCGATTGTGATGCCAATCATCTCGGTCTGGCCGTTGAAAAAGCTCGCACTGTCAAATGCGCCCGGTAAAGCCAAACGACGCAAAACCGCCTCAGCAACTTCTTGCTCAGGCGAAATAATCACATCAATCGGCATCGCCTCATCAGCATAAAGGCGGTTCCATTCAGGCTTTAAAAAATTCGCGTCGCGCACACGGGCAATGGTCTTATCGACCTGAAACAAGGTTTTCGCCACCTGACAGGTGACCATATTCACTTCATCGGATGCGGTAACTGCAATCAGAACATCGGCGTCCGCCGCGCCGGCTTGTTCCAATACATCGGGGTGTCCGCCATGCCCCAAAATAGGACGCACATCCAGCGTATCCGTAATACGCTGCATGAGAGACGCTTCACGGTCTACCACCGTGACGTCATTGCCTTCACCGGCCAAATGGCGAGCAATGCCAAAGCCGACCTGCCCGGCCCCACACACAATGACTTTCATGCGTCATGTCCTCAGTTTCTATAAAGAGCTTGTAGCATGATTACCCCCCGATATTCCAAGGGATTTCATCTTGCGATGAAGCGCCGACCGCTCCATGCCGACAAACTCTGCAGTCCGCGAGATATTACCCGAAAAACGCTCAATCTGCGCCACAAGATAATCCCGCTCAAAACACTCACGCGCATCGCGCAATGGCAAAGACATAATATGACGGGACTCGCCGACATTATCCCCGACATTGGTTTGAGAAAGAATATCGCTCGGCAGATGCTCAAGCGTCAAACACTCGCTGCTGACAGCGTGGCTGGTCAACATCATATGCTCAACCGTATTTCGCAATTGCCGCACATTGCCGGGCCAATCATGCGATTGCAGCACCGCCATAACATCATCACCGGCCTCACGCTTCGGCATGTTCATCTGCTGCGCCAGCATACCGACAAAATAATTGACCAGATACGGAATATCATCACGCCGCTTGTTCAACCCCGGCACATCCAGCGTCATCACATTGAGGCGGTGATATAAATCTTTGCGCAAAGCGCCATCTGCAATGCGTTTTTCGACATTTTCACTGCATGACGATAAAACCCGCACATCGATATCAACCGGCTGACTGCCGCCAATGCGGGTAATATGCCCATCAATCAGCATTTTCAAAATTGCCTTTTGATGCACTTGCGGAAACTGACACACCTCATCGAGATAAAGCGTGCCGCCATGGGCCTGCTCAATCAGCCCCGGCTCAATATACCCGTCTTCTTCATAGCCGAATAAAAGCCGCTCTATTTGCTCGCCATCATCGCCCAACATAGCGGCGTGAACGCCGATAAAATTATTACCGGCTCGGCCCGAGCGACTGTGCAACTGATGCGCCGCCGCCTCTTTACCGGCACCTGATGGGCCGACAATCATCACCCGCGAATTGGACTGCGCCAGCTTATCGATTTTAGTGTTTAGCTGGTCCATCGCCGGTGTATTGCCGACCAAGGTGAACTGAATAACCGCACGGCGTTTCAACTCAGCATTTTCGCGCTGCAAACGTGCCGCCTCAATAGCGCGCGACACAGTCACCAGCAATTTGTCGGTTTTGAAAGGCTTTTCAATATAGTCATACGCGCCGCTGCGAATAGCAGCCACCGCCGTATCAATATTGCCATGGCCGGAAATAATCACCACCGGCAAATGCGGATACCGCTCGCGCAATATGTTGAGGATTTCCAACCCATCCAGTCGACTGCCCTGTAACCAAACATCAAGCAACACAACTGCGGGACAACGACGGGTAATTTCACGCAGCGCACTATCGCTGTCATTGGCAACCCGCGCCTCATAGCCCTCATCTTCCAGAACACCCGCAACCAAGTCGCAAATGTCCAACTCATCATCAACGATTAACACATCTCCAAACATCATAAATCCTCTAACACTTTGGAT
>CBFHPF010000060.1:0-8370 GCA_965657665.1 Alphaproteobacteria bacterium | reverse complement strand
GCTCAACAATCCGTCAGCGCGCGCTTTTTCGACCCGCGCCGCCTCTAGCTCAATGCCACGCGCTGCCAAATCAGTCAGCGCAATGCCATCGCTGAGACGCAGCCCCAACAGCACCGCTTCCATAATTTCATCTTCCTCATCCAAGGCCTCGCAACTTTGCCAGCCATGCCCTTGCGCGGCGATTTGCGCCAGCCAATCGGTTGGATGACGCAACGCGATTGTCGCCCATCTTTTGCCCTGGCGGGTTAACCGGCTCTTATCTTGGCCGGTCAAGCGGCCATGCGCCCCGGGGCCAATGCCCAGATAATCGCCGCCCTGCCAACTGGCCATATTGTGACGGCATATATCAGACGGCGCGGCGTGATTGGAAATCTCATAAGCCGGAAGGCCCGCCGCCGCGCAAAGTTCTTGCGTCAATAGAAACATATCAGTCGCCGCCTCTTCATCGGGCACAATCAGCCGCCCATCTGCCGCCATGCGGGCAAATGGCGTGTCCGGCTCAATGGTTAATTGATAAAGCGACATATGCCGTGCGCCCAATTTCAGCGCCGCGCTTAATTCCGCTTGCCAGCTTTCGGGCGACTGACCGGGGCGCGCATAAATCAGATCAAAAGAGGCTTGCGGAAAAATATCTTGCGCCGCGGCAAAGCTTTTTTTTGCATCATCAGCGCTATGCGCACGACCCAGTTTTTTCAACGCCGCATCATCAAACGCCTGCACGCCCAAAGACAGCCGCGTCACACCGGCGGTGCGCAAATCTTGCAAATGCGCCGCGCCGTTTTGCATGGCCCCGTGTTTTAAAGAGGGATTGGCCTCAAGCGAAATTTCTGCATTTGGCGCAAAGCCCCATAGCGTATCAATCGCCGATAAAATATCACCAACCAATTGCGCCGACATGAGAGACGGCGTGCCGCCGCCAAAAAACACCGTCTCGACCGGCCCCTCTGGGCGCAGACTATGCGCATGGCTCAACTCAGCACAATAAGCCGCCAGCCAATCTTGTTGCGCGGTTTTATCGCTGCTGGCTTTGTGAACATTAAAATCGCAATAGGGACAAATCGCCGTGCAAAACGGCCAATGCAGATAAATACCGAGCGGTGGTTTTTTATCCGCTTTTTTAGCTGATGCGGTCGGCAAAGCACGCCTCAACCAATTGCGCAAACGCATCAGCGCGATGCGATATGGCGTGTTTGGCGGCCGGGTCCATTTCCCCAAAGGTTAAATCACCGCCCAAGGGCAAAAACATCGCATCATAGCCAAAGCCGTTTTTGCCGCGTAATGGCCAAACCAAAGTACCCTCAACCGTGCCCTCAAAACTTTCGACATGACCGTCAGGCCAAGCCAATGACAGCGCACAAACAAACCGCGCCGTGCGCGGCACATCGGGGTTTTGCTGCGCCGCTTGATTGAGTGCCATCTCAACCTTATGCATGGCAAAATCGAAATCGCGCCCATTGGCGGTTTGCGCCCAACGCGCCGAATAAATACCCGGCGCGCCATCCAGCGCATCAACCGATAAGCCGCTATCATCGGCCAAGGCGGGCAGGCCGGCTTTGGTGGCGGCAGCCAGCGCTTTTAATTCAGCATTAGCAATATAACTGTCGCCGGTTTCCTCCGGCTCGGGCAAGCCCAACTCATCCGCCCCGACAGTCGCCACATCAAAGCGGGTCAGCAAATCGGCAATCTCAACCAATTTACCGGCATTATGACTGGCAACAATCAGTCGGTCTTCGGTGAAACGGCGCGCACTCATTTTGAACGCCTATAAGCCAACAGCGGCTTTTTGCATCGCCGTCAATTGCCCGATGCCGTTTTTCGCCAAAGTCATAAGCTGCGCAAATTCATCTTCAGCGAAAGCTGCGCCTTCAGCTGTTGCTTGAATTTCGACAATTTGCGCGCTGCCGGTCATGACGAAATTACCATCCGTATCGGCAACACTGTCTTCATCATAATCCAAATCAGCGACCGGAAGACCGTTATAAATGCCGCATGACAAAGCCGCCAGCGTATCGCGCAGCACGTCTTTGTCGCCACTGCCCATAACCGCGCCGCTGATGAGGCCATCGGCTTTCATTTTTTCAACGCATTGATAAAGCGCAACCCACGCACCGGTAATCGAGGCTGTGCGCGTGCCGCCATCGGCTTGAATGACATCGCAATCGAGCGAAATTTGATTTTCGCCCAATGCTTCCAGATTAACCACGGCGCGCAAAGAGCGTCCGATAAGGCGCTGAATTTCTTGTGTGCGGCCTGATTGTTTGCCGGCATTGGCCTCGCGGCGCATGCGATCGCCAGTAGCACGCGGCAGCATGCCATATTCAGCCGTCACCCAGCCGCGCCCTTGACCGCGCAGCCATGGTGGCACGCGGGTTTCCAAAGAGGCCGTGCATAAAACATGCGTGTCGCCAAATTTCACCAAACACGAACCTTCGGCGTGTTTGGAAAAGCCGGTTTCAAAACTGACGGCGCGCATTTCATCGGCGGCGCGACCGGACGGGCGGGACTGGCTCATGTTTTATCCTTTATCAAAATCACAAACTGCAAAATCATTATCGATTTGGGCTACCCTCAATTGCGATAAGTGAGGGGCAGCACATGGTGTGAGACTTATGTAGCCCGCCGCTCTTGCCGAAACAAGCGGCTTGCGGATAAATAGGCAGATGAACAAAAACGGCAATCTCAGCGAGTTGACGCTAAAGGCGCAAAAAATCTTTGCGCAAATCGTCGAAAATTATCTCGCCACCGGTGCGCCGGTTGCCTCCAAACATTTGGCCGAAATGCTGCAGCCGCAAATGTCTCCGGCCAGTATTCGCGCGACCATGGCAGAATTGGAGCAATGCGGGCTGTTATATGCGCCGCATATTTCAGCCGGACGCATGCCAACACAAAGCGGTTTGCGTCTGTTTATTGACGGCATGATGCAGGTCGGGTCATTGAGCGATGCGGAGCGTGCGGCCATTGCGCCTGACTTAGTCGGCGAGGCGGATATGGACACCACATTGCGCCGTGCTGTTGAAAAATTATCCGGCTTATCGGCTTGCGCCGGCTTGGTGCTCGCGCCCAATGCAGAGCGCGCGATTAAACATATTGAGTTTGTCGCCATCTCCGATGACCAAGTATTGGTGATTTTGGTCGATGATACCAATCAGGTGGAAAATCGATTAATGCCGCGCCCGCCAGGCCTATTGCCGGCCAGCCTGACCGAGGCGGGTAATTATTTAAACGCCCGCCTGCAGGGGCGCACTTTAGGTGAGCTGCGCCGCGACACGCAAAATGAATTATCGCGCCTTGAGGGCGAGCTGGGTCAATTGACCGCCAAGCTGGTGGAAGACGGCTTGGTGAGCTGGGGCGGGGCCGGGCCACAAGCCACAATGTCTGGCAATGAAGCGGCTGCAAGCAAAAAGGCGACGGCGAGCAATAGTGAGATGTTTTCCAAATCGCTGATTATTCACGGCCAATCGCATTTATTGGATGATATTGAGGCGATGGAAGATTTGGAGCGCATTCGCCATTTATTTGCCGATCTCGACCGGCAAAAAGAAATGATTGCCCTTTTGTCAGACGCCGAAACCGGCGATGGGGTGAAAATATTCATCGGTGCCGAGACACCCTTATTTTCCCTGTCCGGCTCGTCGCTCATCATCAGCCCGTATCAAGACAAAGACCGCGCCTTGGTGGGCGTTTTGGGGGTGATTGCACCGACGCGAACAAATTATGCCAAGCTGATACCGATGGTCGACCATACGGCCAAGCTGGTATCAAGCTTATTGGCGCAGAAATAATTAATAACAGCGCACGAATTTGACCAATCACTTGACCTTTGCCCTTTGCCTGCCTAACTAGGCTGAAAGCGTGCTCCTTTTGCGGCGCGTATGGCGATTGCAAACTGGTTTTTGAACACTGGCTTTTAAACACTGGTTTTTGAACACCGCTCTCGCCAGATAAATCGACAGTTAAACGGAGCCGATATGCAGCCTATAACGCCGGATAATGAGCGAGAAAACGAAGCGGCAAACGCCACACAAGACGACATCAAAAATGATGCCGATATGGCCACAGATAATAATGGTGAAGAAAGCGCCCTTGAAAATGACGCTTTAGAAGCTGAGGGGCAAACCGAGCCGACAGCGGAAGACCAGATTGCCGATTTAAACGACCAATTGCTGCGCACATTGGCTGAGTTGGAAAATACCCGGCGGCGGGCCGAGCGCGACCGCGCCGATGCGCTGAAATATGGCGCGGTGAGTTTTGCCCGCGATATGGTCGGTGTGACCGATAATTTGCAACGCGCCCTCAAGGCAATAGGCGATATGGATGAGGCCGCACGTGCCGCATTGCCGGAAACCGTCAGCGCCTTAATCGACGGCGTCGCCGCCACAGAGCGCGATTTATTGGCGACATTGGCGCGCCATAAAGTCAGTGTTATTGCGCCGCTTGGTGAGAAATTTGACCCGAATTTGCACGAGGCGTTATTTGAGGCACCCGGCACGGGGCAAGAAAGCGGCACAATCATCGATGTGGTCGAGACCGGCTATATTATGGAAGAGCGTCTATTGCGCCCGGCCAAAGTCGGCATTGCGAAAGACTGAATAGCGAAAGACTGAATCGCGAAAAACCGAACAGCGAAAACGACATAAACAGAAATAAACATAAGTGCAGCGAAATCAGGCCGCCCAAATAAGGGCGAGATAATGCGCCCTTAGGGGCTTGTCGGCCTGCCAGCCGCTTCCTATATAAATCGCAACCATGAAGAATTTGATGCACCTCAAAGCATGGATGCATCAATGAGCAAACAAACGAGGCTTAAAATGGGCAAAGTAATTGGAATTGATTTGGGCACCACGAATAGCTGTGTGGCCGTTATGGATGGCAGCACGCCGCGGGTGATTGAAAACGCCGAGGGCGCGCGCACAACCCCTTCAATTGTTGCATTCAGCGATGATAATGAGCGCCTGACCGGCCAACCGGCCAAACGCCAGGCCGTAACCAATCCGCTCAACACCTTATTTGCCATTAAGCGCCTTATCGGTCGCCGCTTCAACGACCCGGCCACCCAAGAAGACAAGTCGATGGTGCCATATGAAATCGTTGCTTCTGATGGCGGCGATGCATGGGTTGAAGCGCAAGGCGAAAAATATTCGCCGTCACAAGTTTCGGCTTTTATTTTGCAGAAAATGAAAGAAACCGCCGAAGATTATCTGGGCGAAAAAGTTGACCAAGCGGTCATTACCGTACCGGCCTATTTTAACGACGCCCAGCGTCAAGCCACCAAAGATGCCGGTAAAATTGCCGGTCTGGAAGTGTTGCGCATTATTAACGAACCGACAGCTGCCTCGCTGGCTTATGGCTTGGATAAAAATGACGGGCAAACCATTGCGGTTTATGATTTGGGCGGCGGCACATTTGACGTTTCCATTTTGGAAATTGGCGATGGCGTTTTCGAAGTGAAATCTACCAATGGCGATACGTTTTTGGGCGGTGAAGACTTTGATATGGCGCTGGTTGAACATCTGGCTGAAGAGTTTCAAAAAGAAAACGGTGTTGATTTGCGCACCGATAAGCTGGCTCTACAGCGCCTGAAAGAGGCGGCTGAAAAAGCCAAGATTGAGCTGTCTTCATCTGCCCAAACTGAAGTTAATCTGCCATTCATCACGGCCGATGCCTCGGGCCCGAAACATTTAAATTTGAAACTGACCCGTGCCGCCTTTGAGGCTTTGGTCGATAATTTGGTGCAGCGCACCCGCAAACCATGCGAAGCCGCCTTGAAAGATGCCGGTGTTAGCCTTAGCGAAATTGACGAAGTTGTGTTGGTGGGCGGGCAAACCCGCATGCCGCGCATTCGTGAATTTGTGCAAGATGTGTTCGGCAAAGAACCGAATATGAGTGTTAATCCGGACGAAGTTGTCGCCATGGGTGCGGCCATTCAAGCCGGTGTGTTGCAAGGCGATGTGAAAGATGTGCTGCTATTGGATGTGACGCCGCTATCTTTGGGCATTGAGACTTTGGGCGGTGTGTTTACCCGCTTGATTGACCGCAACACAACCATTCCGACCAAGAAAAGCCAGGTCTTTTCAACGGCAGATGACAATCAATCAGCCGTGACCATTGCGGTTTATCAAGGCGAGCGCGAAATGGCTGCCGATAATAAACATCTCGGTCAGTTCAATCTGGAAGGCATTCCGCCGGCACCGCGCGGCGTGCCGCAAATCGAGGTGACTTTCGATATTGATGCCAATGGTCTGGTCAATGTATCAGCCGCCGATAAAGCAACCGGCAAAGAGCAAAATATCCGCATCGAAGCCTCAGGCGGCCTGTCCGACGACGACATCGAACAAATGGTCAAAGATGCCGAAGCCAATGCGGCGGCGGATAAAGAACGCCGCGAACAAGTCGAGGCACGCAATAATGCCGAAGGACTTATTCACGCCACCGAAAAATCCATTGCCGACAATGAAGATAAAGTCGAAGCGGCAGACAAAGAGGCGGCTGAAGCAGCCATTGCCGATTTGAAAACCGCTTTGGAAGGCGAGGATATGGACGACATCTCCACCAAAGCGCAAGCTTTAAGCGAAGCGGCGATGAAAATCGGCGAGGCGGTGTACAAAGCCCAGCAAGAAGAGAGCGATGCGGCCGCAGCCAGCGATGCAGCAGCCGATAGTGGTGACGACAATGTTGTCGATGCTGATTTCGAAGATGTGACGGACGGGTCAGACGACCAAAAAGCCTCTTAATCGCGATGCGCTATCTGTCTCTATTAGTGAGGCATAAAGGCACAATTTAGGGAGGCCGGTCATGGCCAAGGCCGATTATTACCAGCTCTTAGGCGTCGAACGCGGCGCTGATGCGGCGCAATTAAAATCGGCTTATCGCAAGCTGGCTAAGCAATATCATCCGGATTTAAACCCGGGCGATGAAGCGGCAGAAAAAAAGTTCAAAGAAGTATCTGAAGCCTATGATGTGCTGAAAGATGACCAGAGCCGCGCCGCCTATGATCAGTTTGGCCATGCCGCTTTTGAAAATGGCGGGCCCGGCGCAGGCGGCTTTGGCGGCGGCAATCAGGGCTTTTCTGGCTTTGGTGATATTGGCGATATTTTCGAAGAATTTTTCGGCGGCGGACGCGGCCAAAGCCGTGGCGGGCGACAACGCGCCAGACGCGGCGAAGATTTACGCGCCGAAGTAGAGATTGACTTACAAGACGCGTTTGATGGCACAGAGCGTCAATTAAAGCTTAATCGTGCCAGCAGCTGTGCGCCGTGCGGTGGCTCAGGGGCCAAACCGGGCAGCCAGCCGGTTACCTGCGGGGTTTGCCAAGGACACGGCAAAGTGCGCGCGCAACAAGGCTTTTTTATGGTTGAACGCACCTGCCATCAATGCCAAGGCAGCGGCCAGACCATTGCCGACCCATGCACTGATTGCGGCGGTCGCGGGCAAGTAGCACAAACCCGCACGCTTTCCGTTTCCATTCCGGCCGGTGTCGAAGACGGCACACGCATTCGTCTTTCGGGCGAGGGCAATGCCGGACCAAATGGCGCAGCGCATGGCGATTTATATGTTTTTGTCTCGGTTCGCCCGCACCGCTTTTTACAGCGCGATGGGGCCGATTTATTTTGCGCCATGCCGGTACCGTTTGATATCGCCGTGCGTGGCGGCGCGCTGGAAGTGCCGCTTTTGGGCGGTCAGCGGGTGAAGCTGTCTTTGCCGGAAGGGGCGCAAAGCGGCCAGCAATTCCGTTTGCGCGGCAAGGGCATGCCGGTTTTGCGGGCCCGCAAACATGGTGATTTATATGTCCAAATCGAGGTTGAAATGCCGACCGGTTTGAACCGCAAACAAAAGAAATTATTCGAGGCGTTTTCCGACAGCCTCGACACCGGCAATTATCCCGACACGCAAGAGTTTCTTGACCGGTCGGAAAAATAATCCGCCACCGAAACGGCGATAGAGTTTTTTCCCGAGCCCTGCTATATCAAGCGCATGAGTGAGCAACTGAAAATTGTCGTTAATGGCTGCGCCGGTCGCATGGGCTGTGCGCTGACCCGATTGATTATCGCAGATGAGCGGCTGGCATTGGCTGGCGGTTTGGAAGCCGCGGGCAGTGACGCGCTGGGCCACGATGTGGCCGAGCTGGCCGGCTTGCCGCCCTGTGGCACAGTCGCCAGTGATGACGCGCTAGGTGTTCTGGCCAAAGCCGATGCGATTATTGACTTCACCGCGCCATCAGCCAGCGTGCAATTGGCAGCGCTGGCCGCACAAGCGCGCATTGTGCATATTATCGGCACAACAGGCTTTAGCGCTGATGAAGAAGCGGAAATCGAAGCGGCTGCGCGGCATGCGAAAATCGTCAAATCGGGCAATATGAGCCTTGGCATTAAT
>CBFHPF010000059.1:8066-8376 GCA_965657665.1 Alphaproteobacteria bacterium | reverse complement strand
ATCCTTGGCGATGGCTGGACAGCCGTTACGCGTGACCGAACTCTGTCGGCCCAATTTGAGCACTCAGTCGGCATTACCGCCGATGGTTGTGAGATATTCACCAAATCGCTTAACGGAAGCGATACGCCGCATCGGGCGCCACCCGCATGACGCGCTAATAGGAGACATGACGGGTGCAAGAAAAACCAATAAAACCGCCACCCGGCAAACCAAAAGAACCCGAAAGACAAGGCCATCGCGACCGCCTGCGCAAACGCTTGCGCCAAGGCGGGCCCGACGCCGTGCAAGACCATGAAATTTTGGAACTTGT
>CBFHPF010000059.1:0-8056 GCA_965657665.1 Alphaproteobacteria bacterium | reverse complement strand
CTTGTTTTGTTTCGCGCCATCCCACGCCGCGATGTCAAAGTGCTGGCGCATAAGCTGATGAAGCATTTCGGCGATATTTCAGCCGTCATGGCGGCACCGGAAGAAGAGCTCATCAAATTTGATGGCATTGCCCAGCGTGTGGTCGATGAATTCAGAACCATTCGCGCTGCCGCATTGCGGTTCGGGCAGGTCAAAACCTTGAACCGACTGGTAATGGCCGGATGGGATGATTTAATCGTTTATTGCCGCACCAAAATGGCCGAGGAAAAAGTCGAAAGCTTCCACGTCATGTTTCTCGACAAAAAGAACAGACTGATTGCCGATGAGAAAATGGGCAGCGGCACAGTTGACCACACGCCGGTTTATCCGCGTGAAGTGATTAAGCGCGCTTTGGAACTGGATGCGACCGCGCTGATTATCGCGCATAATCACCCTAGCGGTGACCCGCAGCCATCGCGCGCCGATATTGAGATGACGCAAAAGCTCAATGATTTGGCGGGGGCTTTTAATATTGTTCTGCACGACCATTTGGTGGTGGCGCGCGGCGAAGTTTTGAGTTTTAAGGAAAAAGGTCTGCTTTGAAGCCAATTGAGTGAAATTGAGTGAAATTATCGCGTTTCACACATGAAAACGCGCTCTTTCGCTTCAAGAATCGTCGCGCTTCTGGTATCTCACAGCCAAAGGAGATTGCTTATGATTCCGCGTTATGCCCGCCCTGAGATGACCGCCCTTTGGGAAGCCGAAAGCCGCTTTTCCATTTGGCTCGAAATTGAAACCCACGCCATGGATGCGATGGTTAAACTTGGCATTGTGCCGGAAGAAGCCGCTAAGGCTGTGCGCGAAAAAGGTGCTTTCGATGTCGACCGCATTGATGAGATTGAGCGCGAAGTCAAACATGACGTTATCGCCTTTCTGACCAGTCTGGCTGAGCATGTCGGGCCGGAAGCACGCTTCGTGCATCAGGGTATGACCTCATCAGACGTGCTGGATACCTGCCTCAATGTGCAGCTTATGCGTGCCGCCGATATTTTACTGCAAGATATGGATGCGCTGCTGGCGGCGATTAAAAAGCGCGCGATGGAACACAAAATGACGGCCACGATCGGGCGCAGTCACGGCATTCACGCCGAGCCGACAACCTTCGGGCTGAAGTTGGCGCAAGCTTATGCCGAGTTTGACCGCTGCCGCGACCGCTTGCGTGCCGCGCGGGCTGAAATTGCCACCTGCGCCATTTCCGGTGCGGTCGGTACATTTGCCAATATCGACCCTTCCGTTGAGGCGCATGTCGCTGATGCGATGGGCTTGGAAATCGAGCCGGTGTCGACACAAGTCATTCCGCGCGACCGCCACGCCATGTTCTTTGCCACTTTGGGTGTGATTGCTTCCTCTATCGAACGCCTTGCCGTCGAAGTGCGTCATTTGCAACGCACAGAAGTGCTGGAAGCCGAAGAGTATTTTTCAGAAGGCCAAAAAGGCTCATCTGCCATGCCGCATAAGCGTAATCCGGTGCTGACCGAAAACCTCACAGGTCTGGCACGTTTGGTGCGAGGCATGGCCATGCCGGCCATGGAAAATGTCGCGCTATGGCATGAGCGCGATATTTCGCATTCTTCAGTTGAGCGTATGATTGGCCCCGATGCCACCATCACGCTGGACTTTGCATTGGTGCGCTTGACCAATGTGGTTGAAAACCTGCTGATTTATCCAGAGCGCATGCAGGCCAATCTCGACAAGCTCGGCGGTTTGGTGCATTCGCAGCGCGTCTTGCTGGCTCTGACCCAAGCCGGTGTCAGCCGCGAAGATGCCTATCGTTTGGTGCAGCGCAATGCCATGCCGGTTTGGCGTGGCGAAGGCCAGTTCCTTGATTTGCTGAAAGCGGATGAAGAAGTTGTGCTGAGTGATGATGAGTTGGAGGCCCTTTTCGACCTCGGCTATCACTTCAAGCATGTCGACACGATTTTCGATCGCGTTTTCGGCTAACGAGCCGAAGCGTTTGCGAGAATCATTTGCAGGCCCTAATTTAAGAGCCTGACCGGTAAGGAGACACATCATGTCAAAACGCCGTCGCTTATATGAAGGCAAGGCCAAAATTCTTTATGAAGGCCCTGAGCCCGGAACACTGGTGCAGCATTTCAAAGACGATGCGACCGCCTTCAATGCCGAAAAACACGATGTTTTCGACGGCAAAGGCGTGCTCAATAATCGTATTTCCGAATATATTTTTCTGCGCCTTAGCGAGATTGGTGTGCCCACTCATTTCATCAAATCGCTAAATATGCGCGAGCAATTAGTGCGCCAAGTAGAAATTGTGCCGATTGAAGTGGTGGTGCGTAATGTCGCCGCCGGTTCACTGGTCACACGCCTCGGCCTCGAAGAAGGCGACCGGCTGCCCCGCCCATTGGTTGAGTTTTACTATAAAGACGATGCGCTGGGCGACCCGCTTATTTCGGAAGACCATATCGCCGTGTTTGGCTGGGCCGGACCGCATGAGATGGATGAGATTGTCGCCATGTCGCTGCGCGTGAATGATTTCATGAGCGGCCTGTTTCAAGGTGTCGGCATTAAGCTTGTCGACTTTAAGCTGGAGTTCGGTCGGCTTTGGGATGGCGAAATGCAGCGCATTGTGCTGGCCGATGAAATCAGCCCCGATAGTTGTCGGCTATGGGATATTTCCAGCGGCGAGAAACTCGATAAAGACCGTTTCCGGCAAGACCTTGGTGGCATGATTAATGCCTATCAAGATGTTGCCCGCCGCCTCGGCCTGTTGACCGATACGCGGCCTGAAAAAGGCGAAGGCCCAAAACTTGTCAGTTAAGGATTAGACATGAAAGCGACCATTCACATTACGTTGAAAAACGGCGTGCTCGACCCGCAGGGTAAAGCCATTGAAAACGCGCTCGGCGCACTTGGCTTTGACGGCGTTGATGGCGTGCGCCAAGGCAAACTTATCGAAGTGGCTTTGGATGAAAGCGACAAAGCGAAAGCCGAAGCGCAACTGGCCGATATGTGCGAAAAGCTGCTCGCCAATACCGTGATTGAAAACTACACCATTCATCTCGATGAGGCCTAAGCGATGCAAGCTTCGGTAATTGTGTTTCCCGGTTCTAATTGTGACCGCGATGTTGCCGTTTGCCTCGAAGCGGCAATCGGCCAAAAACCGCTTATGGCGTGGCATGGTGATGCCGATTTGCCTAAAAGCGATCTGATTGTTTTGCCCGGCGGGTTTTCCTATGGCGATTATCTGCGCTGTGGCTCAATGGCAGCCAATAGCCCGATTATGCGCGAAGTGGTCGCCCAAGCAGAAAAAGGCGCCGCCGTGCTGGGTATTTGCAACGGCTTTCAAGTGCTGACCGAATGCGGATTACTGCCCGGCGTGTTGATGCAGAATAAAGGGCTTAATTTCGTCTGTCGCAATACCCGCCTCACTGTGACCAATAACAACACCGCCTTCACCAAAAAATATGGTGCGAGCGAAGAAATCATTATTCCGGTGGCGCATAATGAGGGCAATTATTTCGCCGATGACGACACATTAAAGCGTCTGCAAGATGACGATTGTATCGCCTTCACTTATGCGGCAGGCGACAACCCGAACGGCGCTTGCCTCGATATTGCGGGCATTACCGATAAAGCCGGACGCATTGTCGGCATGATGCCCCACCCTGAACGGCGCGCCGAAGCTGCGCTTGGCGGCGAAGACGGCAAACGCATGTTTACCGGTATTGTGGAGGAATTGTCGTGAGCCATATCAATGACACTGAAATCACCGATGCCCTTGTCGCCGAGCATGGGCTAACGCCGGATGAATATAAAATGGTGTGCGACCATATGGGCCGCCAACCGAATTATACCGAATTGGGCGTTTTTTCCGTCATGTGGTCGGAGCATTGCTCGTATAAATCATCACGCAAATGGCTGAAAAAACTGCCGGTTGATGGCCCGCAAGTCATTCAAGGACCGGGCGAAAACGCCGGTGTGATTGATATTGGCGATGGCGATGCGGCGGTGTTTAAAATGGAAAGCCATAATCACCCGTCTTTCATTGAGCCTTATCAGGGCGCGGCGACAGGTGTTGGCGGCATTATGCGCGATGTGTTCACCATGGGCGCGCGACCGGTAGCCAATCTTAACGCGCTGCGCTTCGGCGCACCGGAACACCCGAAAACCCAGCATTTAGTGGCCGGTGTGGTGTCGGGCATTGGCGGCTATGGCAATTGCATGGGCGTGCCGACGGTTGGCGGCGAGATTAATTTCGATGACAGCTATAACGGCAATATTTTGGTCAATGCCATGTGCGTTGGCGTCGCCAAAACCGACAAGATTTTTTACGCCGCCGCAACAGGTGTGGGTTCACCAGTGGTTTATGTCGGCTCAAAAACCGGACGCGATGGCATTCATGGCGCGACCATGGCCTCAGCAGAATTTGACGATGCGTCTGAAGAAAAGCGCCCAACTGTGCAAGTCGGTGACCCGTTTACCGAGAAGCTTTTATTGGAAGCATGTCAGGAATTAATGGCGTCTGATGCGATTATCGGCATTCAAGATATGGGTGCTGCCGGTCTGACATCTTCATCGGTCGAAATGGCTGATAAGGGCGGCGTCGGTATTTTGCTCGACCTTGATAAAGTGCCGTGTCGCGAGACGCATATGACCGGCTATGAAATGCTGCTTTCTGAAAGCCAAGAGCGCATGCTGATGGTGCTGAAGCCGGGCCGTGAGGGCGAAGCCGAAGCGATTTTCCATCGCTGGGGCTTGGACTTTGCGGTGATTGGTGAGCTGACGGATAGCGGCCGTATGGTGGTGATGCATGAAGGGCGTCAAATCGCTGATATGCCGCTTGGCCCGCTGGCTGATGGCGCACCTGAATATGACCGCCCGCACGCGCCAACCCCGCAAGCACCGGCTTTCAATGCCGCTTTGCTGGACGGTGCACCCGATTGTGCCAGCGCGCTTAAAACGCTGATGGGATGCAGCGAGATTGCCTCGCGCCGTTGGGTGTATGAGCAATATGACAGCATGGTGATGGGCGACACGCTTGTCGGCCCGGGTGGCGATGCTGCTTTGGTGCGCGTGCATGGCACAGATAAAGCGCTGGCGGTGTCAACTGATGTGACACCGCGCTATTGCTTCGCTGACCCGATTGAGGGTGGCAAGCAAGCCGTCGCAGAAGCCTATCGCAATATTTCTGCAACCGGCGCGACCCCGCTGGCCATTACCAATTGCCTGAATTTCGGCAATCCGGAGCGGCCTGAAATTATGGGTCAGTTTGTCGGCTGTCTTGATGGCATGGGGCAAGCCGGTCGGGCGCTCGACTTTCCTATCGTCTCCGGCAATGTGTCGCTTTACAATGAAACCAATGGCACTGGCATTATGCCGACACCGGCGATTGGCGGCGTTGGCCTGATTAAAGATTTAACCAAAGCTATCGGCAGCTCGATTAATGCCGCCGGTTTAAATATTTATGTTTTGGGTGCCACCAAAGGTCATCTCGGCGCGTCGCTTTATCAGCGCATTGTGCTGGATGACAAAACTGCTTTTGCCCCGCCGCCTGTTGATTTGGATGAAGAAGCCAAAAACGGTGGGCTGGTGCGCCAAGCCATTGCTGATGGCTTGCTGGCTGCCGCGCATGATGTATCCGATGGCGGCTTGCTGGTCGCCTTGACGGAAATGACCTTGGCGCATGGCATTGGCATGACAATTGATAGCGATATCGACATAAATAATGCCGCCTTCTGGTTTGGTGAAGACCAAGCGCGCTATGTGCTGGCGGTTGCCGATGAAAATGTCGCTGCTTTTGAAGCCTTGATGAGCGACGGTGAAATGACGCAGCTTGGAAAATCTATCGGCGGGCAATTGACAATCGGTGCTAGTGTTTCCATATCTGTTACAGAGCTACGCGATATTCATGAGGGCTGGTTGCCTGCCCTGATGAGCCGTTAGGAGATAGCCATGCCGATGAGCGCCGGTGAATTGGAGACCATGATCCGCACTGCCCTGCCCGATGCGCAGGTGGAGATTACCGATTTGCGCGGTGATGGTGACCATTATGCGGCGCATGTCGTCTCAGCCGCCTTTAAGGGGCTTAATCGAGTGCAGCAACATAAAATGGTCTATGACGCGCTACAGGGCGGCATGGGCGATGAGTTACACGCATTGGCACTGCAAACCGCTGTGCCGGATGATGCGTAAAGCGACGCTTAGGAGAAAGCTATGAGCGATATTCAAACATTCATTCAAGGTGAAATTGACAGTGCCGATGTGGTGCTGTTCATGAAGGGCACACCGGTTTTTCCGCAATGCGGTTTTTCCGGCCAAGTGGTGCAAATTCTGTCGCATATCGGCGTGCCGTTTAAGGGCGTCAATGTACTGGAAGATGATAGCCTGCGCGAAGGCATTAAGGGCTTTTCCAATTGGCCAACCATTCCGCAGCTTTATGTCAAAGGCGAGTTTGTCGGCGGATGCGATATTATTCGTGAAATGTTCGAAGAAGGCGAATTGCGCCCTCTGATGGATGAAAAAGGCATTGAGCTGGTCAGCTAACAGCTTAACCCTTTAAGCAAAAATAAAGCCCGCCAAATTGGCGGGCTTTTTTATTCTCGGTTTTGGCCGAGCTAAAATCTAATTGCGCGAATAAAATTCGACCACCAGATTTGGTTCCATCTGCACCGGATACGGTACATCAGCCAGTTGTGGCACGGATGTCAGCGTGGCTGACATTTTGCCGTGGTCAACGCTCATATATTCAGGAATATCGCGTTCTTGGCTTTGAATAGCTTCCAAAACAACGTTCAGATTGCGTGACTTTTCACGCACTTCAACCACATCACCGATTTTCAGGCGACGGCTGGAAATATTGCAACGCTTGCCGTTCACCATCACATGACCGTGATTGACAAACTGACGGGCGGCGAAAACAGTGGTCACAAACTTGGCACGATAGACAATCGCGTCCAGACGTGATTCGAGCAGACCGACGAGATTTTCTGAGGTATCACCCTTCACGCGAACAGCCTCGGCGTAAATGCCTTTAAACTGTTTCTCGGTGATATTGCCGTAATAGCCTTTCAGCTTTTGCTTGGCGCGCAGCTGCAGGCCAAAGTCAGACAGCTTTCCACGACGGCGCTGACCGTGTTCACCCGGCGCGTAATCGCGGCGATTTACCGGGCTCTTGGGGCGACCCCAAATGTTTTCGCCCATGCGGCGGTCAATTTTATACTTCGTCGAAATGCGCTTGCTCATGCGGCGCCGTCCTTACATCTCAAAATAAAAAGCGCGAGACAATTCCCGCGGATTGGCGCGTAATATACGTATTGACGTGGCTTTGTCAAACGGCTTTTTCGCCCCGTCAGCCGTCTTTTTCATTTGCCTCGCCGGGGTCGGCCTCGCCGCGCGAAATCGCTGCGACACGCGGCTTCAAAGCCACATCTTGCGGACCACGTGGCCAGCGCAACAGCGCATTGATAATACCGCGAAACGTGCGCACATCCTGCTCAGTTAAACCGGCGCGATTGAACATATTGCGAATATTACGCGCCATTGCCGGTGCTTTTTCGGGCGGTGCGAGAAAACCCGCCGCATCCAAGGCGGTTTCCAAATGGGTGAACATGCCGTTTATTTCGCCACGCGTGGCAGGCCGTGTATCGGGCATTTCCGAGAATTCCGGCGGTGTGTCATCGTCCGATTGATACCATTCATAACCCAATAACAGCACGGCTTGCGCCAAATTAAGCGAAGAAAACTCAGGGTTGAGCGGCACACGGCAAATCGCATCAGCCAGCGAAATATCCTCATTCTCAAGGCCGGTCCGCTCAGGCCCGAATAATAGCCCGCATCGCGGGGTTTCATCTTGCGCTCGCGCGCGCATTTCTTGCGCCACTTTGGTCGGCGTTAACACCGGTTTGACCATATCGCGCAAGCGCGCCGTGGTCGCCACCACATAGCCCAAATCAGCCGTCGCTGCTGCGACACTGTCAAACAATTGATGGTTTTCAATCAGCGCCGATGCACCGGCAGAGGCCTTGAGCGCACGTTCATATTGCCAGCCCTCGCGCGGGTT
>CBFHPF010000058.1:0-8460 GCA_965657665.1 Alphaproteobacteria bacterium | reverse complement strand
CCGCCAGACGCGCACCACGGCGCATCTGCAAGCGTTAGCTTGCCGCCATGATCTTCAACTACTTTTTTCACGATTGATAAACCTAGGCCCGTGCCTTCCGCCCTCGATGTGTGATACGGCTCCAGCAGCGCATAACGATTGCCCTGCGGCCAACCGGGGCCGCTATCATTGACGATAATAGAAATTTTTTCCGCTGTACGCTCGACACGTAATTCGATTTTCTTCTCACCGGAAATTCCACGCAGCGCTTCAGCAGAATTCTTCAGTAAATTGGTAATGGCTTGGCTTATCAGTCGACGGTCACCGCGCATAATCACACCCGTGGGGCATGCGACGTCAAAAGCAATATCGCGATGCGCCACACGCTGCAGCAACACTGATTGCGCCACAACATCGTGCATATCAACCTGACCCATAACAGCGGTCGGCATGCGCGCGAACGAAGCGAACTCATCGACCATGCGGCCAATATCTTCAACTTGGCGAATAATGGTCTCGGTGCATTTACGAAAAATATCCTCGCCGCCTTCAACGGAATTACCGTATTTGGCTTGCAGTCGCTCCGCCGATAATTGAATTGGCGTCAGTGGATTTTTAATCTCATGAGCAATGCGGCGGGCAATATCTGCCCAAGCAGCGTTACGCTGTGCGGTCAACAAATCAGTAATATCGTCAAAAGTAATCACCACCCCGCCCGTCACGCCTGCCATTGTTGCGGCTGAAGCCTGAAACCGGTGCCCTTTTGATTTATTATCCTGCCATTCCAACTGGTCAGTCGCCAGCCCACCCTGCGCGCGCGCTTTGGCGGCCAGAGACGCAAATTCGGGCATAATATCAGACAGCTTGCGGCCGATAAGGTCTTCCGGGGCCGCGTCATACAGCATCGCGGCGCTTTCATTGGCGTGATTAATACGCTCAAAGTCATCAATGCCGATAACGCCCGAACTCACACCATGCAGCACTTTTTCGGTGAAGCGCGCCCGCTCATCGAGGCTGGATTGCTGCATGCCTAAACGCTCAGCCATAACGTTAAACGAATTGGCCAGTTCATTAATCTCATCATTGCCGCGCATTTCGCTGACCGGCACGCGACTTTTGAGATCGCCCTCGCCCAATCGCCGCGATGCGTAAATCAATCGGCTAATCGGCAACACCATGCGGTCGGCCAGTGAGATGGCGAGCCGAATAGCGGACAGTAAAATCACCAGTGTCAAAACAATATAAATCATCGCAAACGTCAGCTGCGTTTCGAAACGACGCTTTTCCATTGATTGATAATCGCGCACGGCTACCGCGCTTTCCGCCAAATGCTGCATCACATTGGTCGACAAAATCCGCGTGGTATAAAGATACATATCAGAATCTGCACTAAGCCGACGCAGTGCCATAATCTGACCGCTTTCCAAGGCCGTCAGAATAGCTGTTCGTTCGCTCGAAGCCATAAAGGCTTCCTTTGGCGGCAAAGATGTCAGAATGGTTTCTTCAGGCGATGCCGCCATTAACACATTGCCGTTCTCGCGAATGATTAAGGCTTGCGGCATTTTACGAATACCTGATTGAGCCTTCAAAAACTTTTCAAATCGCGCCGGGTCGCGTTGCAGTAAATCACGAGCTGCCAATAAATCATTGACCATCATATCCATATCGCGTCGCAAGCTGTCGCGCTGGTCAGTCAAATAAGCATTAGCGACGGAAGATGTGTTATCGATGATGGCTTTTGTGCGGGCTGAAAACCAATAATCCAAGCCGCGGTCCATTGTGACAACAGCGAAAACCGCAACCAATATGGCCGGCAAAGCCGCTACAGCCGAAAACAGCATAATCATCCGACCATGCATATGCGCACCGGCGAATTCACGACGCTGGCGACGGCGCAACCGCACCGCTTGCGCCAGCAGCACCACTATCAAACCGGTAACAATGAACATATTGACCGACAGCATTGTCCAAACAAGCTGACGATTGGGTGTTAATGGCGTCAAATTGCTCAAAACCAAATAGGTCATCACACCGGATGACAGGCCGAGCAACGCCAGAAATATAGAAGAATAGCGGGCCAAATCAGCCCAACCTATTGATAGGGTACTGCCTGACTGACGCCGCACAAAGTCGGTGAGCCGAAACACGCTCATGCGTCTCTCCTTACACTCCCACCACCACCTAGCTAGGCAATTGCGGGGCTACATTGCAAGATAATACCCCGGTGCCTGCGCGTCGGCCAATCAATTGTTGCAAGTTTGCAACATTAATTTTGCAGTGATTTGCCGGATCATTACGAGTGACTTAGGCTGATGTGTCGGTTTCCATCATCTGTAGGCGCGGAAAAACCCCCTCGGGCTGGGGCAAAGAAATTCCGGCAGCCAAGCGATGTGCTTCGCCCAAATAGTCGAAACTGCGGCTGCCTTTATCAACACAAAGATAATCCAACAACGCTGCCGCGCCAGTTGGAATAACCGGCTGCAATAAAATCGCCGCCTGGCGAACCAATTCCGCCGTTACATACAATACTGTGCCCATGCGGGCCGGATTGTCTTTTTTCAGCGCCCAAGGCTCTTGCGCAGCGAAATAACGATTGGCTTCAGACACCGCATCCATAACGGCCGCGAGATAATTGTGAAGGGCATGCTCGCGCATCGCTTCGTCAGTGCGCGCGCGTAAACCGTCAAACAACGCGAGAACCGCCTCATCTTCCGACGTCAGTTCTTGCGGTGTCGGCAAGGATGCCTCGCAATTTTTTGCAATCATAGACAAGCTGCGCTGCGCCAAATTACCGATATCATTCGCCAAATCGGCATTCACTCGATTGACAATCGCTTCGTCCGAAAAGCTGCCGTCGCGCCCGAAAGGCACTTCGCGCAAAAAGAAATAACGCAAAGCATCAACGCCGTAATGGTCAGCCAAGGTAAACGGGTCAAGCACATTGCCGAGGGACTTGGACATTTTCTCGCCCTTCACGGTCAAAAACCCGTGCGCGAACACTTGTTGCGGCAAGGGCAAATCGGCCGCCATCAAAAAGGCCGGCCAATAAACCGTATGAAACCGCGTAATATCCTTACCGATAACATGCAGTGCGGCTGGCCAGAACTCAGCATAGCGACCATCTTGCGCCGGATAATCCAACACCGACAGATAATTGGTCAGCGCATCCATCCAAACATAAATCACATGCGACGGGTCACTCGGCACCGGCACACCCCAGTCAAACGCTGTGCGCGAAATAGAAAGGTCTTTCAGCCCACCTTTGAGGAAGGAAATCACTTCATTGCGGTTGCTTTCTGGCTGCAAGAAAGTCGGATTAGCCTCAAAATGCGCCAATAATTTGTCGGTATAGGCCGATAATTTGAAGAAATAGCTATCTTCTTCAAGCCATTCAACAGGCGTGCCGTGCGGCGACAACTTTTCGCCATCCGCCCCTTTGGTTAACTCACTCTCAGTGTAAAAAGCTTCATCGCGCACAGAATACCAGCCGCTATAAGTATCGCGATATATATCGCCCTTAGCCTCAATACGCTGCCAAATATCGCTGACAGCCGCATGGTGGCGCGGTTCAGACGTACGAATGAAATCATCATGGCTGCAGTTCAGCTTCTCAGCCATTTCGCGAAAGGCCGGTGTCAATTCATCAGCCAATTGTTGCGCCGTCTTGCCTTGGTCGCGTGCGGTTTGAAACATTTTCTGACCGTGATCATCCGTGCCGGTGGTGAAATAGACATTTTCACCACTTAATCTGTGATAACGCGCAATCGCATCTGTCGCCATCACCTCATAGGCATGGCCAATATGTGGGCGACCATTTGGGTAAGAAATTGCGGTAGTTATGAAGAAATTCTTATCTGACACTTTAATTCCTACTATGCCGAATGAACGGTAATTTCCGCCAGCCCGCCAAGCCAATCCATGACCGCTTGCTTCTTGTCGAGATTTAACGCTTCAACTTGACGAATTTGTTGTTGCGTGTTCTCCCACAGAGCCACAGCCGGTTCAAGCGGCAATTGACCGCCAATCAGCCGCGCCGCCAATTCTGCCTCACCCTCAAATACCGGCTGGTAAACCGCTCCGGTGGCCTGGCAACGCACAATGCGATGCAGCCATCCGCTGAATAAATAGCAAAACAGTTGAAAACTCGCCGCATCACTGCGCGCGCCAAAGCGCCCGGCCAGCGCATGCAAGCGTTCAACATCCAAGCGCGGCAATTGTTCCAATACACCAATCATCTCGCGATACAGGTCAAAACCGCCAAACTCGGCCAAACTCAACGCTCGCCCGACGCTACCATCGGCCAAAAAAGCAGCCGCTGCCGCTTCATTGGCATCAACTGAGGCAAGTTTATTGCCAATAATTTGCTGCAACTCGGCTTCCTGCAGCGCATTAAACGGCAAGACACGACAGCGCGAGCGTATCGTATCCAATACCCGCCCGGGATAATGACAAACGATTAAGAAAAGGCATTTTTCAGGCGGCTCTTCGATTAACTTCAGCAGCGCGTTAACGCCGTTGCGGTTCATCTCATCAATCGAGTCAATAATGGCAACCCGCCAACCGCCCTGCGCCGCGCTCATACTGAAAGCATTTTTCATGCTGCGCGTTTCTTCGACCGTAATATCGCCGCGAAACTTGCCGGTTTTCTCGTTATAGCGCCGCTTTAAAATATGCAAATCGGGGTGGACACTGTCTTCCAGCAAGCGCGACGCAGCTTCATAAGCGTCGCGGTAAGTCGCATTATCTTGCGGCGGCGATAAGTCGGTTATGTCCTGCACCTTTTGGGCTGCCAATATCGCCCGCGCCACCAAATATGCAAAACTCGCCTTACCGACCCCTTTCGGGCCGCTCAATAACCAAGCATGTGGCAGTCGCCCACCCTGCAGAGATGACAAAAAACTTTGCTGCGCCGCGTGATGCCCGACCAATGCGCGCGTCAAACGTGGCGGATAGTCACCGTCAATATCAGGGATTTCATCGGCACTATCAATTGGTTGGGCGTTCTGGCTCATGGCAGCATCTAACCGCAAACCGGCTAGAGTTTGAAGCGGCTTTTCATCTCGCCTTCAATCTGCCCCCAGACGGCGTCGAATGTGTCTTCCGCATCGACGACAACAATGCGCTCGGGGTTTTCAGCCGCCAACGCCAAAAAGCCGTCGCGCACTTTGCTATGAAAGCCGCCGTCTTTTTTCTCAAAGCGCGCCGCGCCGCCGCGTTTTTCAGCTCGCTGTAGGCCGGCTTCCTCGCGCAAATCCAACAAAAAAGTGACATCCGGCACAGCCGCGCCGACAGCCTTTTGCTGCAACGGCCCAACCGTATCGATACCAAGCCCGCCGGCAATGCCCTGATAGGCCATTGTGCTGTCCAAAAAGCGGTCGCAAATCACCCATGTACCGGCCGCCAGAGCAGGCTCAATCACGCGGTTAACATGCTCAGTGCGCGCCGCCGTCATCAGCAAGAGTTCTGAAAAAGACGACCAGCGATCGGGATCTCCCTGCACCAGCAAATCACGCAATTCTTCGCCTTGCTTGGTGCCACCCGGCTCGCGCGTTTCGATAACCTCAAGTCCGACACTGCGCAAAAAACCCGCCAGTCGGGCCGCCTGTGTTGACTTGCCGCCGCCCTCGCCGCCTTCAAAGCTAATAAACTTTCCGCGCATTTTACTCTCCTGCAATCAGATAAATCAGGCTGGAAATGGCCCGCCCGATAATATTACCGCGCCCGACATCCTCAGCCGCAACCAAATCAACTGTTTGGGGTGCCAGCCCCGGCAGTGTCACCTTCAAGGTCGCCAGACGGTCGCCCTTCGCAATCGGGGCCAAAACCGGCTTTTCATAGGTTACAGTCGCAACCATTTTCCGCCGACCGCTGCGCGGCGTAACAATTTCAAAGCGCGTTTTCGGTGTTACCGACACTGTGCTTTCATCGCCATGCCAAACCGGCAATTGCGTTACGCTTTGTCCAGCTTCAACCAAAACATCTCGTTTGAAGTTACGAAAACCGTAAGTCATCAACCGACGCGCTTCCCGCGCCCGCGCACTTTTGCTGTCCAAGCCGTTAACAACCAAAATCAGCCGACGTCCGTTTTGTTCCGCCGACGCAACAAGTCCATAGCCGGATGCCTTTGTGTGGCCGGTTTTCAACCCATCCGCGCCAATATTGGCATAGAGCAACGGGTTGCGATTGGTTTGGCGGATTTTATTCCACGTAAACTCACGCTCGCTAAACAGGCGATAATAACGGCTATGATTTTTGATGAGGTGCTGTGTCAAAATGGCCAAGTCGCGCGCGGTGGTCTTGTGCTCATCATCCGGCCAACCGGTTGAATTAACAAAAGTCGAGTTTATCATGCCCAGCTCTTGCGCCCGCTCTGTCATCATTTGCGCGAACATTTCTTCCGAGCCGCCCAAGCCTTCAGCCAGAGTGATACAGGCATCATTACCAGATTGGATAATGACACCGCGCAACAAATCGCGCACTTCAACTTCAGAGCGGGCTTTCAAAAACATAGTTGAACCGCCGGAAGCCGCGCCACCGCGGCGCCACGCATCATCGCTAACGCGAAACTTATCATCCGGTGAAATGCGCCCCGCCTCCAAGGCTTCAAACGTCATCAGCACCGTCATCAGCTTGCTCATGCTGGCCGGGCTCATACGCGCATCAGCATTTTTCTCAAGCATCACAACGCCGGTATCGGCATCCATCAGCAAGGCATAATCGGCCTTTGTATCTGTCGCCATAGCAAGCGATGGCGCAAGGCCCAGAAGCAAAAACAGCGCAAACTTTTTCATTATTTTCCGCATGACGGCACCCTATTGTTCAATAATCACCGCATCGGAATGTCCGGCGGCTCTCAGCTTGTCGACAGTGGCACGGGCATCAGCGCGAATATTCGCCCCACCCAGTTTGACGCGAAAATAAGACGCGCCACGAATTTTCACCTCTGTCACCGTTGTTGGCGCAATTTCATCCAGCTTTGCTTTCAGGGCTTCAGCATTCTCGAGGCTTGAAAACACCCCTGCTTGCACCGCATAGCGCATGGTCGACACATCCACCGGCGGCTTTTCAACAGGCTTGCCGTCAGGCGTTTGCACGGCAACCGCAGCCACCGGCGCGGCCGATACTTTACGATATTCCTTCGGCGTTACCGGTTTTTCTGCAATGTAGCGATCCGGCTCTTGCTTGCGTATCAACCGACCGGCCGCATCATAAAGCGGCGCACGGCCCAAATATTGCACCCGCACACGCGCCGTGCCTTTCTCCCGAAAACCCAGCACTTCGGCCGCACGACGCGACATATCAATTTCGCGGTCCTTGGCAAACGGGCCACGGTCATTTACCCGCACAATGACTGATTTGCCGTTTTCCAAATTGGTGACTTTGGCGCGTATCGGCATTGGCAAAGTTGGATGCGCCGCCGTCAATAAATCCATATCAAAAATTTCACCATTGGCGGTGCGCCGCCCATGAAACTTTGGGCCATACCAACTGGCAATGCCGGTATTGTCGTATTTCGGGTCTTCCTGCGGATAATACCACTCGCCCTCAATCTCATAAGGCGTGCCAATTTTATAAATCCCACCCGCAGACACGCGGCGGCCTTGTTCTTCATCTTTGCGCGCGGCGCTATTATAGCCACCGGCGCATGCAGCAAGCAGAAGGCTCACCGCCACCGGAAGCAAAATCGACAAACGTTTATTAGTGGTCATTTTATTCTCTCATTAAACCTCGCCAAACTATACGAGATTCGCCCTCAGCTAAGAACACCAAGGCTTAACAACGTCGAGATTAAGAATATCAGCTTAAAGCGCCATACCCTCTTGCAAAGCGGCGAAGTTAAGGTTATTTCATGGGCGCTGACCAACAGGCATGCGTTTCAGGAGAGGTGGCTGAGTGGTTGAAAGCGGCGGTCTTGAAAACCGTTGAGCGTTTGCGCGTTCCGGGGGTTCGAATCCCTCCCTCTCCGCCAGCTTCCTTAATTTAATATAATAAAAACAAATACTTAAGGTAGCTCTGGGTCATCTTGATACACCCCTTGATACATCTGCTATAATTCGCAGTCAGTGGCATTTATTTTGAAATAACTACTTCTGTTGTCGCTTCCTAAATCCATTCAAAATCATCTTAGTCAAACTTGGAGACTGTGATGACGACTAATGTTTAAGAGTGATGTGCTGATAGAAAAAAATATAAGCGAAACAAATTGGCAATTGCAGTTAAGGCGCTGAATGACTGAAACAACAATAAATACGCCTATTGCAGGTTCTTACAAAGCAAATGCCAAGCGGGTAATGCGCGACGGCAAACATTTTCTAGCGATAGCCCGTTATCGATTGGCCACCACAGCAAGGCCAATGCGCCAACGTGGTCGTACGGATTATTCGACTATCAAGCAGCCGCTCACCCGCCTCCCCAAAGCGGCGTAATACGGATTAGATTGAGCGTAGATGAGATAAAGCGCGCTTTAACCAGCGACAATTA
>CBFHPF010000057.1:0-8545 GCA_965657665.1 Alphaproteobacteria bacterium | reverse complement strand
CGGCTGAAAATGATTTTCGCGGCTTTCCTGCTTTGTGGAATGTGGCGGTTTTTTATGCGGTTATTTTACACACGTCGCAAACTGTCAATCTCATTGCGCTTGTTGTTTTATGCGGTTTGGTTTATGCGCCCATTCGGGTTGTGCATCCGGTGCGGGTCGAGGCTATGCGCGCTATTACTTTGCCGATTTGCATTTTGTGGATCGCGCTGATGACAGCTTATCTCATCCGCGCTGAGGCTGGTTTGCCGCCTTTGATGGATGGGCTGTTTGCGGCTGCTTCATTTTATATGATCGGCGTGAGTGCTTGGCGGTCTTTTACTTTGCGAGGTCAGTAATGACGCAGACGCGTTTCACATCGGAAGCCGAACGCCGCCGCGGCATGATTTTGCTGTTTGTCTGTTTGATGGCGCTCGGCATGGGGCAATCATTATTCTTTGCGATTTTCCCGCCAGTGGCGCGCGATTTGGGCCTCAGCGAGGTGCAAGTCAGCGCGATTTTTACGCTGTCTGCCGTGCTGTGGGTGGTGATGAGCCCGTTTTGGGGACGGCGCAGCGATAAATGGGGACGTAAGCCGGTAATTTTGCTTGGCCTGTCGGGCTTTGGTATTTCCACCGGCGGCTTTGGTATTTTATTGGCTTTGGGCGATAGCGGCATTCTGCCTTTGATGACGCTTTATGCGTTGATGATTTTGGTGCGGGCGATTTTTGGCATGTTCGGCTCAGGTTCGCCGTCGGCAGCGCAAGCCTATGTGGCTGACCGCACATCGCGCGAAGAACGCACAAGCGGTGTGGCTGCCATAGGCGCGGCTTTTGGCATGGGCACGATTTTGGGCCCGGGTTTTGCCGCCGCCTTGGCGTCGTTTCATTTGCTGGCGCCGTTTTTTGCGCTTTCAATTTTTGCGCTTGCCGGTGCTTTGATGATTGCTTTGTTTTTGCCTGAACGACAAAAGCCCGCCGGTAGTTTTCGCGAATTGCCGCGTTTGAAGTTTACCGATAAGCGCATTCGGCTGTTTTTGTTTTTGGGTGTTGCCGTGTCGACTATTGGCGCGGCGGTGATGCAGGTTGCCGCGTTTTTTGTCATGGACACAATGGAGCTGGATGGCCAGCAAACGGCGCAAGTTGTAGGCGTTGCAATGATGGCCATGGCGATGGCGACATTATTTGCACAATTGGTCATTATTCCCCGCACCCACGCTTCTGTGCGCGCTTTGCTTGTTTGGGGCATCTTAATCACCATGATTGGCATTGGCTTTTTGATTTTGCCGATGAGTGCGGGCTTGTTTACCTTTTCGCTGACCCTGCAAGGTTTGGGTAGCGGTTTGATGCGGCCTGCTGTGGCGGCGGGTGGTTCGCTGGCTGTGACGCCGGAAGAGCAGGGCGCGGTGGCCGGGCTGAACTCTTCGACGGCGGCAGTCGGCATTATTTTCGTGCCGATTTTCATCATGCCGCTCTATCTGATTACGCCGACCGGCCCGTTTGTTTTAGCGTTTATTTTGACGGCGTTTATGCTTTTGGCGACCCGCTCCAAGCAATTGGATATGTTGGAAGCCAAAATCGACGTGGAAGAAGTCGAAGAAGAAACGCTGTCGCGCGCGCCGTCACATCATTAGACGCGTATTTATTTTTTAAAAACACCTTGAGACTGCCAGTTTTGCATTTGCTGGCCGACACTGGCGGCAAAGGCAATCGGCTGGTCGAGCAACACATGGTGGCGCGCGCCAAGCAGGTCAAAATGCGGTGAGTGCGGACGCATATCTTGCATAAAACCGATAAGCTCATGGCGGTCTATTGTGTCGTGCTCGCGCGCCAATTCACCGAACATAGCCGTCAACGGAATTTTAATGCCGCGATATATTTCCGGCCAATCATCGCCGATAGGAAAGTCGCGATACATATGCGGGTCAAACTTCCATGTCCATCCGCCTTCAACTTCGCGCAGTGAATGACCGCCAATATAATCGACAATAAATTGATTGGCGCAGGGCTGTTCGGGTTGCAAACGAAAGCGCTGCAGTGCCGCGTCAAAGCTCTCATAAACCAACGTGTCGCGGGTCTTGCGCGGCGCTAGCACGCCGTCTTCATTTTCTTCCATATACCATTCTTCATGCAAATGCGGCGGGCGCACGTAATAGTCGCAAATCATCAAAGCCGCCAACTCATCAGCATAGTGATGTGCCGTTAGCAAAGACACCATGCCGCCCATGGAATGCGCGATGATGGCCGGTTTTGAGGTAAAATTGGCGGCGCGTATCATGGTAATGACGCCCTCAGCCATGATGTCGCGATTATAGGCATCGAGCCAACCGCTATCGCCCATGCCCGGTAAATCGACGGAAATGACGTTGTAATGCGGGCTTAAAAGCGGGGCGATGAAATCATACCAGCGTGCATGTGCGCCGCCGCCATGCACCAAAACGATATTTTCTGCATCGGCTGATGGGCCATGCCAACGGCGAAAATGCAGCTTGGTGCCTTTATATTCGGCATATTCATCTTGTGCCTGCGTGGCAATCGCATCTTTGAACCATTGTGGTTCAAAATCAACAAGCTCTCCCGCGGGCAACAGCTCTTGCTGGCCGCCATTTAATGCTTTCATGGGTCAACTCCAAATTTGTCGCCAGACTACATATAATGCGCCGCTTGCCAAGTCTGTTTTCGCCATTGTGGCAACGCGTCCCGCTTGCTTGACATATCGGGCTGTCTTGCATATGTTCCCCGCTTGCGAGGCACAAACGCCTCGCACATGTTTTATGGAGCCGACGATGAAAGTCCGCAATTCAGTTAAGTCGCTGCGTGATCGCCACCAGAAGAACCAATTGGTACGTCGCCGTGGTCGGTTATACGTGATTAACAAGACCAATAAGCGCTTTAAAGCTCGCCAGGGTTAATTGTTCGCAGTTAGCGGTGCTGGGGGGGTGCGCCGGCGGGTCACCAAAATGTTCAGCGCCATTATTCTCATATTAATTATTATCGGGCTGGCCCTTTGGGGCCATGATGCTCGTTTGCGTGCGCGTCTATTGGCGGATTTGCCACCTGAAGGCGCTTATATCGACACAGATAGAGCGCGCTTGCATTATTTATCAGCCAACACGCAAAAGCAGGATGGCAAGCCGGTTTTTGTCTTGATACATGGCTCAAGTGCTAATGCGCATGATGTGATGTTAGGGCTGGGTAAGCCTTTGGCTGAGCTTGGCACAGTGCTGGCCTTCGACCGCCCGGGCATTGGTCGTTCGCGCAATAAGGTGGCGCATAAATTAATGGCTGACCCGCGCGAACAGGCACGCGAAATTCATCAGGCCGTGAAAAAGCTGGGCTATGAAAACCCGTTTATTATCGGGCAAAGCTGGGGCGGGGCGACGGCGCTGGCTTATGCGCAAGTATTGGGCGATGAAATTGCCGGCACGGTAATGCTGGCACCACCTATTGTGCCTTGGTATGGGCCTGATTTTTGGGCTTATCGATTGGTGACGACACCGATTATCGGGCCGATTTTTGCTCATATGGTGCTTGGCAAATATGGCGCGACCCAATTGGCGCCGGGCGCTGAAGGGGCATCTTATCCGGAAACCACACCGGAGAATTATGTTTATGATTCTGCGCTGGCGTTAATTTTGCAGCCGCATGTTTTTATCGCCAATGCCACCTATGCGATAAATTTAAAGCATAATTTAGCTGATATGCAAAAAACGCGCGGCGATATGCCGGACACGTTTGAGCGGTTGATGATTATTCATGGCGATAAAGACCCGACTGTGTCGATTAAGTGGAATGTCTATCCGTTCATCAAACAGCGCCCCGATGTGGAGCTGATTGAACTGAAAGGCGCGGGTCATTTGCTGCATCATACATGGCAAGATGAGATTGCCGCTGCGATTGGCCGTTTTGCCAAAAATGGCAAGGTTAATCCCGGGCATCATTATTTGGAAAAGCAAAAATAATGACTGCGCCTTATTTGGTGAAAAACGCCGAGGGCGATAAGCGGTTTTTAATTTTATGCGACCATGCGAGCAATTATGTGCCGCCTGAACTCAATAATTTAGGCTTACCGCCCGCCGCGCTTGAGCGACATATCGCAATGGATTTGGGCGCTCTGGCGGTTGCCGAATTCATTTCTGATAGCTTGGGCTGTCCTTTGGTGGCGGCGCAATTTTCGCGTCTGCTGATTGACCCCAATCGCGGTCTTGATGACCCGACTTTGGTGATGAAATTATCGGATGGTGAGATTATCCCCGCCAATGCCAAAATTGACCGCTTTAACGATAAAGCAGCGTGGCAAGCGCGGATTGATGATTATTATCTGCCTTATAATGGCGCGATTGAGCGGGCTTTGGCGGCTGCGGAAGATAACGATATCGCGCCAATAATTTTATCGGTTCACAGTTTTACGCCGATATGGCGCGGTGTGCCGCGCCCTTGGCATGCTGGGGTTTTGTGGGATAAAGACGCGCGGTTAAAGCAAGTAATGGATGCCTATATGGCAACACAAAGCGATATTTGCTTTGGCGATAATGAGCCATATTCGGGGCGTTTAAAGAATGATTGCCTGTATCGGCACGGCACACAAAACGGCTTACCGCATGCGCTGATTGAATTGCGCCAAGATGAGATTGCGTCTCGCAATGGTCAGCAAATTTGGGCGGCGCATATGGTAGAAATTTTGCGCCGTGCTGCCGCCGATCCGACGCTCGTTACACGCCGCTATATCGGTTCCGTTCATGATGGGACACAATGACGCTAAGGCGGAATAAGAAGCTGATAATCTGTGGCTTGCCCGCCCCATTGCATCTGCTATAGTCGCGCCGATATTCAAGCTTTGGAGACGAATATGACTGACAAAAATGAGAGTCAAAATTGGGGCGACGAAATGAACCGCCCGGAGCATGAGCAAACCTATGATGCATTTTTGGCCTATACCAAATGGGGCAGTATTGCGGTTATCGGCATTCTCCTCTTCTTGCTTTTATTCGTTTACGGATAAATACATCCTAGAAATCTATTCGTTGAGGAGTGGCTGATGGCTGTGAATCTTTTTGTGCTTAAGGAAGCTGCGCCGGAAACGCGTGTTGCAGCGACGCCTGAGACGGTTAAGAAAATGACCGGCCTTGGCATTGCCGTGACGGTTGAAGCCGGTGCGGGCGGTATCGCCGGTTTTGCCGATGCTGATTATAAAGCCGCCGGTGCTGCCGTTGGCAAAGCAACGGCTGCTGCTTTGAAAAAAGCCGATGTTGTTTTTGGTGTGCGCGCACCTAAACCGGCACAGGTTAAAGCCATGAAGGCCGGTGCCGCTTTGGTGGCTTCGCTCGATCCGTATCAGGATAAAGCGGGCGTTAACGCCTATAAGACGGCCAAAATTCAAGCCATGGCGATGGAACTCATGCCGCGTATCACGCGCGCGCAATCAATGGATATTCTGTCCTCGCAATCTAATCTGGCCGGATATAAAGCGGTGTTGGATGCAACGGCTGAATATGGTCGCGCTTTGCCGATGATGATGACAGCAGCCGGCACAGTTCCTGCTGCGCGGGTTTTTGTCATGGGCGCGGGTGTTGCCGGTTTGCAAGCTATTGCGACAGCCAAGCGTTTGGGCGCGATTGTGTCTGCAACAGATGTGCGCCGTGCGGCGGCTGAACAAGTCGAAAGCCTTGGCGGCACATTTGTCATGGTTGAAGCTGACGAAGAAGATAGCGGTGAAACCGCCGGTGGATATGCCAAGGAAATGAGCAAGGATTACCAAAAGCGGCAAGCCGAATTGGTGACTGAGCATATCGCTAAGCAAGATATTGTTATTTGCACAGCGCTTATCCCGGGCCGTCCGGCACCTGAATTGGTGACGAAGAAAATGCTCGAAGGCATGAAGCCCGGGTCTGTTCTGGTTGATTTGGCGGTTGAGCAGGGCGGTAACTGCAAGCTGTCGAAAGCCGGTAAAGTTTCCGAACATAAAGGCGTTAAACTGGTAGCGCATACCAATGTGCCGGGCCGTTTGGCGGGTAATGCTTCTGAGCTTTATTCGCGCAATTTATTCAATTTCATCGATGCGTTTTTTGACAAAGATAAAAAGACGCTGGCTCTGGATTGGGAAGACGAAATTATTGCCGGTGTTGGCCTGACCCGCGATGGCGCAATTGTGCATCCGGCTTTGGTTGGTGAAAAACCAGCAGCGAAAGAAACGCCTGCTGCAAAAAAGCCAGCCGCCAGAAAGCCAGCCGCAAAAAAACCGGCAGCAAAGAAGCCGGCCGCTAAAAAGCCTGCTGCCAAAAAACCGGCAGCTAGAAAGCCAGCCGCTAAGAAACCGGCTCAGGGAGCGAAAAAATGATTGTTGATGAGATTGTCTATCTACTGAGTATTTTCGTTATGGCCGTTTTCGTCGGCTATTACGTTGTCTGGTCGGTAACACCGGCCCTGCACACGCCGCTTATGTCGGTCACCAATGCGATTTCATCGGTGATTATCGTCGGTGCTCTGGTTGCCATTGGTGTCGATGTCGGCACAGATGACAATGCCGGTGAATTGACCCGCTGGCTCGGCTTTGGCGCAGTTGTTTTGGCCTCGATTAATATTTTCGGCGGCTTTCTTGTAACCCAGCGCATGCTTGCCATGTATCGCAAAAAAGACAAGTAGAGGCCTGACCGATGAGTGCAAATCTTTCTTCATTGTTATATCTCGCCGCAGGCGTGTTTTTCATTTTGTCTCTGCGTGGTTTGTCCTCGCCTGAGACGTCGCGGCAGGGCAACTATTTCGGTATGGTCGGTATGGCAATTGCCGTCGGCACAACTCTGTTCTTGATTGACCCGAATAATAAAGATGCCTTCTTAATCATTGGCGGCGGTGTGGCGCTTGGTGGTGTCATCGGCGCGGTTATCGCCCGTCGTATCGCCATGACGGATATGCCGCAATTGGTTGCCGCCTTCCACTCTTTGGTCGGTTTGGCCGCCGTATTGGTGGCTTGGGCGGCGTTTTTGTCGCCGGTCGCTTTCGGTATTGTAGACGGAAACGCGATTAAAACAGCCAGTCTGATTGAGATGTCCATTGGGGCAGCCATTGGTGCGATTACTTTCTCAGGGTCGATTATTGCTTTTGCCAAACTGCAAGGCACCATGTCAGGCGCGCCGATTTTGTTGCCGCAACGTCATCTGATCAACCTCATTTTGTTTGTCAGCATTGTCGCGGGTATCGTCTATCTGTGCCTTGAGCCTGCCAATCAACTGGTTGAAGTGTTCTTGTTTGTGACGATTTTGTCTTTTGTTATCGGCTTCTTGATTATCATTCCCATTGGCGGTGCGGATATGCCGGTTGTGGTGTCTATGCTGAATTCTTATTCAGGTTGGGCGGCCGCCGGTATCGGCTTTACGCTGGGTAATCTGGCGCTGATTATCACCGGCTCGCTGGTCGGGTCATCAGGCGCGATTTTGTCTTACATTATGTGTAAGGGCATGAACCGCTCGTTTATCTCGGTCATTCTCGGCGGCTTTGGTGGCGATGATGCAGCAGTTGCGTCCGGCGCAGTTGAGCAACGTCCGGTCAAGCAGGGCAGTGCTGAAGATGCGGCATTCATCATGAAAAATGCCGGTTCGGTTATCATTGTGCCGGGCTATGGCATGGCGGTGGCGCAAGCCCAACACGCGCTGCGTGAAATGGTGGATGAGCTGAAAAAAGAAGGCGTGAAAGTCTCTTACGCCATTCACCCTGTGGCCGGTCGTATGCCGGGCCATATGAATGTGCTATTGGCCGAAGCCAATGTGCCTTATGACGAAGTGTTTGAACTGGAAGATATCAATTCCGAGTTCGCACAAGCCGATGTGGCTTTCGTTATTGGTGCCAATGATGTGACCAACCCGTCTGCTAAAACCGACCCGCAAAGCCCGATTTACGGTATGCCGATTTTGGATGTTGAGCGTGCCGGTACGGTATTGTTCATCAAGCGCGGCATGGGCTCAGGTTATGCTGGTGTGGAAAACGAATTGTTCTTCCGCGACAACACAATGATGCTGTTCTCAGATGCCAAGAAAATGGTCGAGAGTATCGTCAAGTCGTTGTAAAATCACGCATACGAAAAAATAAAGCCCCGGTCGCGAGACCGGGGCTTTTTTATTGCTTTCAGAGCGGGCGCTTAATATTTGCGCTTGCCCATAACGAGGCCTTCGCGCTGAGCCGCTTTGCGGGCCAGCTTGCGCACGCGACGGATTGATTCCGCTTTCTCACGCGCGCGCTTTTCCGATGGCTTTTCGTAATGCCCACGAAGCTTCATCTCGCGGAAGACACCTTCACGCTGAAGCTTCTTTTTCAGGACTTTGTAAGCCTGATCGACATTGTTATCACGAACGGAAACTTGCACGTTTCATCACCCTTTCAAAATAAATTAGAAGCAGTTACCTGCAACTTGAGAGATGGTGTAGCAAGTTGCCGCAAGCTTGTCCAGTGCGCTGTTGGGGCTTGTTTTTGCGCCGCCATGCCGTCATATTCCGCTTATGAGCAAGGAAAACCCTTATCTAGAGACGCAGAGCGCGGTATTGGCCGCCGCATTGCCGCATGTCGCTTTTGACGGCTGG
>CBFHPF010000056.1:0-8718 GCA_965657665.1 Alphaproteobacteria bacterium | reverse complement strand
CTTTCTTGAAGATGATGCGCCGGAAAAAGTGCATGCGCTGGCCGGAAGACGCGCCGATGTGGTGATGTCGGATATGGCCGCGCCGGTAACGGGCCATCGCCAAACCGACCATTTGCGCACCATGGCATTGGCGGAGGCGGCGGCTTGGTTTGCTTTTGAGGCTTTGAAACCGGGCGGGGCGTTTTGCGCCAAAGTGTTCCAAGGTGGCGCGTCAAACGAGTTGCTGAAAGAGCTGAAAAAGCATTTCGGGCAGGTCATTCATATGAAGCCCAAATCGAGCCGCAAAGAATCGGTTGAGCTTTATGTCATCGCGCTCGACTTTAAGGGACAGAATTAGCCGGTTTATCCACCGGAAAATGGCTGTTTTTCGGCATTTTGATTTATTCTTTGCCCAAGCCACCACATTGGTGATACATGAAGTCGTCAAATACACCTCCAGACCCGAGAGGATTTGACAAATGTTTCGCGAAGCTCTGACTTTTGATGACGTGCTGCTTGAGCCGGGCGCGTCTTCTATACTGCCAAGCCAGGCAGATACCTCCACTTTTATTACCAAAACCATTCAATTGGGCATTCCGCTTTTATCGGCGGCGATGGATACAGTGACCGAAAGCGATATGGCGATTGCGATGGCGCAAGCCGGTGGCATTGGTGTTTTGCACCGCAATCTGACACCGGAAGAACAAGCCGCTGAAGTCATTAAAGTAAAGAAATTTGAAAGCGGTATGGTGGTTAATCCGTTGACCATTGGACCGGATGCCAGTTTGGCCGAAGCGCTCGAGCTTATGACCGGCAATAATATTTCCGGCGTGCCGGTAACGGAAGCCAATGGCAAGCTGGTCGGCATTTTGACCAATCGCGATGTGCGCTTTGCATCCAATCCGAAGCAAAAAGTCTCCGAATTAATGACGCATGAAAATCTCGTCACGGTGAAAGAGGCTGTCGAGCATGAAGAAGCCAAGCGGCTATTGCACCATCACCGCATTGAAAAGCTGCTGGTGGTGGATGACGCTTATCATTGCATTGGTTTGATTACCGTCAAAGATATGGAAAAAGCGCAATTGCACCCGAATGCGGCCAAAGACGAGCAGGGGCGTTTGCGGGTTGCCGCAGCGACAACTGTGGGTGATGATGGCTTTGCCCGCACGGAAGCGTTGGTAGATGCCGGTGTTGATTTGGTGGTTGTTGATACGGCGCATGGCCATTCCGAGCGGGTTGGCGAGGCGGTGTCGCGGATTAAATCGCTGTCCAATTCCATTCAAGTGATGGCCGGTAATGTGGCGACCAAAGACGGGGCGCAATCGCTGATTGATGCCGGCGCGGATGCCATTAAAGTCGGTATTGGGCCGGGCTCGATTTGCACCACGCGGGTTGTCGCTGGTGTCGGCGTGCCGCAATTAACCGCCATTATGGATTCAGTCGAGGCCGCCCGCAAAGCCGGTGTGCCGGTGATTGCCGATGGCGGCATTAAATATTCGGGTGATTTGGCCAAGGCGATTGCCGCCGGTGCCAGCTGTGCGATGGTTGGCTCTTTGCTGGCCGGAACAACCGAAAGCCCGGGCGAGACTTTTTTGTATCAAGGCCGCTCTTATAAGGCCTATCGCGGCATGGGCTCAGTAGGCGCGATGGCACGCGGCTCGGCTGACCGCTATTTCCAGCAGGATATTTCCGATACCCATAAGCTCGTGCCGGAAGGCATTGAAGGGCAAATTCCGTTCAAAGGGCCGGTTGAGCAGGTGGTGCATCAGCTGGTTGGCGGTGTGCGCGCTGCAATGGGATATACCGGCGCGGCGACGATTGCCGATTTGCATGAGCGCGCCAAATTTGTGCGTATGACATCTGCCTCGCTGGTGGAAAGCCATGTGCATGATGTGACCATTACCCGCGAAGCGCCGAACTATCCGGGGTCCGGTAAAAACTAGTGCGTCCGGCTGCTCGTCTTCACACCATTGCCGAGTTGCTGGCGCTGTCACAAAACAGCCGCCAGCCGCTTGACCGTATGGTGCAAACTTGGGGGCGACAAAATCGCTATGCCGGTTCAAAAGACCGCCGTGATATTGCGGACAGGCTGTTTGCCATTTATCGCCATTATGGTGACCTGACGGCGCGGCTCGGCAATGATGAGCCATTGCTGGTCGCCATGTTGGCGAAGCATTTGCTGGATGATGTTGAACTGGATGAGGTGTTGGCTCTGGCTGATGGCAGTCGTCATGCGCCGCCGCCTTTGGCAAGTGCTGATGAAGCCAGTTTGCGCCATGGTGCCCAAACCCCGCCGGATAATCGCGCTGATGCGCTGTCTGTGCCGTCATGGTTATTGCCTGAGTTGGAGGCGCAATTGGGCGCGGCTTGCGATGAGGTGATGCGTAAAATGGCGGCGCGAGCGCCAACCGATGTGCGGGTAAATATTCTTAAAGGCAGTCGAGATGAGGCGATAGCCGCTTTGGCGGATGAGGATGTTAAGGCGACACCGCATCCGCATGTTGAAACGGCTTTGCGGCTGGAGGGGTCGCCGCGCTTACTGGACGGCAGGGCCTATCAAAGCGGTTTGGTTGAAGTGCAAGATGCCGGCGCGCAAGCGGTGTCGCTGATGGTTGGTGCGCAGCCGTTTGACACAGTGATGGATTTTTGCGCCGGTGGCGGGGGCAAGGCTTTGGCGATGGCGGCGCAGATGCAAAACAAAGGGCGGGTGCTGGTGCATGACGCGCTGTCCGAGCGCATGGCGGATGTGCCGCAACGTGCGGCACGTGCCGGTGTCGATATTATTGAAACGATTGCGCCGCAAAACCTGCCCGATTGGCAAGCCCAATGCGATGTGGTTGTGGCTGATGTGCCGTGCAGTGGGGCGGGGCGATGGCGGCGCGCGCCTGAGACAAAATGGCGACTCACGCAGGATGAATTGTCTGAGCTTGTCGCTTTGCAGGCGGATATTTTGCAGCAGGCCGCCGCGCTGGTGAAGCCGGGCGGACGGCTGGTTTATATAACCTGTTCTTTATTGGCGTGTGAAAACAACACGCAAGTGGCGCGTTTTATGACTAAAAATCAACAGTTTGGGCTTGTTGATGTGATTTTGCCAATGGGCGAGGCCGGGCAAACGCAATGGCATCCGGCCAATGCTGATAGTGACGGGTTATATTGCGCTATCATGCAGCGCCGCGATGTGGCGAGCTAACACTTGATTTTGGCGGGTAATCTTGCGAGACAAACACATGATTAAAGTTTCTTCAATTTTCTCTTTTGCGCCGGTCGTGGCATTATTGGTGGGCTTGTTTGCCCCGCAAACGGCGAGCGCGGTTTCCGATAAATTTCGACAAGTTTCAGAACGCCTGACGGCGGATGCCGAGCAAGTTTTATTGCAGGGCAAAGCGGCAGAGGCCGACAAATTGCTCAATCTGGCTTTGACGGCAAATCCGGGCAATGCGCGCGCTTTTGTGCTGAAAGGCCAAGCGCAAGGCAAGCTGGATAATAAAGCCGAAAGTTTGCGCCTTATCACGGTTGGTTTGGATATTGAGCCGGGCAATCAGCAAGCCTTAAAATTGCAAGGCGAGGCGGCGCTGGGTGTTGGCGATATCGAGCAGGCTGAGAAATCGCTCAATCGCTTGCGCACCGTATGCGCTGCGCCATGCGAAGCGGCCAATGATTTAATGACTGCCATCGATGCCAAGCGCGACGCCAAAGACGACAAAAAGGACTGATGATGGATCGTATTCTGATCGTTGATTTCGGCTCGCAAGTCACGCAGCTGATTGCGCGGCGCGTGCGCGAAAGCGGTGTTTATTGCGAAATTGTGCCGTTTAACAGTGCCGAAAAAGCGTTTGTTGATATGGCTCCGAAAGCGGTGATTTTATCGGGTGGGCCAAACTCTGTGGCTGATATTGATACGCCGCGCGCACCGGATAATATTCTCACCTCCGGCTTGCCGATTTTGGGCATTTGCTACGGTCAGCAAACCTTATGCGCGCAGCTTGGCGGTTCGGTTGAGCAATCTGATGAGCGCGAATTTGGCCGCGCTATGCTGGATATCAAAGCCGCTTCGCCGCTATTTGATGGGATTGACGCCGATAATGTCCAGGTTTGGATGAGCCATGGCGACCGGGTGAATAATTTGCCTGATGGATTTAGCGTTATCGGCACATCTGAAAACGCGCCCTATGCGGCGATTGCGGATGAGGCGCGCAAGATTTACGGCGTGCAGTTTCACCCAGAAGTGGTGCATACGCCGGATGGCGCGAAAATGCTGCAAAACTTCACCCATAAAATTGCCGGTTGCAATGGCGATTGGTCAATGGCGGCGTTTCGCGAAAAAGCGATTGCCGATATTCGCGCTCAAGTCGGCGAAGGTCGTGTGATTTGTGGCCTTTCGGGCGGTGTGGATAGCTCGGTTGTCGCGGTATTGCTGCACGAAGCGATTGGCGAGCAATTGACGTGCGTTTATGTCGATACCGGCATGATGCGGGCCGGTGAGAGCGAGCAAGTGGTCGGGCTGTTCCGCGACCATTTCAATATCAAGCTGGTGCATAAAGATGCATCGGATTTATTCCTCGGCAAGCTGGATGGCGTGAGTGACCCCGAGCAAAAACGCAAAATCATTGGCGGCACTTTCATCGACGTGTTTGAAGAAGAAGCTAAAGCTGTTGGCGGCGCGGATTTTCTGGCGCAGGGCACGCTTTACCCCGATGTGATTGAGAGCGTTTCCTTCACTGGCGGCCCCAGCGTGACGATTAAGAGCCATCATAATGTCGGCGGTTTGCCTGAGCGGATGAACATGCAGCTGGTTGAGCCGGTGCGCGAATTGTTTAAAGACGAAGTGCGCGCGCTGGGCCAAGAGCTGGGTTTGCCTGAGGCGTTTGTTGGGCGGCATCCTTTCCCCGGGCCGGGGCTGGCTATTCGTATTCCGGGTGAAATCACCGCCGAGAAGCTGGACATTTTGCGCAAAGCCGACACGGTTTATCTCGATGAAATTCGCGAGTTCGGCCTGTATGACGAGATTTGGCAGGCCTTTGCGGTTTTGCTGCCGGTGCGCACAGTGGGCGTGATGGGCGATAGCCGCACTTATGAATATGTATGCGCGCTGCGCGCTGTTACCTCAACTGATGGCATGACGGCGGATTATTATCCGTTCAGCCATGATTTTTTGAGCCGTGTTTCGACCCGCATCATCAATGAAGTGCGCGGCATCAATCGGGTGGTCTATGACATCACCTCAAAACCCCCCGGCACAATTGAGTGGGAATAAGAAAAATGCATATTAAAATAAAAAATTTAATTCTTTAATATCAGGAGATAGCTATGAAGAAAGAAAGCCTTTTTTTAATATTTTCTGCTTTAGGCGTATTTCCTATTGCTTTGGTTTATGGCGCTTATCCCAGTGTTAGTCTGCCTTTTTTTTATGACATAGAGATAACTAATAATAATTTAGCTAACGTCTTTAGAGCAATTATGGGGATGTATATTGCTTTTAATATTTTTTGGGTAAGTGGTGCTTTAATTCAATCGATGCGAATAGGTGCACTTTGGAGCTTATTTGTTTTTTATATTGGTGTAGGAGCAGGAAGGTTCTTAAGTATTGTTATTGATGGCACACCAGATACAATTTTCATAATCTATTTAATTTTAGAGATTATTGGTGCAGCAATTTCTTATTGGCTTATTAGAGGAATAAAAAATAGTAGTTAAATTTATGGGCGATACTGCTGAGATGATAAAAGATGAGAGAGACGAGCTATTCGTGTTCTAGCCGCCGTGGGTTTAACGGCTATTCAAATCACGCCATAAAGGGCTCTGAATTCCGTTACCAAAGTGGTAAGTTTTATGAGGAAGTATTGTGTTGTCGGTTAAGGGCAGTTACCACATAGTTACCACGAGTTTAAAAAAGATAATTAAATCAATAGGTTACAATAAATTGGTTATTGAGTGGGAGTAGGTTCTACGGCAATGGATGCACGGTCAGCGTTTTTGGGCGTATATAACGGAGCTTAAAGAATTATAAGAGTGCGGACTTGGAGCCGTCTTGGTGACAAAGAGTTTGTTGATTGGGGTAAGTGAAAATGAAAGCTAATGTTAAAAGTTCTGAACTGCGCAGCGTTTTCGCGTTTGTGAAAAAAAAACGCGAGATGCGCAAATGGAAAGAGCGTAATTTTTCGGACAATAGCCCTCAGCTTGTGAAAGAGAAAGTATTTTCTAGATACGGTATCGCCAATGCGGCTTGGGTCGAAACTGGCACTTACATGGGAACAACAACCGCGTTTCTCAGCAAGCGATACCCGCATGTATACAGTATTGAGCCGGGCCTCGCTTTGTATGAAGCGGCGTGCAAACGGTTTAATGGTGCGAACATAACATTGTTCAATGATGTTAGCGAAAATGTATTTCCCACATTGTTGCCGAAGTTGAATGGAGATTTCAATTTTTGGTTAGACGGACATTACTCTTCCGGTGTTACTTTTCAGGGGAGCACGGACTGCCCGGTGGAAGACGAGTTGGCCGCAATTGAGAAAAATATTGCTAATTTTTCAAAACTGTCAATTCTCATTGATGATGTAAGGTGCTTTCTGCCAATTAACTCTGAGTATTCTGACTATCCGTCGATTGATTATTTGGTTGATTGGGCAAGAAGAATGGGTATGCGCTGGTGCATAGAGCATGATATTTTTATCATGCAAAAAGACTGACTGAGCGGGTTAGCCACTCGTCGGCCTGAGGAATAGACGAGAAACGCATGGCATTTTTTCTGACCAAGATTTTCATTTCCGCCCTGGTTATTGCTGTTGTTACCGAGGTGGCCAAGCTGTCGGATAAATGGGGTGGGTTGATTGCCGCGCTGCCGACAACGACGTTTCTCATTTTGCTTTGGATGTATTTTGAAGGTGCGGGCGATGAAAAAATTGCCCGCCATGTCGGCTTCACCATGTATTTTGTGCTGCCGACCTTGCCGCTGTTTTTCGCTTTGCCGTTTATCATTAATCGCTTTGGCTTTTGGCCGGCCTTTGCCGCCAGCATTGTGCTGACGGCCATTCTCGTTTATCTGTTCAACTTGATTTACGAGCGGTATGGCGTGAGCATTTTGTAGCCACCGCAAGAGGAGGCGCATCATGCAATTGACGGTTTATCTTTCAGGCGAAATTCATACAGACTGGCGCGACCAGATTAGGCAAGGCTGCGAGGCGCAAGGGCTGGAGATTGAGTTCACCTCTGCGGTAACCGTGCACGAGGCCAGCGATGCCGCCGGTGATTTATTGGGTGCGGAAGACAATCAGTTTTGGCGCGACCATAAATCGGCCAAGGTTAACGCCATCCGCATCAAAACATTGATTGAGCAATGCGATGTCGCCGTGGTGCGCTTTGGCGATAAGTATAAGCAGTGGAACGCCGCTTTCGACGCCGGTTATTGCGCCGCGCTCGGCACACCTTACATCACGCTGCATGAGCCGGATATTATTCACCCGCTGAAAGAAGTTGACGCTGCCGCCATGGCTTGGGCGACGACGGCTGAGCAAGTGGTGGAAATGCTGACCTATGTCGTGAAACAAAAATAAACACTGCGGAGTTTTTTAATGTCTGATTTTGAAAACGTAAAAGTGGCCCGCGAGGCCAATGTGTATTTTGACGGCAAAGTGACCAGCCGGACGATTTTTATGGCTGATGGCACGCGCAAAACTTTGGGCGTGATGCTGCCCGGCGATTATGAATTTGAAACGGCGGCAGCTGAGGAAATGGATTTCTCTTCCGGCGAGTTGGATGTATTGCTGCCCGGCAGCGATGACTGGCAGCGTATCACCGGCCCGCAAGCGTTTAACGTGCCGGCGAATGCCAGCTTCAAACTAAAAGTGCATAGCATCGCCAATTATTGCTGCAGCTATTTTGACTAACCCTTCACGCGCTTAGATTTCGGCGCGGCTTGCCTCGGCTTCGCGCTATGGCTAAACTTTCTGAAAAGAAAGGGCGTGTTATTTTTCACGCTTTTCGCCTAAGGGAGATCGACATGTCTTTGCAGCTTGACCAACGGAAAAACTACAATGCTCAATTTGGTTCAATTTTCAGAAGCTCGGCGATATTCTTTATCCCAGAGAATGTGAAGACGACGATAACAGTCTCGAATTATTGGGATTTTAAGAATGGGATAGAAGTGGGCCTGTTGTTTTCTATCAGGGATATTGATGGGAAAATAGTTGAACGACGCGAGCGGAATTTTTCAGAGGGCCTTGTCATAAATGAGACAGATTGGCCGGTCAGTGAAGGCTCTGTTGAGGTTGAGGCTTTTTCTAATAAAAATTTAAAAATACCCTATGCGGCTGTGATGGGCGTTTACGAAACGGAAAACTCAATCTCTATGGTCCATGCATATGGACGAAACCACAATCTAATTGAGATTGAAGACGGCGGCTCTTTAACCAATGGCAGAGAAAGCTGTTGGACCTTACGGCATCACGCAGACATTGAAAATGAAGCAGCATTTCATAATGGTCATTTGGCGGTCGATGGTCAGGCGGCTCTATTTACAATCACCAATGAGAATGGTGATGAAAAAACAGTTACATTTACCATTCCGCCGCTAAATCAGTTTCAAACTTATATTTTTAAGGTGGCTGAAATATTGCCGGGATATAAGGAGTTTTTGGACGGTTCTAACGGATGGGGGACTGTTCATTTTGAGAACCAAACAGCTTTTACGCGCCTTCTTCTGATGTGGAGAAATCGGGCGACCAATGAATTTCAAGTTAC
>CBFHPF010000055.1:0-8818 GCA_965657665.1 Alphaproteobacteria bacterium | reverse complement strand
TGCTCAACGCTTTTCATGCCGACGGTTGATTTGCTTTCGCCGTCATCTTTACCCGGTTTGTTTTCGCTTAATATCCGATCGAAATCTTCTTGCGTCATGTGTCGAGAGAGACGCGTGGCGATGACCCCTGGATGCACGGCAAAAGCCTCCACGCCTTTATCGGCAAAGCGTTTATTCAACTCGACAGCAAAAAGCGCATTGGCGGTTTTGGCCTGCCCATAGGCTTCCCATTTTTCATAGTCACGGTCTTCATAATGAATATCGCTGAACACGATAGGCGAGGCACGATGACCGAGCGATGATAGAGAAATGATGCGCGAGGGAGCGGCTTTCAGCAGCGCCGGCATAATCAGATTGGTAAAGTAAAAATGGCCGATATGGTTGGAGCCGAATTGCAATTCAAAACCGTCTTCGGTTTTATCCTGCGGACAAGCCATAATGCCGGCATTGTTAATCAGCAAATCGAGGCTGTCATAGCGGCCTAAAAAATCATCTGCCGATGCTTTCAGCTTGCTCAATGAGGCAAGTTCCAAAAACAAAAAGTCAATTTTATCATTGCCGGTGGCGGCGATGGTTTTGGCTTTCACTTTTTCGGCGTGTTCTTGGCTGCGCGCCGCGATAATCACTTCCGCCCCTTTGGAGGCGAGGGCGCGGACGGTTTCTGCGCCAATCCCAGATGCACCACCGGTGACCAAAGCGCGCTTTCCAGTCAGGTCAATGCCATCCAAAACCTCATCTGTTGTTGAGTGATGTCCGAATGAATTTCTGTCTGTCATGTGAGCCCCCCAGTCAACATTGATGTTTTAAACAGTATCGAAATTAAACAGCAATGCAACCTATCGCGGGTTTCAGCTTGTCGCGATTGTTGAGTGAATAAGTATATTGACGCGGTAAAAATAACTGAGGCACACTGTGTTTCTGCCTGGGAGGGACAAATGAAAAGAAGAGAATTTTTGGCTGGTGCCAGCGCGTTGGCACTCACCGCAACAATGAGCCGTCCGGCCATCGCCGCAACAGATGAGTTTGTGAAATATGACGGTATGGGTCAGGCAGCGCTGGTGCGCAGCGGGCAAGTGTCACCTTTGGAATTGGTTGAAGCCGCGATTAAGCGCATCGAAAAACTCAATCCGGCGCTCAATGCGGTGGTGCATAAAATGTATGACCAAGGCCGCGAAGCTGCGCAAGGCGAGCTACCCGACGGGCCGTTTAAAGGCGTGCCGTATCTAATTAAAGATTTGTCTGAGTTAGAAGGCGAGCCACTGACATTCGGGTCAAAATTGTTTGAATATAATGTTGCCGATTTTGACAATGGCAGCGTCGTTAGCGCGAAAAATGCCGGTCTGGTGATTATCGGCAAAACCAACACGCCGGAGTTTGGCTTTGTCTCGACAACCGAAAGCCTGCTCTTGGGCGCGGCGCGCAATCCTTATAATGCGGCCTATCATACGGGTGGCAGTTCGGGCGGTGCCGGTGCGGCAGTGGCCTCGGGCATGGTGCCGTTTGCACATGCCTCAGATGGCGGTGGCTCTATTCGTATTCCGGCATCGGTTAACGGTCTTGTCGGCATCAAGCCGACGCGCCAACGTCTTTACACCAATACGCCGCCATTGGGTGAGGCTGATATTGCCGTGCGTTTGGCGGTTTCTCGCTCCGTGCGTGATACGGCGCAAATTCTCAATGCCGGTGAGAAGAAAGGCAGTGGAGCTGATTATGCGCCGGTCGGCTTTGTTGATGGGCCGTCTAAAAAGCGTTTGAAAATCGCCTTTTTCACCAAAACTTTTGACGGGCGCGAGCCGCATGCTGATGTAAAGCGGGCGACTGAACGCGCCGCTAAACTTTGTGCCAATCTCGGGCACAATGTCGAAGCCAATGATGCGGCGGTTATTGTTGATGACGCTTTTGTTGACCAGTTTATGAATGTTTGGTCGTCTTCGGCCCTGACGCTGGTTGAAAACGCACGCCTTATCGGCCTGATGCAGGGGCGCTGGGTCAATGCCGATGATATGCTGGAACCGTTCTCACACGGGCTGGCCGATCTTTATAAAACCCGTCGGGCGCAAAACCCTGACATTGATAAAGACGCGTTGGCTTATGTGAAGTCAATCGAGGCGAAATATCGCGACTTCTTTGAAGATTATGATGTGATTTTATCGCCGGTCTTGTTCAAGCCGCCAATGCTGCTTGGCGAGCAAAGTGGCGATAAAAGCTTTGAAGAGATTTATGCCGCGACGATGGATTATGTCACTTACACGGCGCAGTATAATGCGTCGGGCAATCCGGCGATTAGCCTGCCGCTTTATACCAGCCGTGATGGTTTGCCTATCGGGTCGCAATTTGCGGCAGCGCATGGCGACGAAGCCACATTGTTACATTTGGCTTATGAGTTGGAGGCGGCGCGGCCTTGGGCTGACCGCTGGCCTGATGTTTCAGCCATGAAAATGCAGTAAGTGCAAATTAGGATAGCGTAAGGCAATTACTGATAATCTGCGCCATCGCGGCGTAAATTGAAGCGGGCGCGGGCGGGTAAATGCTGCCAAATGGCTTTGGTCCAGCTTTCATAATGGGCGCAAAACGCGGCCACCTCGTCGCGCGAGGCGAATTGCCATACGCCACTTGCGGCGGCATTGCCTTGCTCTTGCTGCCAGCGACTGTCGATAACCGCATCAAAATCGCTATGACGCAACAGCATAAAATCGGCGCATAAATCCCAAATTGCCTCATAGGGTGCGGCGTGGTTTAGCGTCCAGCTTTTCCAAATTCCGTGCGGGTCATTGGCTTGTTCCCAAGCGGTTGGTGCGGTGTTTTGTAAAAAACCGGCGCGGCCACCAACACACCAACCCTCGATTAAAATCACATCGGGGCGACCGCTCGCCAGCGGCCAGTCTTGTGCGCTCACTTGCTCATCATGGCTTTTGCTGAAGCGCGGCAGCGGTGTTTGAGTGTTGGCCTCGGCTTGCATCAGCCTGTCGATTGTGCGGCGCATCAGGGCGATGTCGTGCGTGCCGGGCACGCCGCGCACAGCACAAAGCGGCGAGATATCGCGCGCCAGTTTTTGCCGCGCGCTTTTGGGCAAATAAAAATCATCCAGTCCCAAAATAATCGTTTTGAGGCCATTAGCCGAAAGCCGCGCTGCCAAGCCATCGCACAGGGTCGATTTGCCCGCCCCTTGCCCGCCCGAAATGCCGAACAAATAGGGTGCGGTCGATGTCACGGCTGCGCCAATATGGGCGGCGAGCATCTCAATCACTTGGTCAATTTTCATGCGCTAATCTTGTCCTAAATAATTGGGCCATTATGACACAATCACACTGGCAAGAGCGATTGCTATTGCGGCTTAACTGGACAGGGTGCGCGAATTTTGCGTAAATATAGCCCGTAGTTGTAATGCGAGGTTGTTGTGACGTATCTCAATCGCTCACTTAATTTTATCTGCGCTTTGTTGATGTTTTCAGGCATATATGCGCCGGTGCAAGCCGCCAATGCCATTGATTTGATGCGCGAAAGCAATGCGGTGATGACGCATTATCAAACCATTTTGGCCGATGTCGAATTGAGCATTGAAAGCAACGGGCAATCGCGTGACCGCGTTTTGCGCCTGATGACGCGCCAAGATGAAAAGCGCCGCCAGATGATTGCCGCCTTTCTCGCGCCCGAAGCGATTAAGGATGCCGGTTTCGCCACTGATGTGGATTTGAAAACCAATGCTCGTAAAAGTTGGCTCTATCTGCCTGCCATTGGCGAGGCGCGGGCAGTCTCAAGCAGCAAACAAAATGACAGCTTTTTCGGTTCGGACTTCTCTTATAATGACATTGCCGGTCGCGCCGTCACCCAAGACCGTCACCGCCTTATTGAGGAAGACGCGCAGTCTTACACAGTCGAAAGCACGCCAAAGGGCATGGCACCTGCTTATTCGCGACTGGTTACCAAAATCAGCAAAGCCGATATGACGGTTCAGTCTGTGTTGTTTTATGATTTGAAATATAAGCCGCTGAAGCTTTTGACGCATGAGCGATATGAGGCGTTTAAGGGCGTGTCTGTGGTCGCCTATTCAGTGATGGAAAATTTGCAAAACGGTTCACGCACGCGGCTTAACCGCACCAATTTGCAGGTCGATTTAATCTTGCTCGAAGACGATTTCGGGCCCGAAGCGCTGACTAATTAATCGCTCTAATTCATCTTTTCCTCTTGCTTATTCTGTGGAATGCTATTTTGCAAAACAGGGGAGGGACTGATGAGTGATTTGGATTTTACTGGGAAAACGGTTTTGGTTGTCGGCGGCTCAAGCGGCATTGGCAATGGCGTGGCGCACGGGTTTCGCCAGCGCGGTGCCGATGTGCATGTTTGGGGCACGCGGGCCTCAGCCGATGATTATGATGCCGCCAACGGCAGCGATTTGACCGGCCTAACCTATGCTTGTGTCAATGCGGCTGACCAAGACGTCGTCAACGCGCATCAACCGACTTTTGATAAACTGGATGTACTGGTGTTGTGTCAGGGCATTGTGCGCTATGGCCGCGCTGAATTTGAGCGCGAAGGCTGGGACGAAGTGATGGATGTAAACATTAATTCGGTGATGGATTGCGCGCGGAAATTTCATCCTATGCTGGCGCAGTCATCGGGCAGTATTATTATTGTCAGTTCTGTTTCAGGCACGCAGTCCAATATCGGCAATCCGGCCTATGCGGCGTCAAAAGCGGCTGCCATAAGCCTAACCAAAACGCTGGGCGAAGCTTGGGCGCGAGACGGTATTCGCGTCAATGGTTTGGCACCGGGCTATGTGCCGACCAAATTGACGGCGGTGACAACCGATAATGAAAAGCGGCGCGAGGGTGCGTTGCGCGCCATTCCGTTGCGCCGTGCCGGCACGCCGGAAGATATGGCCGGTGTGGTGATGTTTTTGTCGTCACCGCTGGCGGCCTATGTGCAAGGGCAAACCATTATTGCTGATGGCGGACTGACGCTTTCATAAGTTAAGATAGCGTGTCAACCAGCCCGCTATCGCCACTCACATTAGCCAGTCGCTGCTTATCGGCATCAGACAGGGCGGCAAATTGTTCGCCAATCCATTGCAGGCATTTGGCTTGATAGGTGAACGGGTTTTGCGTCCAAGCGCGCCCGTCCAATACGGTTTCCATCACCTCGGCACCGCTCATCACGGCTTCTGCATTGGCCTTTAAATAGGGCATATAGAGGCTGGCGATTTCGGCCAAAAGCGCGCGCATGGTAGCCAGTGCTGTTTCAGATAGGGTTTCTGCTGTCAGCCAATCATCGGCTTCAACCGGCAGGCCGGATAAGTCTTCCATCGCTTCTACCCATGCATAAATACGCGGGAATTGTTGCGTGACGATTTTTGCCGGTGTCGGGTCAAACAAAGCAAGCTGGGTCATTTGCCCGTAAATGGCGAAGTCAGCCGAGGCAGGGCGCGCGCCAAATAAATAGGGCGACTGCTCCAAATGGGCATTGAGCAGGTTTAAAAAGCGCATAAAGCTGTCTTCAATAGTCGTTTTCGTCACCTCATTAGAGCCGACATAAGACAAGCGCGAAATTTGCCGCTCGCTGACAGATTTGGATAGTTTTTCCATCACCTCATCTGAGGCGGTCGAGTCATACCAACGCGGTAAAATAGACCCTGCTTTGTCGATATCGGCCTGATAATGCCAGCGATAATGAAACATCGCTTTGGTCAGCCATTCATCGGCATAGTCTTCAATCAGCCAGTTGAGAAAGGCCATCACCGCATCATCGGGAATGACACTGCGCCCTTCATGCGTCTCTTCAAAGCGACGCAATATCGGGCTGGAATCGGTTACCGCCTGCAGATTGCCATCCGTATCGGGAAAGTAAAAAGTCGGCAGCAGCGAGACTTTCGGCTGCGGATAATCAATCGTCTTCGCGGCTTGCTGGCGGCTGAAATTGCCCTGCCAGAACACCCGATAGGGAATTTGCCGATAGCGCATCAGCGCCAGCATTTTGCGGGTATATGGCGAACCGGGCGCACCGGTCAGTTCTATCGGATCATTACTCATCATGGTTATCTCCCTCATTTGAGGGAAATTAAAGCGGGCGCATGGTGAGATGTCAAAGCCTCTCTTAAGCAGGCCGCGACAGTTAAGGCGTGGCTTTTGACCGCTTCGGCGGTTATATGAAACAAGGTTGAATTGGCGACAGCGCGCGCGAAGGGTAAGCGAATGAAACAAAAATCGGTCATAATCATCGGTGCCGGTTTGGCCGGTGTGTCCGGTTTTTATGAGCTGGTTGCGCGCGGCGTGCCAACGGTTTTAATCGATGCGGCTGATGATGTGGCGCAAGGCGCAAGCTTTGCCAATGGCGCGGTATTGCATCCCAGCCTGCCTGACCCGTGGAATAATCCGGGCGTTGCGCTGCCGCTTTTACGCTCTTTGTTCGACCGCAAAGCGGCGATGAAGCTGCACTTTAGCCAAGTGCCGGATTTATTCGGGTGGGGCTGGTCGTTTTTGCGCCATGCGTCTCCGGCGCGTCATCGCGCCATCACAAAGGCCAATTATGCGCTGGCTGATTATTCGACGCGGCAAACATTGGCGTTGAAGCAAAAGCTCAATTTGCAATTTGAAGATGCTCGCCCGGGCACATTAAAGCTGTTGCGCAATGAGGCTGAAAGAACCGCTGCTTTGGCACTTGCCGATATGTTGGCTGAAAGCGGCTTGCGCTATTCACTATTAGACCGCGATGCTTTGCTGGCGCGCGAACCGGCTTTGGCAGCTTCAGAAAACCTCATCGGCGCGCTGCATTTCCCCGACGATATGCTCGGCAATGCGCGTCTGTTTTGTGCGGCACTGGCGAAGGAGGCTGTGGCCATGGGCGGCACACTGCGCCTCGGCACAAAGGTTGAGAATTTGGTCGTGCGAGATGGCCGCGTTTGCGGTGTGCGGTTGGCCGATGAAGCGCTTGAGGGCGAGGTGGTTGTGGCAGCCGGTGTCGGCGCAACCGCCTTGGCGCGGTCGGTGGGTTTGCGCCTGCCGGTGCGTCCCGCCAAAGGATACTCGCTGACGCTCAGCACGCAAAACCTCTCGGATGATGCGTCGCATTTAATACCGACGCATCCACTTGTTGACCCGCAATTGCATATCGCCATGACACCATTGCCGAACCGTGTGCGTATTCTTGGCATGGCTGAGTTTGCCGGATTTAATCGCCAGATTGAGGCGCATCGCACGGCTTTATTGCGCGGCTTTTTTGAGCAGCTCATGCCAAATCTGGCACAGCAATTGGCGTGGGACAAAGCAGAGGCGTGGGCGGGTTTGCGCCCAATGAGTGCCGATGGTCGCCCGTTTATCGGCGCGTCTTCCATCGAAGGGCTGTGGCTCAATGTTGGGCATGGCCATTTGGGGTGGACGATGGCAACCGGTTCAGCCAAAATTTTGGCTGATGAAATAACCGGTGCGATGCCGGAAATCGACACCAGCGCATTTTCTGCCAATCGTTAGAAATTCACTTTATGACGAAGTAACGTTAACGCCGTAAATCGGGTCGAAGCGGCTATGCGCTGCCGCCGGAATAAGACGGCCCGCCCGCAGCATAATATTGCGCTTCGCCCTAGCGAGTGGTGAGGCGGCATGGAACAGGGCGGCGTTACGGCGCGATATGTTTTGCAACATGGTTGTGCGAGGCCGCCGCGCCGCGACATAGCTTTGAAGGCCGTCGCTTATATTGTCATGCGCCGCCAGTTTTTGCGCCAGCACAAATCCATCTTCAGTCGCCATCGCGCCGCCTTGCGCCATAAACGGCAGCATCGGGTGGCACGCATCACCGAGCAGGGCAACGCGCCCATCTTGCCATTGCGCCAATGGCGGGCGATCGAACAAGCCCCATAAATGACAGCTTTCACACCCGTCGATAATGGCTTGCACCGGTGCATCCCATCCATCAAACGCTGCGCGTAAATCGGCCATGTCGCCGGTTTGCTGCCAGTCTTCCGCCGCCCATGCGTCGCGCTCTTCAACGGCGATAAAATTAACCCATGCGCCGCCGCGCACATAATAGCTGACGAAGTGCCGCCCGGGTCCGGCCCATATTGTGGCATCGGGCGGAACGATATTTGTCGGTAATTTTTCCGCCGAGACTAAACCGCGCCACGCCACTTGACCGGTAAAGCGGGATTCGGTTTCGCCTTGCATGGCAGCGCGAATGGGTGAGTGAATGCCGTCTGCGCCAATGATAATATCAGCTTCGAGCGCGCTAACGTCTTTATCATCCGCCAGCAAAACGGCTTTGTTTTTCGTCTGCTGATAGCCCGTCACGCGCGCGCCCATATGGCAAGCAATGCCCGCCGCGTTAACCGCATGCGCCAACACGCCCACCAAATCCGCCCGATGAATATGAAAATAGGGCGCACCATAGCGCGCTTGATGCGCCTTATTCAGCGGGTTTTGCAGCAATGTCTTGCCGCGATAATCATTTATGACGGCGTTTTGTGGCTCGAAGCTTGCCGCCGCAATCGCGTCTTCCAATCCGAGGTGACGCATCACATGCATCGCATTGGCGCTCAGTTGAATGCCCGCGCCGATATCGTCAAATTGCGCGGCTTGTTCAACCACACGCACTGCAAAATTTTGCCGGTGCAAACACAAGGCGGCGGTTAAGCCACCAATGCCGCCACCGACAATGAGTGCCTCTTGCGTCACGGCAAAATCACGCTGCATCCGGTTGTGGCGCGCGCCTCTAAATCGCGGTGAACTTGCTGCACCTCATCGAGGGCGTAACGTTGATTGACTTCCACCGACAACACGCCGTCTTGCACCAATTGGAAAACCCGCGCTGATGATGCGGCTAACCAGCCCGG
>CBFHPF010000054.1:0-8990 GCA_965657665.1 Alphaproteobacteria bacterium | reverse complement strand
TAGGCGTTTACCGCCTCACCCTCAGGCGAGGGGAAAAAGCGGAACGAGACGCGTCCACCTGACAACAGGCCGATGCAGATAATGAGAATGGCGACACCGACAGCCGCCGTTGTATAGCGCCGGTCATAGGCAAATGAGACAATGCGGCGAAACCGGCCATCGCGAAACGCATCGAAGCCGTCGAGGAATTTTTTGCGCAAGCCGCGCGGTTGTTTTTGCGGCTTGGCAAGCGCATGGCTCAAATGGCCGGGCAGCACAAAAAAGCACTCGACCAGACTGGCAATCAATACGCTTAAAACCACCAAAGGAATGGCACGAACAAATTGCCCAAGCACACCCTCAATCAGCAACATCGGAATAAAGGCCGCCAAAGTGGTCAGCGCGGCGGCGGTAATCGGCAATGTCATGCGAATGGCGCCGCCTTCGGCTGCCGCTTGCGCTGAAGCGCCTTGTTCGGTCAAAGTGGCGGAATGTTCGCCAACAACAATGGCATCGTCGACAATAATCCCGACAGTCATAATAAGCGCGAATAGCGACAACATATTAATTGTCATATCGAGATATAGCATGACGCCAAAGGTCGCCATCAGCGAGGCCGGAATGCCCGCCGCCACCCAAAAGGCAATGCGCCCATTGAGGAATAAAAACAAAATACACAAAACCAGCGCCATGCCAGTAAAGCCGTTAAACAGCAGCACATTAATCCGCTGAACAATTTTATCGGCCTGCACGTCAAATACGCTGATCTGTAAAGTTGGCGGCAAAGAGGGGCCAATCTCGTCCAGATAGTCGCGTAAAATCTCGGTCAGTTCCAACGCATCACCGTTTTTGGTGCGCTGCACAATCAGCCGAATGGCACGATTATCACCCGAAAAACCTTCCGGCTGACCGGCATCAAATGTGTCGCGCACTTCGGCGACATCAGCGACCCGAATTTGGCGGCCATCCGGCGCAGAGCGAACAATAATATTGCCAATCTCTTCGACCGAGAGCGCAAGCCCGACAGCGCGCACTTGGCGTTCGACCGGCCCACGCAACACACCTCCCGGCACATCAAGCGATGAACCGGCAAGCTTGCGCCCGATATCATCAGGCGTCATATCATAGCGGCGCAATTGCTCGGCTTTGGTCTCAACCCAAATTTCTTCCGAGCGAAATCCCTCAAACACGACTTTATCAATGCCGCGCTCCAAAAGCCCGTCGCGCAATTGTTTGGCATAAGCGCGCAAAGCGCGTTCTTCAAACGGGCCGGTAACCAAAATAGAGGCGACGCGCTCAAAGAAAGTTGCTTGCGAAATAATCGGCTTTTCAGCGTCTTTCGGCAAGGTCGTCAACGCACCGATAGCAGCCTCAACATCCGCCACAGCGCGCTGCATTTCCGCATCCGGATTAAATTCCAACGTGATGCTGGCAACGCTTTGGCGCGAGGTCGATGAAAACTCTTTTACCCCGTCAATAAAACGCACTTCCGGCTGAATGACGGCGACAATGTTTTTGTCGACATCTTGCGCCGACGCGCCCGGCCACGGCACAGTGATATTAACGATTTGAATTTCAGTGGTCGGAAAAAACTGCCGATTGAGATTGCTGAGGCCAAAAAAGCCGAACAAAATCATCGAAATGAAAAGCAGATTGGCGGCGTTACGGTGCCGCGAAAATAATTCAATAATCGGAGTAAGAGGCCCGCCCATCAGCGCGTCTCCAGCACTTTCACGGCAACACCAGTGGCGGCTTCATTAAACCGCGTCAGCAAAACCTGCTCACCTTCTTCAAGCCCACTTTTGACCAAAATCTGCGTGCCGTCATCGATAAAATCTTCCAGCATTACAGCTTCCAAGCGACCCTCAACAATGCGGAAAGCGCGATTGTCGCCATATAGCGCGTCTTTCGGCAGCGCCACCACATCCGGCACGGCTTGCGCTTTTAAATCCACGGTTACAAAAGCACCACCGCGCAAATTAGATGGCAAGCGGCCTTCCAATTCGGCATAGACATCGACGCCGCGGGTGGTTTGCGAGATTTGCGCCCCGACACGTTTAATCACCGCTTTCAGCGCAATGCGTTCGCCGCCAACATCCCATGCCACATCAATCGGGCGACCAATGATTTCAGTATTGCGCTGCAAAAACCGACCATATTCATCATCGGACAGATTGAACACGACTTCAAAATTATCGGCATCAAACAAAACACCAATTTGGTCATTAGGGTTCAAAACCCGACCTTGGCGCGCTGTGATAGATGTCAAATAGCCATCAAACGGCGCGATGACTTTGGTGTTTTCCAAATCGCGCTTGGCGCGTTTTACTTGCACTGCCAAACGGTCAACCACAGATATCTGCTGGTCACGGCGGGCTTTTTTAATCATATGATCGGTTTTGCGATCATCCAGTGTCTTTTTTGACACTGTGCCTTTGTCAAATAATTGCTTGGCGCGCTTATAATCTTGATAAGCCAAAGCCACCGATGCGCGGCGTTCAGTCAGCAATGCCTTGGCGCCTTTTAATTGCGCTTCGGCTTCCGCCAAACGATTTTCATAAGTAAACGGGTCAATGCGTAGCAGCACATCGCCCTTGGCAACCCGTGCGCCGTCTTCAAACTTCTCGCCTGCCATAACCACTTCGCCGGATACTTGCGCACGCAATCGCACTTGCCGCTTGGCGCGCAACTCTCCGAAAACCTCAATGCGCGGCTCAACTGTGCCATAACTGATTTGGCGCGCCGCCACTGACCAGACGCGTTCGCGATTTTCAACCGGCTTGGTCTCCGGCTTGGTCGACACCAAAAGCGCGAAACCGAAAAAACCCATCGACAATACGAGAAGCGGAACCGGCAGACGGGCCAGCCTCGAGCGCCGCACGGCGCCAGCTTGTGATGCAATCGACTTTCGCATTTTCTCTCGCCAACTCATGGGTGATATCTCGCTACAAACGCTTACTTTTCAAACCAAACACTTATTGCTGATATAACGTAGCAATGCGCCGTTACCAGTCAGCAAGAAGACTTTTTCCTAACCCTAAATCAAGCTTTAAAAAAGCTTTTAACTGTCTGTTCCAAACGCCTCATGTGGGCTGAAGCTGTATTGCTCATTACAAAATTCACAATTGACATCAATACTGTCTTGCGCGCGCATTTCATCGCGGTCATTTTGCGGCAAACCGGACAGCATATTAATCACACGCTGGCGTGAACACGGGCAGGCAAATTGCAAAGCTCTGGTGTCAAACACTCTGACACCATCCTCGTGAAACAAGCGATAGGCCAGTTTTTCGCCGCTTACATCGCCGTCCAGCAACTCGCTATCTTCGGTGGTTTGCAGCAAAACATGCAATCGATTCCATTCCTCATCGACATGGTCAGGGTCGCCCTCGGGCGGTAATTCAATGCCGCCGGTCGCGGCTGTTTGTTGCACCACAATGCCGCCGGCGCGCCATTCCGTTTTGCCTCCGGCCAATAATAACGGGGCTGCCGCCAGTTTGAGCGTCGTGCCGATTTGTTCAGAGCGGTCAAAATAACCCAGCGCCGCCTCGGCCAAAGTCGCGCCTTCCAATGGCACAATGCCTTGATAGCGTTCCATATCCGCGCCTTGGTCGACAGTAAAAGCCATATGGCCTTTTTCGCCCAAAAGGCCGATAGGGCTGGCTTCATCTTTCAAGCTTTGCGTCACACCATCGGCATCAAATTGCGCCATGCCGCGTAATCCGCCAATGCCGTTTTCATCGGGCGTATAATCAGCCATCAGCATGCTCACCGGGCCGGTGCCCTGCAATTGCAAAATAAAACGACCGTCAAATTTCAGCATTGTGCCAAGCATGGCGGCCAATACCAAAGCCTCGCCCAGCAAGCGGTTAACCGCTTCCGGATAATCATGGCGCAACAAAACATCCGACGCCAAGCTGTTCAGCTTGACCACACGACCATTGACGTTTTGCCCTTCAATACGAAATGGCAGTACATAATCGGCGGCACTATTTTGGTCCAAATTAAATGGCTCTAACTTATCATTCGGCTCAGACACGCAATTTCTCCAAGCAATAAAGCAAAATTGCCTTTTGGGCATGGGCGCGGTTTTCAGCCTCGTCAAACACCACTGATTGCGAGCCATCCATCACTTCAGCGGTCACCTCGCTATCGCGATAAGCCGGTAAGCAATGCATGAAAATAGGGTTGTCGCCGCGCGCCATCAACTCAGCCGTCACCTGATAAGGCGCAAAGGCAGCAGCACGTTTTTCAGCCGTTGCCGGATCGTCACTCATCGACACCCAGCAATCGGTGATGAGCGCGGCCGCCCCGTCTGCCGCTTGTTCGGCGCTATCGCAAATTGTGATTTTTGCGCCTTTGGCTTGCGCCGTTTCAATTTCCTTTTGCGGCACGCCGAAAGCGTCAGGCACAGCCAGCGCCAATTCAAAATCCAACAAAGCCGCCGCGTGAACAAACGACACAGCAACATTATTGCCGTCACCCAGCCACGCCAGCTTTTGGCCGGCCAGTCTGCCTTTATGCTCTTCAAAGGTCAGCAAATCGGCAAGGATTTGGCACGGATGGCTGTGCGCCGTCAGCCCGTTAATCACCGGAATATCGGCCTCGCGGGCCAATTCGTTCAACGTTTCATGCGGGCCGGTGCGCAGCATGGCAATATCGCTAAAGCGCGAGATAACCTTCGCCGTATCGGCAATGCTTTCGCCGCGCCCCAATTGCATATCCGACTGGTTGAGCAACATGGTCTGGCCGCCAAGTTGGCGCATCGCCACATCAAAAGAAAGCCGTGTGCGGGTCGACGGCTTGTCGAAAATCATCGTCAACATATGACCGGCCAGAGGCGCGTCAGCATCGGCTGCGGCTTTTGGCATACCGGCACGCGCCGCTTTGCGGCTCGCCGCAGCGTCCAGCAAAGCCCGCAGTTCATCGCCTTTTAAATCGGCCAAATCGAGAAAATCAATACCGCTCATATGGTCTCCTTACTGCGCCGCGTCCAGCGCAATACATGCCTTTTCAAGCGCCGCAATGGCGGTATCAATATCGGCTTTTTCAATATTGAGCGGTGGCAAAAGCCGCACGACATTATCGCCCGCGCCGACACTGAGCAGTTTTTCATGCCGCAACGCCGCCACCACATCGCCATTTACCGGCACACATTTCAGGCCAATCATCAAACCCTCGCCGCGCAATTCGCAAAACACGTCCGGATAGGTATCAATGAGACGCGCCAAATGTTGGCGAAAATAGGTCGCCATATCAATCACATGGTCAAGAAAACCGTCTGATAAAACCTCGGCCAAAACAGCACTGCCGACCGTGCAAGCTAGCGGATTGCCGCCATAGGTCGAGCCATGCGTGCCGGGCTGCATGACGCTGCCGACCGCTTCGCTGGTCAACACCGCGCCAAGCGGAAAGCCGCCACCAATGCCTTTGGCGATGGCCGCAACATCAGGTTCAATATCGGCCCATTCATGAGCGAATAATTTACCACTGCGGCCAATGCCGCATTGCACTTCATCCAGCCCCAATAAAATGCCGTGTTTATCGCATAGCGCGCGCAATTGGCGCAAAAATGCCGTGCCGACATTACGCACCCCGCCCTCGCCCTGAACCGGCTCAATGAGAATGCCGGCGGTTGTGTCATCAATCAACGCTTCGACATCGGCAATATCCAAGGTCGGGCAATTGATAAAGCCGCCCGGTATCGGGCCGAAGCCCTCGAGATAGGCGGGATTACCGGCCGCCGCCAAAGCCGCCAATGTGCGGCCATGAAAAGCACCGGCAAAGCCGATAAGTGTCACCCGTTCAGGCGCGCCGTTTGCAGCGTGATATTTACGCATCGCTTTAATCATGCCTTCGGCGGCTTCCGCGCCGGAATTGGCGAAAAACACGCGCTCGGCAAAACTATTGGCGCATAATGTGTCGGCTAAAGCTTCTTGCTCGGGAATGCGATAGAGATTGGAGACGTGCCATAATTTTTCGGCTTGGCCGTTCAGCGCGGCAACCAATTTAGGATGCGCGTGACCCAAAGTATTAACCGCCACGCCGGAACCGAAATCGAGATATTTATCGCCGTTTTTTTCCGTCAGCCACGCGCCTTCGCCGGACACGAAACTCAGTTCGGCCCGCGCATAATTCGGCATGATATGGCTGTTGCCACTGCTCATTTTGCGTCCTCTAGCTTGCGCTAAAATAAAAAAAGCCGCCATTCAGCGAAGGCGGCTTGCTGAGGCTGATTATTACACCAAAATGCGCTATTTGGGCAAGCGGCTAACTTTTTAAACGCCAGCCGCGCGCCAAAATCATTTGGCAGGCCACTGAGCTGATAATCGTCAGGCTTATCAAATAAATGGCACCGAAAACCAGCGAGCCTTCGGCCACGCCGGTCAGCGCATAGCGGAACCCGTCAATCATGTAGAAGAACGGATTATATTGCGTCACCGTATAGGCGAAATCGGGCAATTGACTGACCGAGTAAAAAGTGCCCGATAAAAACGCCAAAGGCGTGATGACAAAATTGGTAACGGTCGCCAAATGGTCGAATTTTTCCGCCCAAATGCCGCCAATAAGGCCGATTTGCGCCAATAGCGCCGAAGCAATAAGCGCGTAAAACAACGCTGCCGGTAAGCTGTAAAAACTCATATCGACGAAAAACGACATACCAACAAAAGTGCCTGCGCCTACAAAAGCACCGCGCGTCACCCCGCCCATGGTAATGCCGATATTTAATTCAAGCGGCGATAAAGGCGGCATCAAGAAATCCGTCACATTGCCTTGCACTTTGGCGACCAGCAAAGACGATGAGCTATTGGCAAAAGCATTTTGCACAACCGCCATCATAATCAGCCCGGGGGCCAGAAAATTGACAAACGGCACGCCGTTAATATCGGGGCGTAACCCGGCCAGTGCGAGCGAGAAAATCGCCAGAAACAGCAAAGTCGTGATAATCGGCGCCATCATGGTTTGCATCCAAACCTTGGTAAAGCGGCGCACTTCCTTCAGATAGAGCGTCCACAAACCAAGCGTGTTGAAACGCCCGAAATGGCGCACACCCAATTGCGAATAAGCTGTCGCATCGGTTGCTTTATTGCCTGAATTATCGGCGGCGTGATGTGTCGCTTTTGAGGCGAGAGATGAAGTGGTATCTGATTGCGTCATGCGCCTGACAATAAATCGAAATTGCGCCGCTGCAAGTGAATTATCACGGCCGGTTTAGCCGCCCGAGGATTCGAATCATGTGGATAAACGACAGAATCAGATTCCCAGCACCCCCTAGATTTTGTAGAACGAAGGTGCATCGCCACTAGATGTGGCGCATGGAAACAACAAATGGGAAGGTTTTCATCATGGCTTGGACTGAAGAACGCGTTGAAATGCTTAAACAATTATGGACTGATGGGCTGAGCGCCAGTCAAATTGCCCGTAAAATGGGCGGTGTGACGCGTAACGCGGTTATCGGCAAGGTCCATCGCCTCGGTTTATCAGGCCGTGCGACACCGGCGCGCGTCTCAACCGCGAAAGTATCGGCTGCCAGTCGCGCCCGCCCGTCAACCCCATCGCTTTCGGGCAATGCGCGGTTCCGCAATAGCGATTTAGATGAAATCAAAGACCAAGTCGTGCCGGAGCCGATTTTGAGTGCTGAAGAACGCGCCAGCGTTTTGCACCTGACCGAGCATACTTGCAAATGGCCGATCGGTGACCCAGGCACGCATGATTTTCATTTTTGCGGCGCGCGCGCCAAAAGCGGCAGCCCGTATTGCACCACCCATGCAGCGACGGCTTATCAGCCTTTGGAACGTCGGCGCAAACGCAAAGCGGGTTAATTTTTAACCGCGCCAAAAAAGAGCCGGTTAATTTTTTAACCGCGCTAAAAAGAGCGGGTTAATTTTTTAACCGCGCCAGTAAAAGTTTAAAACCCCGCACATAGCGGGGTTTTTTATTGCACATTCGGGGCTTTTCTTGCCGCGCAATTTCCGCCACACTCGCCGTCAATCAGGAGGCGTATTATGCGGCAGTTTAAAGATAAAATTTGTGTCATTACCGGTGCAGCCAGCGGCATTGGTGCGGCTTGTGCCACAGCTATGGCTGCGCAAGGCGCCGTTATCATCGGCTGTGATTTGCGCATGGATATGCTGAAAGAGGTCGCTAAAGAGATTAAAGCGGCAGGCGGCAAAATCGATACGCATCAATTGGATGTGGCCGACCGCGATGCGGTGTTTGCACTCGCTGCCAAAGTTGAAAAGAAATACGGCGCGGCTGATTTGGTGTTGAACAATGCCGGTGTGGCGCATGGCGCCGAAGTTGCCGACATGACGATGGATAATTTCCAGTGGGTGATGGATATTAATTTTTGGGGCGTGGTGCATGGCAGCCAAGCTTTTTTGCCGCAAATGATAAAACAAAATAGCGGCCATATTGCCAATGTATCGTCAATCTTCGGCCTCATTGGTGTGCCGACACAAAGCGCGTATAACGCCGCCAAGTTCGGCGTGCTGGGCTTTAGTGAGGCCTTGCGCCACGAGATGCGTGATAGCGGTGTTAATGTAACGACCATTCACCCGGGCGGCATTAATACCAATATTGTGCGCCATGCGCGCTTTCAGCAAGGCCCCGATATGGACGCCGAGCGCGAAGAAGCCATTCAGCGTTTCCAGCAATTCACCATGACCCAACCGGAAGGCGCGGCAAAGGTGATTATGAACGGCATTCGCAAGAATAAAGCGCGGGTTCTCATTGGTTTTGACGCGCGCATTGTCGACTGGGCGCGCCGCCTATTGCCGGCCAATTATATGAAATTACTGCCTTTCCTGGCCAATATCGGTCGCGAAAACAATAAATAGCCGCATCAGCTTGTTGTAAGCGCAAAGCTTTGCGCTTGACCACATCGCGCGCACTGCCTATAAACTGCTTTTGATAATCATTCTCATTTGCAGATAGGATGTTTGAGCATGCGCGTTTCACCTCTTGTTTTAGGTATATTGGCGGCGATATTTGTTTCACCGAGTTCAGCG
>CBFHPF010000053.1:0-9565 GCA_965657665.1 Alphaproteobacteria bacterium | reverse complement strand
AATCATTATGTCGGGCGCACTTTTATTGAGCCGACGCAAAGCATTCGCGCTTTTTCGGTGAAGCTGAAACACAATGCCAACCGAATTCATGTTGAGGGCAAGCGGGTTATTTTGATTGATGACTCGATTGTGCGCGGCACAACCTCGCTAAAAATCGTGCAAATGATGCGCGATGCCGGGGCCAAAGAAGTGCATATGCGCATCGCCTCGCCGCCCATCACGCACCCCGATTTTTACGGCATTGATACGCCCGACCAAGACAGTCTTTTGGCGGCCAATCATTCATTGGATGAAATGCGCGACTACATCAAAGCCGACAGCCTCGCCTTTTTGTCGGTTGACGGGCTGTATAAAGCGATGGGCCATGCCGAGGGGCGTAATGCCGAGCGGCCACAATTTACCGACCATTGTTTTACCGGCGACTACCCGACAGGGCTGGCCGACCAGCAAGGCGGCGACCGCCTCACCCAACTCTCATTGCTCACTGAACAGGGCTAATCATGATTGCTTTTAACGGTAAAATTGCACTGGTAACCGGTGCAGGGCGCGGCATTGGCTGGGCTGTTGCTGAGGCACTGGCGGCTGAGGGGGCGCATGTTTTATTGCTGGCCCGCACGCAAGGCGCACTGGAAGAATTATACGACAAAATCACCGCCGCAGGTGGCGAGGCAACAGGCGTGCCGATGGATTTAACCGATGGTGACGCCATTGACCGCTTGGGCGCAGGGCTGGCGGAACGCTTCGGCAAGCTCGACCTGCTGGTTGGCAATGCCGGTGTGCTGGGGCCATTAACACCGGTGTCGCACATTGCGCCCGATGAAATGGCGAAGGCCTTGGCGGTGAATGTGACAGCCAATGCGCGTCTCATCCGCTCGCTTGAGCCGCTATTAATGCAAGCCGATGCCCCGCGCGCCGTGTTTACCACCTCCGGCGCAGCGCAAAAATGCAAGCCCTATTGGGGCGCTTATTCGACCAGCAAAGCGGCGCTGGATGCGCTGGTGAAAACCTGGGCGCATGAGCATGAAAACGACAAGCTGCGGGTTAATTTATTGTCGCCCGGGCCGGTGCGCACCGCCATGCGCGCGCAAGCCATGCCGGGCGAAGACCCCAAAACCCTGCCCGCCCCGTCTGAGCTTGTGCCACTGTTTTTTGAATTACTGTCAGAAAGCGAAACCCGCACCGGCGAGATTGTCGACTTTCAGCGGTAGATTTTTCGCTTATTTTACTCAACCGCGACCCATTTTTACCGCAACATGGGTTTCGCAATCCTGACAGAAAAAACCGCTGCGCGGGTCGCGCACCGTCATCGTGCCATCACTGGCAGTGTCGAGTTGGGGTTGCACGGCGCGCCAAGCTTGCGTCGGCAAATGCCAAACGCATTGCCCCTCAAGGATGACGGCGGATGACCCGCAATCGGCACAGCGCGGGCGCTGACGGCTTCTGACCACTTCCATAACGTGCCCTCGGTTTATTGTTTTTGTCTTCATGCAGACTAGACAACACCGAGCCGCGCTAAAAGAGCGTTAATTTCTGATATTTTCTTTGATTTAGATTATCGCTTATCGGTCTTCATACGGGTTTTTGCCTTTGCGGACAAAAATCCGCAACGGCACACCGTCCAGCGCAAAAGTCTCGCGCAGATTATTAACCAGATAACGCTGATAGCTTTCCGGCACCGCATGCCCGCGACTGGAAAACGTCACGAAAGTCGGCGGGCGAGATTTTGCTTGGGTGATATAGCGCAACCGCACAGGCCGCCCCTTATCAGCCGGCGGCGGATGCCGGTCGATAACATCGCCCAGCCATTTATTCAGCTTCGCCGTGCCGATGCGCGCATTCCATAAAGCATATTGCTGCTGCACGGCAGGCATGAGCTTTTCAACGCCCTTGCCTGTTTGCGCCGACAACATGATGACCGGCACACCGCGCAGCTTGGGCAGCGCGCGCAGCAGCGCATCATTAACGGTCTGGCGCACTTCTTTACGGTCGAGTTTCAAATCCCATTTATTAATGGCAATCACCAACCCGCGCCCTTCGCGCTCCACCAAATCGGCCAGCTGAATATCCTGCTTGTCAAACGGGCTGGTCGCATCGATGAGCAGCACAACGACTTCGGCAAACTTCACGGCGCGCAAGCCATCGGCGACAGACAGCTTTTCCAGCTTCTCCGTCACCCGCGCTTTTTTGCGCACACCCGCCGTATCCCACAAGGTAATCGGGCGCGCGCCACCCGGCGCGGCGGCGTCTTCCCACAACCAATTGACGGAAATAGAGTCGCGGGTAATGCCCGCCTCAGGGCCGGTCAGCAAGCGGTCTTGCCCCAGCAAATAATTAATCAGCGTCGATTTACCAGCATTGGGACGGCCCAAAATGGCAACCCGCAACGGCTTTTCAGGGTCATCTTCAAATTCAATATCAGGGTCGAAATCTTCATCTTCGTCGTCGTCATCCGCCCCATCATCGACAAACTGGTTTTGCGCTTTAAACGCATCAATCGCATCACGCAATTGCACGTATAGCTCATCCGTGCCGCTCCCATGCTCGGCAGATAGCGCAATCGGTTCGCCCAAGCCCAGCTTAAAAGCCTCGTTGCGGCCCGCATCAGCAGCCTTACTCTCCGATTTATTGGCCGCCAACATAACCGGCACAGCGGACTTGCGCAGCAGACGGGCGAACAACTCGTCTTCCGGCAAAATGCCGACCCGCGCATCGGTTAGCATCAGCACCATATCGGCTTCTTCAATCGCCGCCTCGGTTTGCATACGCATGCGCGCTTCCAGCGAGCCTGCTTTGCCTTCTTCAAAACCGGCAGTGTCAACAATTTGAAACCGCAAATCGCCCAAGCGCGCATCACCAAAGCGGCGGTCGCGCGTTACCCCTGGTTGGTCATCCACCAGCGCCAATTTGCGCCCGACCAAGCGGTTGAACAAAGTAGATTTACCGACATTGGGGCGACCGACAATCGCCAACACAAAAGGAGTTACATAAGACGCGCCCATATCGCGCCCCTATCGTCGCGCAATGAGCGTGCCCGCATCACTCAACATAAACAATGTGCCATCGGCAATAACGGGGGTCACCGACACCGCGTCTTTATTGTCCAATAATTCGCCAAGCTCGCCATTGGTCGGGTCAACCACCGCCAGCTTGCCATGCGATGACGCCAACACAATTTTACCGCTCGCCAAAAGCGGGCCGGCCCACCGAATGCGGTCGCTGCGCGATGCTTCATTTTCAAAAGCCGGCAATTCAGCCAACCAACGCACCCGTCCCTGCTCGCGCGACAAAGCCACAAGTTTGCCGTCCAGCGACATCAGCAAAACATAATCACCCAACGCCCACGGCGTTTCGATAGAGCCGACATCCGCCGTCCAAATACGTTCACCGGAGCGCAAATCCATCGCCACTGTGCGACCGCCATGGCTGGTCACATAAACGCGGTCGCGGTCAATCACAGGCCGCCCGACAATGGCGTTCAATTGCGACAATGGTGTCACCTGCGTACCGCGGCTGGTCAGGCTTTCGCTCCATAATTCCTGCCCATTAACCGGGCTAAGCGCAACAATCTCACCGGAACTGAAACCGGCGACCACCACTTGCTCGGTTACTGCAACACTCGTCGCGCCCATAATGGTGGCCGGTTCATCAATCGCCAAATGCTCCCACAAGCGCGCGCCATCTGAGGCTGAAAACACCTGCAAGCGGCTGTCTTGCGATGCAACATACACCCGCCCATTGCGCACAGTTGGCGCGTTTGAGAAGCCAATATTATTTCTCTCGCGCCACAGCACTTTGCCGTCTTTTGCGCTCAGGGCCATTATTTCACCAAAGCCGGTGGTGACAAAAATCCGCCCTGCCTCATAAGCTAGGCCGCCACCAAAGCCGTCGCGCACCATAGGGGGGCGCTGCTCCGTGCCGATGAGCCGTGTCAGGCCAAAATTCTTCTCGGTAAACTCGGCCAAAACTGAGCTTTGCCAAATCTTCTCGCCGGTCTTGGCATCAACTGCCGCAACATCCAGCGCCGCGCCCATCGCAAATACCTTGCCTTCAGCAACCACCGGCGGCGCTTTAATCAAGGCCAAGGTGCTGTTGCCCTTCACCATATCGACATTATAGGCGATGTTCAGCCCATCAACTTCCAAGTGATAGGCGGCATGGGTTGAAAGACCACCCGGATTGAACCAGCCATTATTGCGAAACGGCGGCACGATTTGCACGGGCGCATCTCGCAAGCGTGGGTCTTCGCGCAGGCTCGTTTCAAAGCTCAAAACCGAAATGCGGTCGCCGTCAAATTTTTCCTTATCACCGGAAGACGAGCAAGCGGCCAGAACCGCCGCGAAGGCAACACTCAAGATAGGATGAATACGGTGCACCATAAGCCCTATTCACCTTTCGCTTTCTCATCTGCCGTTTCTTGTGACGGCGCGGGAATATCTGTCAAAGACGCGCTGACACTTTGCAACATGATGGAAGCACGCTCGCGCGTCAGGCTGCTAATGGTCGGGTCATTCAGTTGAGCGCGAAACAACTCGCGCGCCTTAAGCGGCAAATCATTGCCCATATAAGCCAATGCCAGCGTCTCACGCGCCATTGGCTGTAGGCCGTTACCATCTTTCAACAAATCACGCAGACGGCTCTCGATTTTCACCAAATCGCCATTTGTATCGAGCATGACAATCGCAGCCTGCAAAGCCGCCAAATCGCGCAGAGTATCCGGCAGACCACCATTATCAGCCAAGATTTCAAAACCTTCCAAAGCGGCAGCACTATCGCCGCGCCGCGCCTGTTGCAACGCCGCATTAAAGCGCGCCAAGGCGCCATAGCCATTATCTTCAGCCTCGGCGAATGCCATCAGCGTTGTAATATTGGCCGCGCCATCGTCCTCAGCCAGCGTTGCCAGCATCGCATCATAGCGCGCCGACGCCGCTTCATTACTCTGCTCAATTGCTGTTGTTGTGCCAACATATGCCGCCACAAGAACCACAAGGCCGACGGCCGCGCCGATTATATAGCGACCATATTTATCCCATGCGGCCTGCATATTATCGCGGCGCAATTCGGCACTTACTTCATCAAAAATATCACTCACAACCGGCTCCGATCATTATCTCTTCTTATCAGGCTTACTTGTCCTGTTTCATAGCATATGTATGCTCCGGCGCGGGAAATTTCCGCGACCGAACTTCATCGGCATAGGCTTCAGCCGCTTCTGCGATTTTAGCGCCAAGACCGGCAAATTCCTTAACAAATTTCGGCACGCTCGGCGACAGGCCAAGCATATCTTCGGTGACCAAAATTTGGCCGTCACAACCGGCAGACGCGCCAATGCCAATGGTCGGCACGTCAATACTGGCAGAGATTTTATCAGCCAATTCAGCCGCCACACCTTCAACCACAATTGAAAACGCCCCCGCTTCGGCCAAAGCCTTGGCGTCAGCTTCGATTTCAGGCCATTGCTCTTTATCGCGCCCTTGCGTTTTAAAGCCACCCATCACATTGACGTTTTGCGGTGTCAGGCCGATATGCCCCATCACCGGAATACCGCGCTGGGTTAAATGGCGCACCGTGTCAGCCATGCGCGCGCCACCTTCCAGCTTAATTGCTTGGCAGCCGGTTTCTTTCATCACACGCGCTGCATTATGAAACGCATGAGCGCGGCTTTCTTCGTAAGTGCCGAACGGCATATCAACCACCACCAAGGCTTGTGAAGAGCCGCGCACCACAGCCGCGCCATGGGCAATCATCATGTCTAACGTCACGCCCAGCGTGTTTTCCATGCCATACATCACCATGCCGAGACTATCACCGACCAGCAGCAAATCGACGTGCTTATCAATCAACGCCGCCGTGTGCGCATGATAGGATGTCAGGCAGACAATCGGGCGGTCGCCTTTTTGCGCCATTAATTGCGGGACGGTCACCCGCGAAGTGCTTTTTTGAACAGACATGTAAGTCCCGCCATTAGCTGTAACTGGCGCGGAAGCTAGCCGAAATTGGCCCTATTGGCAATTCGCTTCATGCAACCCGACCGGCGGCTTCTTCGGTCATCAAAGCGTCTGTCAGTTTAACGCATCGATTCCATAAAGCGGCGGCGGCGATATCGTTCATCGCCGGGTCATCATTATTCAATTCAATCTCGCCATGCACATTATGATAATAGCTGCCATGGCTGAGGTTATCTTGCGTTGCGCACAGCAAGGTTGTTTGCGCCGCTTGGCGGCAGGACATCATGATTTTGCTCCGTACCCAGCCCACCAAACGCCCGCTCAGCGACGCTTTTTCGGTCGCAGATCGCGCTAAATTGCTGGCTGCTACGCCGGGGTGGACAATAAACACATTGAGATTGCTTTGCCGTCTTTGCAATTCGCGTGCAATCCAGAAATTGCCGAGCTTTGAGCGTGTGTAAGCGCGCATGCCGCCCAGCACACCGCGCCAGCGATAATGCGGCGAGCAGCTTTGCGCCAGCACATATATATCATCAGTAACCACGATAACCCGCGCATGTGCACCTAGCGCACCGTTCATCAAGCCGCGCCGCAAAGCGAAATGGCCCAATACATTGGTCGCAAAACTTTGCTCAAACCCGTCGTCTGTTTCGCCATACTGCGACAGCCACTCGGCCGCATTTTCAATAAGAATATCAATCTGCGCACCTTTGAGCCGCGCTTTAATTTCCGCCGCAGCCTGCAGCGCCGCTTCGGGGCGACCCAAATCAGCAATGATAATTTCCAGCAATTTGGTGTTCAGCCCTTCGGCCGCAAAACGCGCTCGCAGTGCATCGGCTTTTTCAGGATTGCGGCACACAGCCAGCAAACGTGCGCCACGGCTTAGCAAACCGCGCGCAGTCTCTTTACCAATTCCCGATGTAATACCGGTGACAACCGCAATACGGCCATTGATAAGCGGCAAATCGGGGCAATTGCGCGTATGCACGCGCTGGCCACGCATGCTGCCAATCAAACGCTTAAGCTGGTTTCTACTGATACGGGTTAGCATTTATTCTCCTTATTCAGGAGATTTACGCCTCATACCCGTTTTTGGATGACTCTTTGTCTATTGAATACCAGTTTATTAAGGCATTTTGGCGTACATATTGACCAGCGTAACGCCGAGCACAATCAGCACCATGCCGACAATCACTTGCCAGCTCAGGCTTTGGTTGAGCAGGTAAAACGACCCGACCGAAATGGCAAAAATGCCCATGCCGCTCCAAGTGGCGTAAACCACAGCGAGGGGCAATTTGCCCAGCGTGAAGGTCATTAAATAAAATGATAGGCCGTAAAACACCGCCAAGCCAATTGTCGGCAAAGGCTTGGTGAATTTCTCAGTAAACGGCAACATTAATGTACCGCATACTTCCAGCAAAATAGCACCCGTCAGATAAAGATACGGGCTCATTTCGCCTCCAAACGGCCCGCGGTGATAAACTCACCAAACCGCTCACACCAAATAATCACCGCTGGATATTGCGTCGGGTCAATCGACATCGGCACATCAACGCGGAAATTATCAAAGCCGGTAATATCCGCCACCCGCACAGACTGCGCTTTAATATCCAAAAACGAGGCTTCGTCTTCAACATATTCAGGCGTCAGATAAAGCTTATAATCAGGCCCGGGCGATACGCTGCCATCCAGCGTGAAGAAATACTGTCCGCCTTCGCGGGTTAGATGTAGCGTGCCCTCACCCCAATGAAAGCCGTCACTGCCTTTCAGGTCTTTGCGGAAATTGGCCTGTATCACAGCGCCGGATTTGGCCGCCGCCACTTGCGTCGCGCTGGCCCCGTCGCTGGCTACTAATATTGGCAGATAATAAACGCCGAGCGCAAAGCCGATGGGCAACGCGCCCAAGCCACCCAGCACAATGCCGATAAACAATGAGATATTGAGATGCTTTTTCATTATCGCCCCGCCTTTTGGCTGCGCCGCTCCAGCAGCGCAACGTCGCGCCATTGACCGCTCATCGGCCCGTGCTCCATAAACCCTAGCTTTTCATGCCGCGCCAAAAATGCAAAGCCGTGTTTTTCAAACAAGCCAAGACTGGCTGTGTTTTCAGGAAATATCAAAGCGCGCAGCGTCCAATAATCTTGCGCCTCGCTATCGTCAATTAACGCCCTCAGCAAAGCCCCGCCGACCCCCTGCCCGCGACCGCTCTCGCTGACATAAAGGCTGGCCTCTGCCACGCCACGATAAACACACCGCGAATATAAAGCTGACAACGCCACCCAGCCCAAAATAGTTTGCCCGCTTTGTGCTACCAAGCGACAGTCAGCAAGATGCGCCTCATCCCACTCGGCCCAACTTCCTGCTGTTTTGGCGAAGGTCGCATGACCGGTGTCACAGCCTTGCTGATAAATCTCTATCACAGCCGCCGCATCGGCTTGGTGCATCGGACGAATTTTGAGCGCGGCAGCATCCATCAGCCTACCGCCTCATGTTCCAGCGCCAAAAACGCTTTCCACGTATCGTCCATTTGCGGCTTCCATTTTTCCATAAGCGGCGTTGTCGCGTCCGCTTCCGACACACCTTTGAAAGTGAGATATTTCAGCATGAAAGCCGAGACGCGGGCATTGACTTGGCAATGCACCAGCACTTGCTTGTCGCTCAGCGCATCCATAATACCAATAAAAGTTTTCAGGTGGTCCGCCGTTGGTGCCTCCCAAGGCACCGGCAAATGAAAATAGGCCATGCCGGCCGCGCTGACCAATTTGCCCTCTTCGGCAATCGCGTCATCGGCATCATGCATGGCGAGATTAATCACCACTTGATAACCGGCGGCGGCAATAGCCGGAAAATCTTCCGGCTTTGGGTGCCCTGCCGTGCCGATGCGCGGCGTGATTTGGTGAAAATTTAATAGCTGCATGACGCGCCCTTTCTTTTCAGAAAGCTTAGCCATAGCGCGAAGCCGAGGCAAGCCGCGCCGAAACCTGAGCGTGTCGGGGATCAGTCGAAATAGCTACAGCAATAATTGGCGATACTGTGCACTGTTACTTTTTCGCCTTGTAGAGAATATTGAAGATTTTAATTTTGAGAAGACCCATCTCAAATTTTATCTAGCTTTTTACCCCTATGACCAATGGCAATATAGAAAAGCATGAAGCTTAAAACGAGTGTTCAATAGTCATTGAGCCTTGCTTATACATTGAAGAATACATAAGGAAGCCGCCAAAATTTGAAAACATCGAGACATAACAGAAGTTTTCGGGATCCAGATTTGAATCACTTCCGAACAAGTCAGCGACGGATATTCCATCTGGTAAATCGTTCAAACTTTGAAGGTCAAAACGTTTTTCTGAAAACTCTTTCTTATCGCTGGAATAAAGCCTGAAAACAGCAAAAGTTTCATCTGGGACCTCATAAATTTCATCAAAGGAGTTGAAAAATAGTCGAGAATTAAATTTTTCGGAAACCACAGCCCAATGAAACCTCTTCGGTGGCCGCTTTTCATGAATAATGCCCATTGAACATTCTAAAGGAAGCTTACTTTCGTCATCTTTAAATTCGAAACCGGTAACAATACGCGATGGGATACTGGCGGATTCGGCACTAGAGAATTCAAGCTTATC
>CBFHPF010000052.1:0-9643 GCA_965657665.1 Alphaproteobacteria bacterium | reverse complement strand
TGGTTTACAATCTCGTGCTTAACGCCATGCAGGCGATGAAAGCGCAAAGCGGTAAAAAACAAGTGCGGATCAGCGCCGCTTCCGATGATGAGAAATGCGAAATTATTATTGCCGATACCGGCCCCGGCCTGCCAGTTGGCAAAGTTGGCACGCTGCTCATGCCGCATGTGCAAGGCTTCGGGCGACCTGATGGCACGGGCCTTGGATTGAAGATTGTCGTTGATTTGCTGAGTTGGCATGGCGGGCGCATTGAACTGGCACAAGCCGATGCGCATGGCACAGCGTTTAAAATCACTTTGCCGCATGCCAGCCCCGGCGCACCACGCGATGAAGAATGGGCCCCCCGCGATGAAGAAGCGGGCGCATGAAGACGGGTCGGCAGTTGACGAGGCATCAACCGAGGGCTAGCGTTTGGCGCAATAGCTAATATGCGCGAGGGAATACCAATGCTGCTTACGCCGGGCCCGAAAAACACTATTACTGATATTACCGGATTAAAAATAGGCGCGGCGCATGACGAAGCCTTGCGCAGCGGCGTCAGTGTTATAGTGCCGGACGCGCCAGCTACAGTGAGTGTTAGTGTGCCGGGCGGCGGGCCGGGCACGCGCGAAACGGATGCGCTGCAACCGGAAACCTTGGTTGAGAAAGCCGATGCTATTGTTTTGGCTGGCGGCTCTGTGCATGGTCTGGATGCCGCGTCGGGCGTCACCACCGCAATGGCGGCTGAAGGGCGCGGCTTTCCCACCGGTGCGCCCGTGCCGTCGCCGATTATACCGGCGGCGATTTTATTTGATCTGGCCAATGGCGGCGATAAAAACTGGGGCGATACTTCGCCTTATGGTGCGCTTGGTCGCGCCGCTTATCAGGCCGCCAATCTGGATGTGGTTTGCGGCAATTTCGGTGCCGGTTATGGCGCGCAAGCGGGACAATTGAAAGGCGGTCTGGGCACGGCTTCTATCGCCATTGATGGCGCGGTGAAAGCGGGCGCGCTCATCGCTGTCAATCCGCTCGGCTCAGTGGTTGATGGGCAAGGGCGCTTTTGGGCGCAAAATTTTGCGCTCAAACAAAGCGGAGATTTGGAGTTTGGGCATGCTAAATTAGCAGCCCAGCCAAGTGATGCGACAGCGCATCCTCTCGCCGCCTCAAAGCTGGCGCGCGCCTTGGGCAATACAACCATTGGGGTGATTGCGGTGGCGGCTGATTTAACCGTGGCGGAAGCCAAGCGTGTGGCGATTATGGCGCAAGACGGCTTGGCGCGTGCCATTCGTCCGGTGCATACGCCGTTTGATGGCGACAGTTTATTTGTGCTGGCTATGGGGCACGAAAAACTGGCTGATGACCCAGCGCAACGGGCGGTCGCTTTGGCAGAATTGGGTGCCTTGGCGGCGGATTGTGTGACGCGTGCTGTGGCGCGCGGTGTGTGGTGTGCCGACAGTTTGGGCGACATGCGCGGCTATCGCGATTGCTTCGCGGCTGATTAGCGCTTGCAATCAGCCAAGTCTGGTTATACAAAGCGTGCCGAGGCACCGGTAGCTCAGCTGGATAGAGCACCAGACTACGAATCTGGGGGTCGGGAGTTCGAATCTTCCCCGGTGCGCCACGCTATAAGGGCTTGGTGAGCAAAGCGAACCCTAGCCCGCCTTACGCCAGCGACCAGTGCGCAAGCACTGGACGTCGGCTTCTCACCGCGAATATGAAGTAGCGAAATTATTTAATGGTTGCCGCGCCCCAATAAGTATAGCCGAGGATTTTTGGTGTGCTGGGCACATACATTTCGTCGATATTGGTGATTTTAAAGCCACCCTCTTCAATCAGGCGCGGAATTTCACGGTTCATATTGCACCCACCGGCAATTTTGCCCCACGCCCCATTGAGGCGGTTTTGCCATTTAGCGACAGCCGCATCAGGCGCCTTGCCATGCTCGCAAAAAATCAGCTTCCCGCCCGGCTTCAATACGCGGCGCATGTTTTCCATCGCCTGCAAAGTTCCGGGAATGGTGCACAAAGTATAAGTCAGCAAAACCGTGTCGACGCTATTATCATCAAGCGGAATTTGCTCGCCCGGCAGGTCGATGAACTCAACATCAAACGGCACTTTTTCAGCCAGCGGCTTGGCGCGCGCCACCATATCAGGGGCCGGTTCCAGCCCGAAAACCATATCAACTTTTTTCGGATCATAAAATTCCAGATTGTGACCTGTTCCCATGCCGACTTCCAGCACGCGGCCTTCGCAATGCGGCACAACTTTTTCGCGCTGTTTTAAAATCGGCTTGGTGCCGCATGCCGTGCCAATGAAACGCGGCAGAATATATTTGTCGTAAAAGCCCATAACGTTCTTCCTCACACAATCCCTCAATAGAGCGAAAGCGTGGCACGGAATACGCGAAATGAAAAGACGCTTTTAGCCGTTTACCAGCGCGGCGTAGTCATCCATCAGGTTTTTGGAAATATCAGACGGGGTAAATTTATACGGCCCGATTTCTGAAACCGGCGTGACTTCCGCCGCCGTGCCGGTGATGAAACACTCGGAAAAACTTTCCAATTCTTCGGGCATAATCGCGCGCTCAACAATTTCATGGCCGCGTTTGCGCGCCAAATCCATCACGGTGCGCCGCGTGATGCCATCGAGGAAACAATCCGGCGTCGGCGTATGTATCGTGCCATTATCGACAAAGAACATATTGGCGCCGGTGGCCTCAGCCACTTGTCCGCGCCAATCCAGCATCATCGCATCGGCATAGCCTTTGCTTTCCGCCTCATGCTTGGACAGGGTGCAAATCATATACAAACCGGCCGCTTTGGCATGGCACGGCGCGGTTTCAGGTGACGGGCGGCGGTATTTCGCCATATCCAAACGAATGCCTTTCAAGCGCTCTTCAGGATCGAAATAAGACGGCCATTCCCACGCTGCAACAGCCACATTAATGCGGTTGTTTTGCGCCGAAACGCCCATCATCTCGCTGCCGCGCCAAGCCACCGGACGGATATATCCGTCGACCAAATTATTGGCCTCAAGGGTGGCAACACAAGCCGCGTCAATTTCATCGACTGTATAAGGAATTTCAAAGCCCAGCTCATTGGCTGAGTAAAACAAGCGTTGCGTATGCTCGCGCAGCTTGAAGATAGTGCCATTATAAGCACGCTCGCCCTCAAACACGCTGGAGCCGTAATGCAAGCCGTGGGTCAGCACATGCACCTTGGTTTCAGCCCAAGGTGACATTTCACCGTTCATCCAGATAAACCCGTCGCGCTGGTCAAAGGCGATGCTCATCGTGAAGCCCCCACTTCTACGGCCACTATCTTATTTTCAAGGCCGAACTGCGTTAACGTGCTAGCATTATCAGTGCAGATAATTTATGTCAATAAGACTGACCCTTTTACGCAGGCCGTGATGAGCAAAAACAACAATCAGCCGAATGACGACTTCAATGATGCCATTGAATTGATGTTTTTCGCCTATCGCGATTTCATTGCCGACCCCGATGCCATTTTAGAGGCGCATGATTTTGGTCGCGCACATCACCGCGTGCTGCATTTCGTGGCTGGCAATCCGGGTATTTCTATCGCTGACTTGCTGGATATTTTGCGCGTGACCAAACAAAGCCTGGCACGGGTTTTGCGCGAGCTTATTGATGCGGCCTATATTGAGCAGCGCATTGGTGCAAAAGACCGCCGCAAGCGGCTGCTATATTTGACCGATGCCGGTAAACAGCTTCACGATCAGCTGATTGCGCCGCAAGAAACGCGTTTCGAGGCCGTATTGGCGGCTATCGGCCCGCAAGCATTTGAGCAGTGGAAAAAAACCATGCGACTTGTCATCAATTCCGAGGACCGTGATAGTGTCGATAAGTTAATCGACAGTTCGCGTGCCGCGCGTGACGGTAAAGAGGTATAATATCATCTGATGAGCCATCCGGACGAAACGACCCCGCATATTCTGATTGTCGATGATGACGACCGCATCCGCTCTTTGCTGCAGCGTTATTTGTCAGATAATGGCTATCGCACATCAGTAGCCGCTGATGCCACTGAGGCGCAGTCGAAAATGGATGCGCTGACTTATGATTTGCTGGTGCTCGATATTATGATGCCCGGCGTCACCGGTTTGGAGTTTACCAAGAAATTGCGCCAAGCCGAAAACAGCGTGCCGATTTTGCTTTTGACGGCTTTAGCCGAAACCGAAAACCGCATTGAAGGACTGGCTGTCGGGGCTGATGATTATTTGCCCAAACCGTTTGACCCGAAAGAGTTGCTGCTGCGCATTCAAAATATTTTGCGGCGCAGTGGAGCTGATGAAAACACCCTCGACCCGCCGGAAGAAGTGCGCTTTGGCGGATATTTATTCCGCTTCGATAGAGGTGAGTTAACCAATGATGGCGCGCGCATAACGCTAACAACCCGCGAGATTGAAGTGCTGCGCTGCCTGACCCATACACCCGGCCGCGTGGTGTCGCGTCTCGAATTGGCTGATGGGGAAGATATTTCCGAACGCGCCATTGATGTGCAAATCAATCGGCTGCGCCGCAAAATTGAGCAAGACCCGCGCGAGCCGATTTATCTGCAAACCGTGCGCGGCTCCGGCTATGTGTTGAGAACGGATTAGAAAATGGGTTTTTCGCTTTCCGCTCTTTTAAAAACCTATATGCCGACCGGCCTGTTTCCCCGCTCGCTGTTGATTATTGTGATGCCCGTGGTGGTGACGCAAATCGTTGTCGCTTTTGTGTTTATGGAGCGGCACTGGTCAACTGTGACGCAGCGTCTGTCGCGGGCGGTGGTTTCTGATATCGCCATGCTGACAGATTTACGCATGCGCGAGCAAGGCGGCGATGGCGAATTGCTGAGCCAAATGGCCGGTGATGCGTTTTCCATGTCGGTGGCTTTCTTGCCGGGCGAAACTTTACCGGCTGACCGCGAGACGCCGATTGTCGCTTTGCTGCATCAGTCTTTGTCGCGCGAATTGAGCCAACAAGTCGGGCGTCCGTTTTGGATTGATACGCAAACCTACGATAATTACGTTGATATTCGGGTGTTGCTGCCCGGCGAAGTGATGCGCGTATTGGCGCAACGCAAACGGGTTTACGCCACTAATAGCCATATATTTATGATTTGGATGATTGGTACTTCGGTGATTTTGCTGGTCGTGTCGGGGGTGTTTTTGCGCAATCAAATCCGCCCAATTCAGCGCCTCGCCAAAGCCGCCGAAGAATTTGGTAAAGGCCGCGACATGCCGGACTTTCGCCCTTCCGGCGCGACCGAAGTGCGCTCTGCCGCTGCCAGTTTTATTGAGATGCGTGACCGTATTCAACGCCAGATTGAGCAAAGAACAACCATGCTTGCCGGTGTGAGCCATGATTTGCGCACGCCCCTAACGCGGTTGAAATTGCATATGGCCATGTTGCCGCAAAATGACGATGCCGAAGAATTAAACGCCGATATTTCTGAAATGGAAGATATGCTGGATGATTATCTGGCATTCGCGCGCGGCTATCAAGGCGAGACGGCAGCAGAAGCCGCGCTCGCGCCTTTCCTCAATCAAATTCACCATGATGCGGAAAGACGCTGGCCGAATGTGCAAGTGCGTCTGGTCGAAACACCCGAACTCAATGTGTCGATGAAGCAAAATGCGCTGCGCCGGTGCATCACTAATCTGGTCAATAATGCCTGCAATCATGCCGCGCTTGTGCATGTGACGGCGCAACTGAACAGCGCGCGCGATAAGGTCGAAATTATTGTCGATGATAATGGCAACGGCATTCCGGATGATAAGCTGGAGGAAGTATTCCGCCCGTTTTATCGACTGGATGATGCGCGTAATGCGCAAACCGGTGGCACAGGGCTTGGCCTCGCAATTGCCCGCGACGTGGCGCGCGGTCATGGCGGCGATATTGTCTTGTCAAAAAGTGCAATGGGCGGCTTGCGCGCTACAATCTCGCTTCCGGTTTAGTCGCTTTTATCAGCAGCCAATTGGGCCAGTTCACGAGCGCGTTCAGCGGCGTTTTGTGTCGCCCGACGCATCAAACTTCCCATGCCGTCTTCTGCCATCAACACATCCAACGCGGCTTGCGTTGTGCCGCCCGGCGAGGTGACATTGCGGCGCAATTCGGACGCATCAGCCTGCGGATTATCCAACATGGCTGCCGCGCCGATTATAGTCTGCATAGCCAGCTTTTGCGCCATGTCTTCTTTCATGCCCAAAGCCTGACCGGCCGCGCTCATGGCCTCAGCCAGATAAAACACATAGGCCGGACCGGAACCGGAAATCGCCGTCACGGCGTCAATCATCGCCTCATTATCGAGCCAAACCGTCTCGCCGACTGCCGCCAAAAGGGCCGCCGCCTTATCGCGCTCGACTGCTTCTACCGCCGCCTCAGCAAATAAAGCGGTGATGCCTTTGCCGATGGAGGCCGGTGTATTGGGCATGGTGCGAATGCATTTGACCGCCACATCGCCCGATTTACCAAGCAGCGTTTTAATGCTGTCGACGGCAACACCGGCCATGAGCGACACAACCAGTGAGCCATCAGGCAGCGTGAGTTGTGGCAACACATCGCCAACCATTTGTGGCTTTATCGCCAGCACCGTTAAAGACGGGGCAAAACTGTCATCAGGGTTGAGCGACACGCCGGTTGCTTGCAATGCATCTGAAGGGTGCGGCTCTTGCACAGCGAATTGTTGGGGGCTGAGACCGGCTGCCAGCCAGCCATCCAGCAAAGCCATGCCCATCTTGCCACCGCCGACCAGCAAAATGCGGTCATTGGCTAAAAGACCCGTCAGACTCTCAGGCATCGCCCCGCGTCTCAAACAGGCTGCTTTGCAGTGCCGCTTGCGGCGAATGACCGGCCCAAATGAGGAATTGAAAAGCCGGAAAAAACCGCTCGCAGGTTTCGAGCGCATGATTAATAAGCTCTTCGCATTGGCCCTCAGAAAGACCATGCCCGCTGACAAACATGGTATTGCGGAACAAAATCGCACCATCGCCCGACCACACATCAAAGTGACCAAGCCATAATTGCTCATTAATCAGTGCCAGCAATTCATGAATTTCACCGCGTTTGCCTTTTGGCGCCCGTGTGTCCAGCACGCTGGCAACGTGCAGACCGCCTAAATCAGGCCGCCAGCTAATCGCCAAGTGATAATCGCAATGCGCGCCGGCAATGCAGACATTTACATCGTCTTCAGTGCCGCGTTCAAAGGGCCATTCATGCGAGGTGGCCAATCCTTCAATCATATCAATAGGATGATCGTATTGAATATTTTCAGCTGTTGCAGAGCTCATAAAGGGGGCCTTATCTCTCGTGTCGTCTTGTGTCCATATCTAGGGGGTCGTAGCCCCCTCACACACCAATGAGAGTGTCTGATTCACTGAGTCGACAAAAGGATTTATGAGGCAATGAAAATTTAATCCACCACCGTTTCGAAAAATTGCGCGTTTACGGATTTTCGGTGGGGTTGTGAGCGCGGCTTATTTTTTCTTTTTCAGCGCGTCCAATTCAGCGCGCAAAGCGGCGTTTTCTTCCCGCGCTTTGGTCGCCATGTCGCGCACCATTTCAAATTCTTCGCGCGTCACCAAGCCTTTTTCAGCCAATAACGCATCAATGCGACCACGCATGGCTTGCTCGACTTCTTCGCGCGCGCCTTGTGCCGCAATGCCGAGGCCGGAAACCAGACCGCCCAAATCATCAAACAATTTGTTTTTCATTTCGCTCATAGGCGCAAAATTGACCAGAGCGTGCTATAATGCAAGGAGAATTTTACTTTCGGAACAAGACGCGCTCATGCCCTTCCCCAATATTGATCCGGTGATTTTTGAAATCGGCCCGTTTGCTCTTCGCTGGTATTCGCTGGCTTATATTATCGGCCTGGTTGGCGGGTGGAAATATATCGTCAAAATGACCACAACGCCCGCGCTGTGGGCCGGCAAAAACCCGGCCTCGGAAGATGATATTGACGACCTGCTTTTGTGGGTGACGCTGGGCGTGATTTTGGGTGGGCGGCTCGGTTATGTGCTGTTTTATAATTTCGGCTATTACCTCTCCAACCCCGGTTCGGCACTGGCGCTTTGGCAGGGCGGCATGTCGTTTCATGGCGGCTGCTTCGGGGTGATTTTGGCGGTTATCATTTTTGCCTATCGACGCAATGTTCCAATATTATCGCTCGGCGATATGGTCGCTGCCAGTGTGCCATTGGGGCTGTTGCTGGGGCGACTGGCCAACTTCATCAATGGCGAATTATGGGGCCGCGTGACCGATGCGCCGTGGGGCGTTATTTTTCCAACCGGCGGGCCATTGCCGCGCCATCCAAGCCAGCTTTATGAAGCCGCGCTGGAAGGCGCATTGTTGCTCATCTTATTGAATGTGCTGGTCTGGAAGTTTCGCGCCCTGCACCGCCCGGGTCTGCTGACCGGTCTGTTTCTGGTCGGTTATGCCATATCGCGCGCGCTGGTTGAGCTGGTGCGCGAGCCGGATGCCCATATCGGCATATTAAGCAGCGGGCTGACTATGGGGCAGATTTTATCACTGCCGATGTTGCTGGCCGGCGCAGCTTTCATCTTCTTTGCCCTCAAGCCGAAAGCGTCGGCCAAATGAGCCCCTTAAAGGCCATTTTGATTGACGAAATAAACGCGCATGGCCCGATGACATTGGCTGCATATATGCGTCGCGCCTTGGCTGACCCAACGCATGGATATTATATGCAACGCCGCCCGTTTGGCGTAGCCGGAGAAGATGGCGGCGACTTTATTACCGCGCCTGAAATCAGCCAAATGTTCGGCGAATTGCTGGGCGCATGGATGGCTGATTTATGGGATCGCATGGGGCGACCTTCGCCATTTTGCCTCGCAGAACTTGGCCCCGGGCGTGGCACATTAATGGCCGATATGCTGCGTGCAACATCTGTATTACCGGCCTTCGCCGAAGCGGCTCAAGTGCATTTTATCGAGACAAGCCCCGCCTTGCGCGCTGCCCAAAAGCGCGCTGTACCGCACGCCCATTGGCATGATGACATAACCAGCTTGCCGCCCATGCCCTGCTTGGTGGTTGCCAATGAGTTTTTCGATGCCCTGCCGATACATCAATTCATCAAGGCCGCGCCGTCAAACAACTGGCACGAAGTTATGGTCGATACAAATGATGACGCGTTGGTGTTCACTGAGAATGAGCAGATGAATACCCCGTTTTCGGAAGCGGTTGCCGCCTGCCTGCCGGACATAATCGCCGACCGGCAAACCGTCGAGACCTGCCCTGAGGGCGAAGCAGCAATGGCGCATTTATCGCGCCATATTGCAACGCATGGCGGGGCGGCTTTGCTGATTGATTACGGACATGCCGAGAAAGCCTGCGGCGACAGCTTTCAAGCGCTGGCAAAGCATAAATCTGTTGACCCGCTCGACGCCCCCGGCATGGCTGATTTGACAGCGCATGTTAATTTTCCCGTGCTGGCGCATATTGCCAAGACGCATGGTTTGACCACCGCGCCAGTGACTGAGCAGGGCGCGTTTTTGGAGGCTTTGGGATTAAGCTTGCGCGCACAAGCCTTGATGCAAGCCAGCCCAGCGCGCGAGAAAGACATTAATCAAGAGCGGTTGCGCCTCGCCGCGCCGCAGCAAATGGGTCAGCTTTTCAAAGTATTGGGTGTGGCCCATAAAG
>CBFHPF010000051.1:0-10377 GCA_965657665.1 Alphaproteobacteria bacterium | reverse complement strand
CATATGCTTGCTGACCGGCTCATCCAGCGCCGCCGCGCCGTGCCCGGCCAAAGCGCGCATCACATCGCGCTCGGTAAAAATGCCCTGACAGCCCTCGCCGCCGCCCGCCACAACCAGCGCACCGATTTGTTGTTTATTCATAACCAGCAAGGCTTCATTAATAGACCGCGCCGCATCAATCGCTATCACAGCCGCGCCTTTATCGTTTAAAATCGTCTGTATTGTCATGCCAGCCTCCTTACCGATTTCCTTACCGATTTATTGTGCGGCAGGATGACGCAGATATCAAGCGGCTAGCGGTTTTTCCAATCGCCATAATCCACATGGCCCGGCCCACCGGATGCCGAAAGCGGTGGCTTTTCCAGCCAGCCAATAAGCACAAGACCGACAAAAAAGCCGACCAAATGGGCAATCCAAGCGACATTAACGGCCGCGCCGTCAGGGCTGGCCATGCCATAGGGCCCAAGCAAGCCAAACGCCAAATTCATAATCAGCCAAATGGCAATAAACATGATAACCGGACGGCGTTTTGGCACTTCACGCAGGGGCAAAAGCCGCCGTGTCGGGTCTTGCGCGCTGGGGTCTAGCCAGCTTACATCCGAAAACGCAAAGCGCGAGGCCGCGCCCATTAAACCGGCAACACCGCCCGATGCGCCGATAATCGGTATCAAATACGCCTCATAGGAAACGGCATAAATCTGCCCTAATCCGGCAAGCATGGTGCAAACCATAAACAGAAAGATAAATTTGCGCGGGCCCAAACGCCGCGCCACCGGCGCACCAAAGGCCAGCAGCCACACCGCATTAAGAATAAAATGCGTCCAACTGCCATGCAGCAGCGCATAGCTGAACAGATTGATAACGCCCTGCACCCAAGTGCCCGGCAGGCCGCCCAGCCCTTCGGCAAACAGCCGCGCCGGAAACAGCCCAAGCGCGACCAGCATTTCATTGCGTTGCGCATAGCCGCCAAATGCCATCAGCGCCTGCATTATCAGCATGACGGCTATCAGGCCCAACACAATTGCCGGTGCACGCAAAATAGGTTGCTTGGTTTTCAGGCTATCGTTGTCAGAACCGCTCATAGAATGGCCTATGATGCGGCTTTGAGTGCCGCTTCGACCAATTCGAGGCGATCATTGCCGAAATACATATCGGTTTCATTAACAAACATGGTCGGCGAGCCGAAACCACCGCGCTCAATCACCTCTTGTGTGTTGTCGCGCAAACGAGCCTTCAATTCATCGGTTTGAATGGCTGCCAAAACCGCGTCACCATCCATACCGACTGCCGCGCATAGAGCCTTCATTTCGTCCGGCTGGCTGATATCTTTCAACTCACCCCAATAGGCATGAAACGCGGCTTTTGAAAACGCCACCAGCTTGCCTTCATCTTGTGCCACCAAAGCCGCCCGCATAATGCCCGCCGCAGGCAGCGGAAACACCGGCGGCTGGCCAATGGTCACGCCGCAAAACTGCGCCCAATCGCGCAAGTCTTTCACATAATAGCGTCCTTTAACCGGATGCGGATTGCTGCGCGCCTCATAGACCGTTTCGTTGACGGCATTAAAAACGCCGCCAACCAAAATAGGTTTGAAGTCAATCTCAACACCGCATCGCTCGGCCACAGCCTCAACCCGGGCAAAAGCCAAATAAGTCCAGGGCGATGAAATATCGTAGAAAAATTCAAACTTAGCCATGACGCTGTGCTCCCATTCTCTATTCGGCGGCGACTTGCTGCGCCGGTAAGAAATTTTGTCCGCGAATATTATCGGAAATTTTCTCAGCCATCATAATGGTCGGCGCGTTGGTGTTGCCGCCAATCAGCGTCGGCATTAGCGAGGCATCAACCACACGCAAGCCTTGCAGGCCGTGCACCACGCCGTTCTCATCTGTCACCGCCATATCATCCGTGCCCATTTTGCATGTGCCGACCGGGTGATACAGCGTCTCGCCAGTGGCGCGAATCCAGGCATCCAACTCATCATCATTATCGACATTGACATCCGGCCCCGGCTTCATTTGCGCGCCGCGATACGGGTCAAACGCCTCTTGCATGAAAATATCGCGGGTTTTGCGGAAGCCATTGCGAATATCAATCAGGTCTTGCTCGACGGAAAGATAATTCGGATGCATGGCAGGCGCATCTTCCGGATTGGCGGTTTTCAATGTGATGTAACCGCGACTTTCAGGGCGACAGCCATAAACAATGGATGAAAAGCCATGCGAGGTCGGAATATCAGCGCGACCATGCACATCCGGCACAGCGACCGACACATAATGGATTTGCATATCCGGCACGGCTTTTGTCTCATGCGATTTGAAAAACGCACCGGCTGCCGTTGGCGGAAACGACGCATCGCCTTTACCGAACAGCAAATATTGAATACCCGCCAATTGCGTGCGCCACCACACCGCCGAGCGATGCAAGGTCACGGGCTGGGTGCACTCAAACTGGCTGACAACCCCCAAATGGTCTTGCAGATTTTGCCCAACACCGGATAATTCATGAACCATTTCAATGCCATGCGGCTTGATTTCACTAGACGAACCAACACCCGAACGCAGCAAAATTTGCGGCGAGTTAATCGCACCGGCTGACAAAATAACTTCACGCTCAGCATAAACCGTATGACGCTTGCCCTTTTGCAGCAGCGTGACACCAATGGCGCGCTTGCCTTCAAACAAAATCGTGTCGACCGTGACATCTGTTTCCGTATGCAAATTCGGGCGATTGAGCGCCGGATGCAAATAGCCTTGCGCCGCGCTGCACCGCTTGGAGCCGCGTATCGTGTGCTCGTAGCGCGATACGCCTTCTTGGTTTTTGCCGTTAAAATCTTTGGTGAACGGAATGCCCGCTTGCTGACCCGCCTCAACAAACACATCTAGCAATTCGTCGTTTTCGCGGTTTGACTTTTGCACGCTCAGCGGGCCGCCTGTGCCGTGATAATCTTCGTCGCCATCGCCGTTAAAATCTTCAGCGCGACGGAAATATGGCAGCACACTCTCATAAGACCAGCCTTTATTACCCAGCTGGCTCCAATGGTCATAATCCCACGCATTACCGCGAATATAGACCATCGCATTAATCGACGACGAACCGCCCCAGCCGCGCCCGCGCGGCCAGTAAAGCTGGCGATTATCCATATTCGGGTCCGGCTCGGTTTCATAGCCGTAATTCTGGTCATTGCGCTCAGGCACGATTTGCGAATAACCGGCAGGCATATGGATAAACAGATTTTTATCTTTGCCACCGGCTTCCAGCAGCAGCACATTGCTCTTGCCGTCTTCAGTCAGACGATTTGCCAAAACACAACCGGCACTCCCCGCGCCGACAATGATATAATCCGCTTTCTCAATCATGCTTTATCCAATCACTTTCAAATTTTGCGCGTAGCGTTTCCAATTTTCGACATAGTGCTCAGCCGATGCAATCATCATTTTTTCATTATTCTCGTCAAGCTCGCGGACAATTTTGCCCGGCATGCCCAGCACCATTGAATTATCAGGAATTTCTTTGCCTTCACCAACCAGCGCATGCGCGCCAATCAAACAGTTTTTGCCAATTTTCGCGCCGTTTAAAACCGTCGCGCCAATGCCGATAAGCGAATTATCGCCAACCGTGCAGCCATGCAGCATGGCTTGGTGACCAATGGTAACGTTTTTGCCTAAAGTCAGTGGAAAACCGATATCGGTATGCATCACACTGCCGTCTTGCACATTGGAATTCACGCCGATGGTAATCGGCTCATTATCGCCGCGCAGCACGGCACCAAACCAAATGCTGGCATTTTCCAGCAGCACAATATCGCCAATGGCTTGTGCGTCGGGTGCAACCCAATAATTGCCGCTATCCGGCAAGGTCGGTGATTTATCACCAAGACTATAAAGTGGCATGAGACAATCCTCCCTTACGCATCAAATATAGGCACGCATTGACGCCCAGAATGACACATTGTCTTTTTCTTTACCGAGCAGCATGGTAAACACTCTCAAAGCTCTGTCGAGAGGAAACAATGATTAAGCGCTTATTGTCGCGGGCCGTGCCTGAACATGAATGGCCTGTATGGGCTGTTCCCCTTGCCGTGCTGGTGTGCTTCGCCCTCTCCGGCTTGTTGTTTTACGCTGTCTATTTCGGGCCGGGCGTGCGCGATTTGCAGGGCATATCATATAGCCCAACAGACGATCCGGCGCGGGTGCGGGTTGAGGTTGGCGGCACATTATTTGCCGTTCCGGCGCATTATACCCGCAACGGGCAGACGCGGCGCGGCATAGAATTGAGCCATGCCGAACTGCATGCGCTATTGCCCGAACTGACCCCTTGGCAAGAAGCCAATGGTGAGGCGTTTTTGGACACAAGTGCAGATGCAAAATTGGTAACGCTTACATTGCGCGCCATGAACCGCAATTTACCCGAAGCGGAAATATTTGACGCTTTGTACAAGCCCTATATTGCCGGTGCCGGTGTGGTGCGTGATGACCGCCTGCAAGCGTTCCGCTTTCGCAGCGACAGCCCTTATGCCAGTAAAGAAATTTTCCGCGGCCTGACAGCCGGCTCTACAGACCAGCGCAATGCCGCGCCGATATTTATTTGCGACCTACCCGACAAGCCAACACCGACGTGCGAAAGCCGCTTTGATATTGGCAACACAGCGCAAGCGAGCTATCGCTTCAAGCGCGCGCATTTATCGGATTGGGCATCAACAGACCAGCGGCTGAAAGATTTAATTCGCAACTTCCGCGCTGCCGCTCGCTCTGTCAGCCAGCGATAATGCGGCTAAAGGCGTCTTAAAGGGTCGGTAAATCAAATTCGAGAATGGCCATATTGAAGTCGTAAGAAACTTCGCCTTCATCTTCGTCACGAAACAAAGTGCCGATAAACTCATCTTCGAGATAGACCTCAATCATATCGTCTTTTGCGCCGCGCTTTAACGTCAGCATATCGTTTTGAAATTTCAGACGCATATAAGTTTGTACGCGGATAATCTCGTCATTATTCATGGAACAGTCCTCGACTCGTTTTGATGGTCGCTAAGCTATTGGGCTGTGAAGCCGCCGTCAATCACCAGTTCAGAACCGGTCATCCATTCGGACTCATCTGAGGCCAAAAATACCACACCATTGGCAATATCGCGCGGCACGCCCAAGCGTCCTGCCGGTATGCCCATTGTCAGCATTTCAATCGCTTCATTTTCGCCCGGAAACACACCTTGCGACACGGCTTGTTTAATGCCATCGCGCACAATATCAGTGCCGACAAACCCCGGATGAATGGAATTGACGCGAATGGGATAGCCCAGCGCGCCCATTTCAACAGCCATTGATTTGGTCAGCAAGCGCACACCGCCTTTGGCAGCATGATAAGGCGCCTGATTGGCCGAGCCGACAATGCCGTAAATCGACGACACATTTATAATGCTGCCGCCCTTTTCTTTCATATGCCGCACGGCATATTTACAGCCGAGAAAAACCCCGTCCAAATCAATCGACGTGACGTGTCGCCATTGCTCCAGCGTGGTGTCTTCCAATGGCGTAGCGTCATGCGCGATACCGGCATTATTGACCATCACATCAAGGCCGCCAAATTGCTCCAGCGTTTTGGCGATAGCGGCCTGCCATTGCGTCTCATCTACAACATCATGACGCATGAAATCCATATTTTCATGCGCATCGGCCAGCTTGATGCCCTCATCTTCCAGCACATCCGTGACCATGACATTTGCGCCCTCAGCGTGCATGGCGCGCGCCATTTCAGCGCCCAAGCCTTTTGCCCCGCCGGAAACAAAAACCGTCTTACCTGCCAGTCTTCCCGTCGATCCACTCATGCCAAATCTCCCCTTTTGACGTGATACGCGTTTTAGATATTCTCGCCGTCTTCGCCGAAACTATGGTCCATTTGCCGCGACGGTTCGGGTGTCGAAACCTTGCCGACCACTTTGGCCGGCACACCGACTGCGGTTGTGTAAGCCGGCACATCCATCAGCACGACAGAGCCGCCACCGATTTTGGCACAGTCGCCGACGCGGATATTGCCCAACACTTTCGCGCCAACCGAGATGAGAACGCCATTACCGATTTTCGGATGACGGTCGCCATCTTCTTTGCCACTGCCGCCCAGCGTTACGCCGTGCAGCATCGACACATCATTGCCGACCACAGCCGTCTCACCAATAACCACACCGGTTGCGTGGTCGATAAAAATGCCCTGACCGATTTCGGCGGCCGGATGAATATCGGTTTGAAACACTTCCGAGCAACGGTTTTGCAAATACAGCGCCATGCCACGCCGCTCATGGCTTATCAGCCAATGCGCCGCCCGATAGCTTTGCAAAGCGAGAAAGCCTTTATAGTAAAGCACCGGGTCGAGATGCGAACGGCACGCCGGATCGCGGTCGAAATTAGCAACAATATCGGCTCGCAGAGACGCGCTAAACGCCTCATTATTGTCAAACGCCTCTTCAAACACTTCGCAAAGCGTGCGCGCGCCAATTTCAGAATTTGCCAATTTTTCCGACAAATGCGAGGCGACAGCTGTTTCAAGACGCTCAAAATTCAAAATTGTGGCGTGCAAAAAGCCCGATAAAGCAGGCTCACGCTCGGCCAGCGCCGCCGCTTCCTCTCGGATGGTTGACCACACCGGGTCAAGCTGATGCAATTTTTCTACCGATTGCGACATAATAAATTCCTGTTTGGGCTTTCGCCCGTCCACGCCAAAGGATACCATTACCCAGAATCTTCTGGCAAGCAGGCAATCATCATGCCCCATATCCAAACTTCGGACTTAAATATTTATTATGAGCAAGCGGGCAGCGGGCCTGACCTGCTGGTGCTGAACGGCACGGGCGCGGATTTGCGTAAAAAACCCAATATTATGGATAGTCCGCTTACTGCACATTTTCGCGTCACGGCTTTTGACCAACGCGGCCTTGGCCAAACGGAAAAACCCGAAACGGACTACACAACTGACTACACAATGGCAGCATATGCCGATGATGCGGCGGTGCTGATGAGCGCGCTCAATATCGATAAAGCGATGGTGTTGGGTATCAGCTTTGGTGGCATGGTGGGGCAAGAGCTGGCGATAAATCACGCGGCGCGGGTTAGCCGCATGGCGCTTTGGTGTACCGCGCCCGGTGGTGCTGGCGGCGCGTCCTATCCGCTGCATGAACTCGACAATCCGCATGGCGAAGTAAGTGATGATTATTTGGCGACCATGATGAAGCTCAACGATACGCGGGTCGATGATGATTTCATCGCCGCCAATCCTGAGCTATTGGCAACAGCCCGCGCGCAACGCGATATGTCGGCCTTTGCGGATGAGCCGCTTTTCGCGCATGGTCGCACACAACAATTGCTGGCCCGCGCCAAGCATGATTGCTGGTCGCGCCTCGACCGCATTGCTTGTCCGGTTCAGCTGATGGGTGGTCTTTATGACGGCATCGCCGCGCCGCAAGTTATGCAAGCGATGGCGACGCAAATTCCTGATGCGACGCTGAGTTTTTACGAAGGCGGGCATTTATTCATGCTGCAAGACGGCAAAGTTTTTCCCGATACAATCGCTTTTTTCCAGCAGGAGACAGCATGAACGACATTCATGAAACGGATTTCCCGCCGCATATCACGCCGATAGAAACCGGCGCGGCGCGGCTTTTGGCAGGTATTGAAACCACCGAAAAGGGTGTTATCGGCCATTTGCGGTTTAATTTACCGGCCAAGCATAATGTCGTCGATTTGGAAGGTTGGCAGGCCATCCCGCCGGTCATGCAAAAGCTGGCAGCGGTTGAAAATATGCGGCTGATTATTTTGCGCGGCGTTGGCGGCAAAGCCTTTGTCGCCGGTGCTGATATCGCGCAATTTGAAGAGGTTTTAAGCGGCCCTGACGGCACAGATTTTGACCGCGCCACCATCGACGCCTTCGATGCGATTGCCGCTTGTCCGGTGCCGACCTTAGCCGCCATTGAGGGCTATTGCATTGGCGGCGGCCTTGGCATTGCGGTGGCGTGCGATTTGCGCCTGAGCCGCGCCGACGGCAAATTTGGTGTGCCCGCCGGTAAGCTTGGCCTCGCCTATCCGGCCAATGCGACGCAGCAATTGGTCTCGGCTGTCGGCGCATCGCATGCCAAGCGTATTTTATTTACCGCCGCGCAGATAAACGCGGACACGGCGCTTTCTATCGGCTTGTTGCACGCTGTGGCGGCTGCCGATGATTTTGAGGAAATGCTGGCAACATGGACAGCGCAAATCTCAGCCAATGCGCCGATGAGCTTGCAAGCCTCGAAGTTTATTATCGACAATCCCCAAGCCGATAAGGCTGTGGTGAAAAAACGCCTTGCAGACTGTCTGGCCAGTGCCGATTATACCGAAGGACGAACGGCGTTTATGCAAAAGCGCGCGCCGGTATTTACCGGAAAATAATATCCGGCAGCGCCGGTATGAGGAGTTAAGCGATGGATTTTTCAGATCAAGTAGCAATTGTAACAGGCTCATCAGCCGGTATCGGACAAGCCGCCGCGCTTGGCATTGCAGCAGGCGGCGGCAAGGTCATTATCAATTATTCCAAAAGCGCCGAGGCCGCCGAGGGCGTTGTGGCGGCATGCAAAGCAGCGGGCGGTGACGCCATTGCCGTGCAGGCCAATGTGGCGGAAGACAGCGAAGGCAAGAAGTTGGTCGAAGCCGCGATGGACCAATGGGGGCGGCTTGACAGTGTGGTCAATAATGCGGGCACCACCAAATTTATGGACCATGATAATTTGGACGGTTTGGACGCGGTAGATTTTGAGCAAATTTACGCGCTCAATCTCATTGGCCCGTATCAAATGATTAAACATGCGCGCCCGCATCTCGCCAAAGCCGACGCGCCATCTATCGTCAATGTGTCGTCTGTCGCCGGTGTACGCGGCATTGGCTCGTCGCTGGCTTATGTTGCCTCAAAAGGCGCGCTTAATTCTATGACGCTGGCTTTGGCGCGCTCTTTGGGGCCGGATAATATCCGCGTCAATGCGGTTTGCCCGGGCTTTGTCGGCACAGATTGGTTTCGCAATGCCTTTGGCGATGAAGTTTTTGAAAAGATTTCTGAAGCGCAAAAAGGCAATACGCCAATGCACCGCGCCGGTAGCCCCGATGATATTCAAGGGCCGATTATGTTTTTCGCCAGCCGCGCCAGCGCGCATGTAACCGGTCAGCTTTTGGTGGTTGATGGTGGTATGCTGTTGGGCATGCCCTTTAAAATTGGTTAGGAGCCAAAATATGAGTGCCGAACTTAAAAAGCAGCTTTGCGATATTATTGATGCGATGAGCGGTGAGTTGATTGATGCCAGCCACGCCATTCACGCCAATCCGGAAATCGCCTTTGAAGAAACATTCGCGCATGGCCTTTTAACCGACAAGGTTGAAGCCGCAGGGCTGAGTGTAGAACGTCACGCTTGCGGTCTTGATACGGCGTTTATCTCGCAATTCGGCACGGGCGATACGGAAGTCGGCATTTTATCTGAATATGACGCGCTGCCCGGCATTGGCCATGCTTGCGGTCACAACATTATCGCGACAACCGGCCTCGGCGCGTCTTTGGCCTTGGCGAAATTGGGCGATGCCCTGCCCGGCAAAGTCCGCTATCTCGGCACACCGGCTGAAGAAACCGGCAATGGCAAAGAGCTGATGGCGCGCCAAGGCGCGTTTGACGATATTGATGCAGCGATGATGGTGCATCCTGCCGGTATCGACCTCATCACCATGCCAAGCCTTGCGGTCAATGAAGTGCGCGTGACATATACCGGCAAGCCGTCGCATGCCTCAGCCATGCCGCATGCGGGCATTAACGCGCTGGACGGTTTGGTGACCGCTTATCAATCTATCGCGCAATTGCGCCAGCACATTAAACAGAGCGAGCGCATTCACGGCATTGTTAATGAAGGCGGCCTCGCGCCTAATATCGTGCCCGACCATGCTGTCGGCACTTTTTATGTGCGGGCCGAGAACGGTCTGGCTTTGGCTGATTTGAAAAAGCGCGTGCAAAATTGTTTTGAAGCCGGTGCTTTGGCTTCGGGCTGCGAGGTGCAAATTGACTGGGCCTTGGGCGATTATCTGGAGATTAAAGAGTGCTGGCCAATCGCCGAGCGTTATAAGCAAAACGCTGAAAGCCTTGGGCGTGATTTTTTCCCGCTCGACAAAATGCCAAGCGGCGGCGCGGGCTCAACCGATATGGGCAATATCAGCCACCGCGTGCCGTCCATTCATCCGATGATTGCCTGCGCGCCGCCCAGTGTTGTTATTCACAACCCCGAATTTGCCAAATGGGCCGGTTCAGAACGCGGCGACAAGGCGGTGATTGACGGCGCAAAATCGCTCGCCTTGACAACCATTGACCTGATGACAGACGCAGATT